>NZ_JABSUV010000039.1:0-58202 GCF_013284275.1 Brevibacillus sp. HB2.2
GTTTTTACGTTAAATTCCTGTAAATGCTCATTAAAAAACCTTGATAAATCAGGCTTTTCTCTTCCAAAGTATCAATTCCCGTTAATATCTTGTAGTAAGAAAGTGGGCAAAAAGTGGGCAACTAAGTGGGCAAAATTCGAAAGGACTATTCTTTAAAAAAGTGCACCCGTGAGGCATCAAACTCCTGGGTGCACTTTACTATATGGAATAATTTCTTTCCTTCATGTTTGTTTGTTAACAGGATCGCGGACCCCTCCAGCTTCCATCCAATCATTTAATTTACTGAGTTGAAAGCGAAGTGCTGGTTTTCGTGAACTTAATGATCCGAGTCGAGATGCTGGTAATGTACCTTCACGTACCATAATGTAGATCGTGTAAGAAGAAATATTCAGGTATTTGGCTGCTTCATTAACAGTTAACCACTTTTCAATCGTAGGCTCGCCTCTCGTCTCCATCCTTTCTAGTAATCTCGGTATCAACATCTTTACCAGCCTATCATCCTCTAATAGTTGCTGAACGATTACTTCGAGAATATCTACGGATTTGTTCAATTATATTCACCTTTTAAAATTATTTAACTGACCTTATCCGCAGTTTAGACAAGGGATCTAAAGATTATTCAAGCCCTCATTCGCGAAAAAATGGACAATCCGATATTTCATAGAAGGGCGAAACGAAATCGGTCACTAGGGAGTGCCCAGGCATTTGTGGTTGAATTGGCACTTGCAGACCAGTCGTTTCGTGAGAAACTGAAACGGTATATGATCGGTGGAGGAAAGCACTTCGTATACACTTCTGATTACATGGACAGGTACTAATAAAATAACCCGTCTCCTTAAAACTGGGACGGGTTATCTGTTGCTTGTTTTAGAGCATCGAAAGTATGCCTCAAGGCGCGATTCCCTAAATTTCGAATTGGCCAAAGTTGATTTAACGTAGATTCAACCAAACGTTTCACTGTACTAATACCAACTCTTCTAAGTGAATTTGCAGCTCGAGTAGAAAGTGGACCAGGATGATGTACAAAAATTGCTTCGATAGGCTGTTCTAAAGAAAGCATGCCCATGCCATCCTTGATAAAATTGATAATTGGTTCATCGGGTGAAGAGAAAGCTATATGATACAGGCTCTCTTTCTTGAGGGCATCCTCAATCGATTTTAGAGCTTCTGCTGGTTGCTCTCGCATTATAGCCCAAGTGTCATCAATAGGTGTTGCTACAATTTTGCCGCTTTTACATAGGCCTCTGATTATTGTATTACTAAGTTCCCACAATTCGGATGCTTCGTTAACACCCATTATCGAAACAAACAAAGTATTCATTACTAGCCCCGCCCTTATGAAGATGTTGCCAATAATCATACCATAGAGAAAAAATAATCTATACTTGAATTTTTGTTCTACTTGAGCACGCCACACATCGTGCATAAGTAGAAGACTGCTGTCCGTTCCTTCGTAATTTGGTATTAGCTAGGATCAATTTCAGTTGGTAGTGGCTATGATTTAACCTATTATTTAACATGTTTCTTCTGGTTTTGCTGGTGTTATCATTTACATTGTTTGTAAGATTATGTAAAATATTAATACAGTTGTAAACATATTTCATTTAGGAGGGATATTTATGAAAAGATTCATTAAAGGCACAATAACAGCAACTCTTTTACTTAGCTCTCTATCTTTTGGATCTAGTGTTATTGCATCATCATCCAATGTAGATGTAAAACAGCAAAATCAGGACAGTCAAGTTACGAAGGGGAAGATAAAAAAAACTGATGTTTCTGTAAATGGTCTTTTTGAACCTTTTAAAACTAGAAAGCCGGTTAACGGTGAGAATATTGCCAATAATACCCAAGATGATTTTGAATTTGATATTCCTGCTGGATATGGATGGGTTAAAGTGTATGTACAAAATACAGGAACAGCTGACATTAATGTCGTAGTTACCGATCCAAACGGCAACGAGGTTATGAGCGGAGTAGCAAAACCAGGTAAACCCTTTGACAAAAAAGGTAGTTCCGGTTGGGGTACTGGAACTCATACCGTTTCAGTTACATCAGTAGAGGATATGTCTGGCATTGTATCGGTAAAGCTCGCACAAACTAAAAACGAACTATAAGAATATGAAGTTTAGTAGGGGCTATCTCAAAAGTCGATTTTTTGGCTTGAGTTGCCCCTATTAATTTTCCAGAACTTTGGTAAATCTATGTTTTCTAATTTTTGAAATTTAGCCGTTATGCCCTTTTTGGACAGCCCCTGACAGTAGTTGATCAAAGATACTAACGATTTGGAGTTGCAGATCTTCACTGAAACCAATGACGGTTCCGCCTACGATTCCAAGGACACCGGTTAGAATCAGCAGCACGCTCTTTTTATTCTTTGTCAGCCATTCTTTCATACTGTCACACATCCTTTCAACTTCACTGTTTTTATCTCTTGTACCCACTCCACCTGAAGGCCGAGCGCCGCAGCGAGCTCCCGAGCCGGGGCGTAGGAGACTCCAGCCTCAATGGTCTCTGTCAAATCGTGTCCTGCCACTTTCACCTGCTGAGTCGTAGGGCACCATTCTGGCGTGACTCCCGCAGCCTCAGATACCGCGCGTACTGGCAGGGTTGAAATGCCATCTTTGAGGTAGCCTTGGTCTGACAGCAGCTTTCCGTTGATTTCGATGGATACCTTATCAACAGGTTTTTTCTCTGGTTGTGGACATTCCCTCGCATAAAAATCGTCGACGTACTTCACTGGATGCATGTGGTTTCCAAAACCAAAACTTGAACCATTTTTCCGCACCTCATAATGCAAGTGCTGACCTGAGGATTTTCCAGTGTTCCCTTGCCGCCCGATCACCTGACCCTGAACGACGAACTGACCAACTGAAACACAGTAATCTGAGAGATGTGCGTACAAGTGTAGGTGATTGTCTTTGTCTTTGATGATTACTGTGTTTCCAAAACCGCCGACTCCAGTACCCGCTTGCCCCATGTTTGCATAAACAACCGTCCCAGCAACGAAAGCTTGGATCTTTGCATATGCAGGCTTTACAAGGTCAATCCCAGTGTGGAATTCTTGCTTTCTATTTAAAGGGCTCATTCGTGGACCGTAAGGACTGGTTACTCGATACTCTTTCATCATAAGAATCATAATTACTTTTACTCCTTTCGTGCGGATCTCTCTGCTTTTGCTTTAATCTCTGACCCAACCAGATTCTCGATAGACTTCGGCATAGGCCAGCCTGCGCGGTGAGCATTGGCGGTGAGGCTTGTCCATGTGTGGTAAATGAGGCCGAAGGTGACGCCGTAGAACAGGAATCCTGGTGTGCCCATGACCCGATCCAACATATTTCCAACGGCTGGCAATGCAAATAGAAACAAAGTCCGTGGAATCCTGGATATGCCATAATCGGACGAATACGACTGGTTCTTTTTCGCTGCGGAAATGCCTGTGATCCAATCAAGAGCGATCATAAAAAAGAGCACGATCAGGATATCCTGGCGGTTCGTGCCGTACAGATAGAAAAAGGCGGGCGATACGATTGCACCGGCTGTTGTCGCCCAACCGTTTGCTGGAGTTGCTACATTCTCTAAACTCTGTAGAAATTTCATGTGTTGCGGTCCTCCTCGCCCTCCTATGGGCAAAAGTAAGAGGAGCCACGTTAGCAGCTCCTCATGAAAAACAATATTCTTTACTACAACCCGCAACTGTCCAGCCATTCGCTCATTGTCACGATATCGATATCAGCTCGCCGGGAATATGCGTAATCAACAACCTCTTGGAAGTTGCTTACGTTATACTCGATGCTGGACGTGGCTTCGCCGCTAACGATCTTGTGGAACATGAACAAACACACGCCCCCTACCTTTGCCGCATCATCTATGTGTCCTTTTAGTGTGGCAGGTGTAATCGTATGCTCCACATTTCGAATCTTGATCGTCCGTTTATCCGGTGGCGGTGTGGTTGCCGTATCTTCTTGGACAGTGCGGCCCGCTCTGCGAGACTGCATGACTTGTAGCACCCTTGCATCATACGCCCCGTATGGGTAGGCCAAGATATTTGACGCTCTCGTAAAGCCATTTGCATTCAACCATTTTTCAGCGTCCGCTACCTCTTTCTCGATTGTCGCTATATCTTTCAGGTCTTTGAGCGTCGCGTGGTTCATCGTATGGTTGGCCATGTCCCAGCCATAATCGTACATTTCCTTTAGCTGTTGTAGCGTGCAATAGCCAGACCACCCTACGTGCGACGGAATGACGGCAATGACACCTGGTAGATTATATTTTCCCATGTACTTGAACGCTTCGGTGTATTGAGAAGACCAGCCATCATCGAACATAAAAATGACCTTCCCCCGCTGCGACTCATCTCGAATGATCGAGTCAAAAACGATCGATGCCGTAGTGTTCTCATTGGACTTCACTCGGATTTGCATAGAAACGATATCCCTGGTCAGGCTTGCAGCTCCAACGGGCTCCAGCTTGCTGACATCGATGATATGCTCGTTCCAACCAATCGCCATTCTCCAAGCGCGTACAGTATAACCTAAAAATTCGGCATAGCCAGTATCATGAGCCAAATAGAGCTGGAACTCATAGAAGTCGGTCAAATTGTCTACATAGAATCTAATCTTCAAGGTCTTTGCACCTGACAAGCTTAAGAGGACGTTTCGGCGTGCGGCAATCGATGTGCCTGTCGAAGTGATTTGCAGCTTGCCATTGTTAAATGACACTGATCCGCCGCCATAGGCTTTAAGCCAGGCGTTGGTATCGCTAAATGGCTCCACAAGACGGCCTTTCTTGTAATCCCTGACCTGGGCCAGAATCAAGTCTTTGCTTTTCTTGTCTGTCGGCTTAGCCCACGCCATTTTCTCCACCCTCTTTATGAGCATTTTTCAGCTTCTCATTTTCTTTCCGCAATTCTTCCAACTCTTTTTGTAGTGCCTCTTCCTGCCGGCGCTCTTCCTCTCCTGCTGGCGTGTAAACCCAGTCCCCTAGCGATCCGTCAGGATTACGCTTCCGGTATCTCATGCTTTGATCGCCCCCGATAAATTCGTCGCTGCAGCTGTTGAGTTGGCGTCATTACTGGTTAGTGTAAATTTCAAATGGAGCTGAGCGTCTGGTGTCGCGTACGTTCCGATGAATTCCTTCTCTACGATTCCAGTGATTACAGGTGCAGACGTTTTGGTCATGGGCTTGTAAGATTCAGCAGCTCCAGCCGCTACGATGGAAAGAGCTCCGTCCACATTCAAATCTCCTGTTTCATGTTGGAGCCAAGCCAGGACTTCTTTGGCTGTGGTTGACTGAGGAGATAGCTTGTAGCGAGCATGGGCAGTTTTGAGGCGTGTTTTCGTCACGGATCTGGTCAAGGAAAACGTGAGGACTGTCGTTGCTCCCAATGAGTCGGCTGCTGTTATGACGAGACTGTTCGGTCCATTAACCATCTGCTTTGGTGTGACGGTTATCGTCCACGCGCCACTGTTGATCGATATGGGGACATCTGCACCGCCGTTTAGACGATACTTCATGGTTACTGCTTGCCCATCTGGATCGGAAACCGTCCCTTTGATTGTAATGGGGGAATCATCCGACAAATTATCATTGTTCGCCACGAATGTGTGTGTAAGAGTTGGCGGACGATTCAGCATCACGGTAAACGTGCGTTCAGCAATGATGGAAGTACCACCTTTGGTATCCTCCGACCATACTTCTAACAGGTGCGTAGTTCCCTCATCTAGTAGCCCAGAAACGGCTGTCGTACCGTCCTTAATGGCCCCGCCCGCAAAGGTAAAAATTTTACTAAAAGCGAGTGGATTTACGCCGTCCGCAGATGCTTGCAGGATACGATAGGCAGTGCCTTTGTTGACACGTACAGAGACTGATACGATATCACCAGGATCAGTGTCCAATGTGGTTCCGGTAACTGTGTAGGTATTACCTACAGACAACTTGACCCCGCTTGCTGGAGCAGTAAGCGTGAGCGTCTGACCGAAGTTGTCCTCATACGTAACGGTTACGGTATAAGCGTAGTAGTAGGTATAAGATACCGAAGATGGTCCATACACAGTTCCGGAATAGCTTTGGGAGTAGTTGTACTTACGCGTATCAGGCTTAGACACCGTACCGGAATAGGTGCCTGTTGCAGAGGCTCCGTATGTTTTTTCTCCGCCTCCCTCGTCATTTAAAAGTTGACATCTTCCCGCTGATGACCCGGTACGTTGCAAAGTGCCAGTGTATCCTTCTCCGTCCGAATAGGAAATGGAGGATGGTAACGCCGACAATGCGCCACTTTGCGCGCCGCTACAAGACCCGCCATAGTCGTACCAAGAATCACGAGTAGCTGTTACAGATTTTTGGTCAGGCCCGCTACCACTGACCACATAGGGAGTTGATCCTCCTGACTTAGTCAAGGTGCCACTATAGGTGCCATCGTTATAGCTGATAGTCGACTGAAAACTATCCGTGCTGCTCGTACGAGTATCCGATACAGTTTTGGTGTTCGGGGTACTGGATGTGGTATACCGAGTATAGGAGCCATCACTGACATTGATCGTTACTTCGCTGCCATTAATAGAATGTGTAACTTTGCCCGTATTGACTGCAACAGAGACAACACGCTTTAGATTGGGTACGATTATCTTTTGTGACCGGCTTTGCGATGTAGACTCTGGGATGCCAACAACAGTTGTTTTACTAGCCATCTAACCGCCTCCTTTCTTACGTTACAGATATTTTCACACTATAAGTATCGATTGACCCTCGTCGCATACGTTTCGCCGCTGTATCAATTTCAACGGTTGACCTTGCCAGTATGGCATTTGCCGAATAGGTTGCTGTTGGAGCTGCGTTTAGTGTGATAATTTTTGTCGACGCATTAATTGCTGTGATGATACGCTCCTCCTGATTGTTGACAGAGGCTAACGTAACCTCTTGCCCAACTGCAAATCCTGCCACCGATGCAACGGTAACATTCGTACCAGAAATCGACTGGATGGTTGTTCTCGTCCTATCCAAGGAAATGACCGCATCCTGGATGCCGTCAAACAAATCAACAAAAATCCCACTATTCCCCGCAGTCCTGTCTCCTGTCGTGATCTTGGCGTGCAGGTAGAGAATGCGATTTTCTAATCTGATAACAACGCCATCGATGTCCTTAATACCTTCTTCTATGTGATTCATACGCCGTGCGGTAAAACGAGTACCATCTTGGATCGTTTCACCTGTTTCCGTATTTACAAGCCGGTCAGTCCAAAATTGCCGTTCGTAAGGCATTTCACACACTCCTCACTTCGAAAGGGATTTCGAACAGCAACAATGCCCCTGTTTCGTGCGAGGTAATCTGTGCATCAGAGGTAATCATTGCCGTCCCGCTTGCGTCCACTAGTTTTGCCTCTGTAATGGTGCCTGCTGCGTCCACGGCGTCCAAGTAAACGTACAGCTGCACAACCGTTTTCTGGGCGTTGGTGAGGTGCTTCGTTTGCGTAATCGGATGAACGACCGATTTCCCGTCAACAGTGATGATCGCATTGCTCAGTTTTGCACTTACCGTGTTTCGGATGAATTCCAGGAAAGCAGGTTCCACTTTAATAGCCATCTGGATTACCCCTTCCCGTAAGCACGAAACGGAGAAGTTGTTTTGATGATCACTTGGGTAAACGGTTCGAAAGATTCTTCGAACACTTCTCCTTCTTTGACTGTAAAGGTGTGCGTGTTAATGGTGAAGGTCAAATCGCTCGTTCCATCGTTTTTGATAACAAACCCATACATGGGCTCAGTGAAAATTTGGGTAGTATCTGTGGCACCACTAAAAGGCTCTTTTGCAGATAAGCCACGAAGTTGCACGAACATAGCGCCTTTATTACCCTGAATTTCCTGAAATTCATCCTTCGTCCCGTTAAAATATTGCGGGACCGGGAGTAGACCGCCGTCACGTAATATATGTCTTGTGCCAATTGGCATCTGATTCCCTCCTTCATCATTCCGTTGCTGTAAACATAGGCATGCCAGGCGCAACAAAGACGGGCAAGCTTGGAGCATTGACAACAACCTCGTCAGGGTAAAAGGTATTACACACAAAGTAATCAACTCTGAATTTTTTAGCGGAAACATTCACTTCGATCGTACTTGCTATGATCTTGAAAACAATGTCGTCAAGCCAGGAGCTTTTGCGCTTCACACCTTCCAGAAGGCGGCGGAACTTTGCTAGGTCGCCTGGCGCAAATACCAGTTGTTCCGTCTCAATTCGAAAATGATGTGGTTCCCCACCATATTCGAACCATTCGCGGACCGATGAGTTTTTGAACACGATGGATGCGACCTGCTCGATTGCCCAAGGCGTGCCCTTATATCGATGAGCTCCAATTGCCGTTTTGACGAGCTCTCTCCGACTTTCAAGGGATAACGTTGAATCATAGAAATCGACGTGCAATTGGTGGGCTAAAATGTCCACAACATTTGAATCTAGTTCATCGATCCGGGCAAACATTAGCACCAGTTTCATATCGGAGGATATGTCCTGCATTTCCTTTGTAATGGCTGCAGCCAACGCTCGAATCTTCTTATCTTCTTTTATGGACGATGGAAGGATGTCCGACAGCTTTGCGTTGTAGATATCAACCACTTTCCAATCCTCCATACACCACGTTGACCGTGTGTTCTTTGGCTACTTGCGATTCAGTCAGTGTGGTAAAAACCGGGCTTGTCACAGATACCCGTTTAGCTCCCGCCTTTTTCATTTGAAAAACCAGCTCGGACGGATCGATGTCACGGCCAAGCTTGGCTCTTTGCCAAAGTTGGTAGGTAGCGATGGCTTTATTCACATTTGCCTGAATCGTGGTAACAGCACTTTCCTTGTCCGTATCAATCCAGTATGTGGCCTCGATGTTGTATGTTTTTTGAGACGGGGCCAAAACAAATACCTGGTCGGTGAGTGGCCGAATCTTTCTATCGTTGCAAACAGCCGCGACTTGATCGAGGATTGTCTGATCAGGTATTTCGCCCGTTTTGAGCAGAGGTCGAATCTCTACCACTCCAGCCCTTGGGCTTGATACATTCACGTCCCCCAGAAGCGTACTGGCTGACTTTGCCCAAAACTCATAGGCACCCGATGGGCCAGCCACGGAAAAACTCTCAGGTGCCTGCCGGATTCGTTCCGCATATGAATCGTCGTCCTCTTCATCTGCCCCACCGCCCGATTCTGTGACATTAGATACCGATTGTACAAATGGCAGAGGGTCAACCAATTGGTTCAGTTTCCCCACTGGATACCCATTTCCAATTTCGCCCACGGATACACATTCCGCTTTGACCTCTACTTTCGTTTCCCCGCTTGTGACTGTGACGTCCGCGGTTGTTGCAAAAAATACGTTGTCCCCTGCTGTGACTCGAGTCCCTTTTGGGATAGTCTGGGATACTGGTGTCGATAAGGTAAAACGAATCGTGGTCTTAGCCTTTGTAGCCAGTATTCTTAATACGTTCAGCAAGATACCAATAAGGACCAGGTACTTTCCTCTCGCATATTTAAGCAAGTTCTGTTTAGCAGAGTCGTCGATAATGACTCTTTGCTGTACAAAAAAAGGCACGATGCTCTTGATAAAGAGTCGTACCGGATCGGCTGGTGAAAGTGGTTTTTTGTATTCTTTTTCATAGTTTGCGATCAGATCCGCTTCGATCTGTTGGGGCGATTTATTGGCGAACGATACATCTGGTAAAAAGTCAAACCTAGACACCTTTTATCGCCACCTTTACCGAAGGTTTTAACATCCCGTTTTCATCACCTTCATACGTAACTTCCTGTACCTCTGCGCGCGGCTCATACTGTTGGATTTTTTCAATGAGTCGTGCCGAAGTGATTGCCATATAGGCATTTACAGGAGCATCAATGTTTGGGTCCCACCCGAATAAACGATACATTGGACACGTATGAATCATACTCCTCATGATCGTTCTCACATTTTGAATAACTTCTGTTTCTCCAGTCGCACCGAAAATAACCTCATTAAAATCACTTGTTATCGTTACGATTTGAGCCATTAGCTTCCCGCCTTTTTCGGATACTCCTTGAGACGCAGCTCAACGTTAACAGATAGTAAACGACCACGGCCGTCATAGTTTGTGTGTTCTTCGCTGACCGACTCGGTAACCCATTGGCTAGTTGAAATAGGTTTGTTTCCGATGACCAATAAATCCCTTTGTCCTGTATCCCTTTTGGTCCTCAAGGTTTTCAGTTCTGCTTCTGGATCTACCCCGAGCGAGGCTTTCAACTGAATAGAAAGACTGATTTCTTCAAGACCAGGACCTACGAATTCCGGAATCGGTTTATTTCGATGGATGTCATGGGTTACCCATCGGCTCGAGCCGTTTCTTGTCAGTTCATCAAAAGTACGCACACGCTGGGAAGATACTTCAAAAATCACTTCTCCAAGACTTCCGATGACCGCCATTCTGGTTCACCTCGCTGCGTCGTTTGGTTGTATGTGATATCGGCGTTATTGAAGACGATTTTCCCAGGATGAAGAAAATCGACCGTCAGGGTATGCGTTTCTCGATCATAGTCGATGAATGTCCCATCTCCAAAACGGATGTGGCGTTTATTTTTATTCTTGATTGGCACTGGGTCCTCTTGGTTGTACGTTGATCCGAGAATAATCCCATCTGCGTTCCCTGTCGGTAAAAATAGGCACCATACCTGTTCATTCACATCCGGCAGCCAGTAATCTTTTAACAAAAAAGAACCACGAGAAAGGATATCCATTTTGTTGGACACCACATCCTCGCGGTCACCAAAGACGACCCTTGCTGTCGCATCCCTCTCGTCTACGCTCGATACAATGCCGACACGCAATATGTTTTTCATATCCATTACCAACCCAATACCTTTCTGCATTCAAGCGAAGTTTCGTAGCCATTTCCGCTATAAGCATGAACCGCCTGGGTAATGATGTATTTCCCGCTCACAGCCCCAAAATTGTTCAGCATAAACGTCATACCAGCTACCAGGTTAACGTCTCCCATCAAAGTAATGCTTGCCTTGTGCTGGTCCTTATTCGCTTGGCGCAGCGCACTTTTGGCTTTTCGTTCTGCCTGACGTCCATCCTTTACGCGCTCATTGATATACAGCGTACGACCCGTTTTTGGGGCGTTGGGGGGCATATAGGTGTAGTGGATCTTCTTTTTCCCCTTCGGACTGTGATAGTTCACAACAGCGCGACTATAGATACCTGTCGTGGTCACCTGTGCCGAAAAGCTTTTGATCTTGGACGTTGCGTAATTGAGCGAAAAAGCAGGAGGTTTCTCCTCGTATTTGGCTTCATCAAATAAACTAATCTGTTTGCCTGTCAGCTTAACAGCAATGCCAGCATCATCGCACAGGCGCATGAGGAAACCAAGATCGGTTTCCTCTGTTTGTTCAATCCGATCATAGTCCTCGTCTTCTGCGTCAAAAAGAAGTTTGAGGCCATTCTTGCCTGCAATATCTTTTGCGATCACAGACAATCGCGTTTTTTCCCATGCGCGGAATTTTCGTTGTGCCCGAATCGTCGATGCATCTGGCACAGACACGCCTTGTATGGCGACCGCATTGGGTGGACTTGTTAGGCTGATCTCGTTGATTTCGAAATACCCGCAATTTAAAGCATCCGTTTTCCCGTCATCGATCCAATTTTCACGAATGATTTTTGCCTTTATGCTTGCATACAATTCTGGCATCCACGCTGCCCACCACAGGCGTTCCCGGTCTGCTAGGTTGATAGATATGGTATCCGCCGTGCCAGAGAGATTATCGGTGTACTCAAACGAGATGAGGTACGGCTGCAGATCATTAGAAATATTCTTATTGTCATAGAAAAGTTCAAAGTTAACTCGTCTCGGCTGTGCCACCCGTCATCACTCCCTCTTCCAAGGAGGCAGATTTGATGTGTCCTGCTCCGTGCCGGTGTCACTGTCTGGAACAACCAGGACGATTCCCGATGAAAAGACTACCGTCTCTCGATGCTTTAAATTGGCTTCAATTAACTGTGGCATGAAATACTCGCTGCCCATCGTTTTATACGCGATCCAGTCCCACATGTCTCCTGCATTCGTTGTATATGTTCCGGCCATCAGGAAAACCTCACCGCCCTCTCATTCCTTATGAACCGCTGCATATTCGCCTTGAATTCAGGATAAGAGTCTCGAAGCATCGACTCGTTTTCCGCCCGATTGCCTCCTGAAAGGTTTGGCGAGAACTGAAAAACAAGCGTCTGATTCCCGTTGCGTGACGACAACGCCTGATTCGCTCTTGACCATAAGTTTGAATCGAGATTGCGATTCTGTTGGGCAGTCAATACCCGCTCACCCTCGTGGAGCTCCGCACGGTATCCATCGAACGGGACGTAGGGCAGTCCGTTTGCGTGGGAACCATTTACCCAATCCCACGCTTTTTCGTACCATGCTGGTTCCGGCCCTGCCGTCATGGTTGCGTTTGGTCCACCGTAAACGGGTGTAGTCTTCGGATCTTGACCAGCAGCTCTCATTCTCTCTATTCGGGCTTCCAGTTTGCTAAAGGGAGTTTCCAGCTTGTTTTCTCCCCACATTCCATCCCAGATGCCTTGAATGATAGATTTGCCGACATCATACCCTACCTCTTGAGCAATAGGAATGAGAGGTACAGCTGCCGCCTTGATCAACTCGCCGAGCTTCGATGCAATTTCATAAGTGACACGTTGCGTGGCTTCACTCCCTCCCGAGCTCCACCATTTGTTGAACGTCTCGTATGCATCCGCTACGATAAACTCGATTTTCCCCCAAACATCCAACCTCTTATATTCCGGATTATTGAAAATCGTCTGCAAGCGATTCGAGGCAAACTGAACGGACTTCGTAATCGTTTTTCCCATTTCCGCAAAAGCATCTGATCCCAACTTTGCCAAGTCTTTAAACGCTTCTGTCTTGGTCAAATTGTCTATTTCCTTTAGGGCTGGTTTCAATGAATCTAATGCGTCGGCCCCCATCTTCGTCCATGTCAGTTGGAGCTTTTCCACGAGCTGTTCATACATAACAAGACCAGTAGTATCGACATCACTCAACAACTTGGCATCGATGTTCTGTTTTTTTAGCAGCTCATTCATGCCTTTGATAATGCCATCAATATCCTTTTTCGCAAACTTCTTAATGTCTGAGCGGGGCATATTGAAACGTTCAACAATGGAGACAGTATCGCCAATTAATAACTCGTTGAGGGCGATTGCCGCACCCTGCATACCTTGTAATTTATTGATTGTCCCTAACTTTTCGGATATATCCAGCAAGTCTTGGACTTGTCTCAGGTCTTTTGTTTTAAACAGAAACGCTTTACCCGATTCGAAGAAGTCCGTCATCCCGAAACGGGATTCGATGGCTCGCTTCTCCATCCAGTTGAATAGCTGGTCTGCTTTCTTTTGGTCCCGAAGCAATGATTCGATGACTTCAATGTTGTATTCTCTATCCGCTGCTTTCTTAACGCTATCCATCATCAAATCAAAAGCAGATTTAGCCGTCTTGGCCCCTACAGCAATTCCAGCCAATCCTACCCCAACAGTTGCCAGGTAGCCCCCAAGTGGGAGTAACGTTGCCCCGGCCATGGCTATTTCACCGATAGAGAATCCCGCTGCAAGTGCTGTTGCTTCCATGCTTTGAAGTTGACGAGAATAAGAGTTCAGATTGTTTTGTTCACTTCTCATTTCTCGATTTAATTCGGCAATGTTCCGTTTAAACTTATCGACCTGTGAGGACGCTCTTCTTTGTACGTTGGTAAACCGTTGAAGGTCGTTTTGTAGCTTCGTACTTTCCCGTCTGTACGCCTCTTCGCTAATCGCGCCACTTCGGTATTTCCGCTCCAAAGCAGCAAGGCCGCGCTTGGTTTTATCAATCGCGGCCGACATTTTCGTGTGCAAACTGGTCATGGATTGCAGCTTGCTGTTTGCTTTTTCAATAGAAGACTGATAGTCGCTGATTTTTTTTCGCATATCCTGCATGCGACGGGAAGCGTTATCGAACGCGCCGGTGAACGATCTATTCATTTTCCCAGACATCTTGATCGTGAATTCATACAGTTTCCTACCCATCCGTTTCGCCTCCCTCCGAATTTTCCATGGCTGCCTGTATCCATGCATTCAACTCGTACAGGGGTATGCCAAGGAAAAACTCCATGCTGGTATACGTGTTCCTCGCCATGTTGAGTACAAGTTTACGAAACTCTATTATTCCTTCGTCTCCTCTATCTCCTCCATCTCCTTCAAATCCATACCGAGCAAAAAAGCATGTGCCGCTGTTACTACAAGATAAAAATCCCGTCCATTGAGTCTTAGTAAGTCATGGTATAGGACTCCGCAAGCTTTCGCTGCTACTACAGCTCGGAAAACCGATGATTGCATCTCATGCGCGGATATTCCCCCGATGTGTCGTGCCTCTTCTGAAGCCGCCATAATATCTACACCTGTCAGACTATCGAAATCAAACGATAGAGAGGTATGCTCCTTCTCATTCACCTTCAATGGTTTTTTCAACGGCATAATCATTCGCAAAACTCCCTTCTATAGTCCAAGCGCCCGGCGCGTATCAGCTAATTGATCCTTGCCGTTCACTCGATAGATGTAATTCAGTTTGTCGAGCTCCAGAACGTTCTTTCCGTCCATTTCGATCTTTATATAAGTGATTTCCAACTCTGTATTGCTGTCTGTTGTTGCGTTTTTTTCTAGCTTTCCCAGTTCCCCACCGGTGGTGTGCCCTTGAACAACGATCCGTAGCGCACGTGTAATTGGACGACCAGAGCTACGATCATGCTCTTGTAGTGCTCCACGACAATCTAGTCGATGGGCACCCAGCTCCAGAAAGTCAAACAGTAGATCGGTGATCGTGTGCCAATTCAATGTGACTTTTTGGCTACCGAAATGCCCTACCGAGGATTCAAAACTGCCAAATACACCAGCTCCTTTGACTTCCTCTGTAGCAAAAGAAAAGGATGGCAACTGAATATCTGCCACCCCCACGAGGTCTGTTGTACCGTTTTTGTATATCATGAAATCCTTTACGCGATCAGGAATTGCTTTATTTGCCATTGTTTATCCACCTGCCTTGTATGATTAGGCTGCAAAGAGATTTTTTAGATATGCCACATCAAATTCAAGTTTGAACTCGATGTTTTCAGCCGGTACGGGAGCCGCCAGGAACAACCGATAGGAAACTTTTCCGTCCAGTAGCGATGTGACCGGATTATCTACTGCTCGGAATTCTACACGCCCGCCGAGTATGGAACCTTGCGCTGCCAGTCCATTCAGCCAGATGTTTGTTGAGTCCACAACCGTGTCAATCAACCTTCTGTTTGTCGGGTTGTCAACTTTTTGCCAGTGTGTCAGAACCAACGTATTTCCGATCCAGTTGAACATCTGACGGACGGGTATAAATCTGTCTTTCACGTCTGTATTGGCTGGGTAAGTGGACGTATTATTGCCCCACATCTTATGTCCACCAGTAAAGTTGATTGCTGTGACAATCCCCTCGCCATTGAGGTACGCTGCCTGATCTACGCCAAGATTGATCTCAGTACCAGCTTCATTCACCAACGCGTTTGCTTGAATGTTTTTGTTAGAAGGAGATACATAGGGAACGTCGCCATTGTCAGCAATAACTCTGCTATTCAATGCTGCAAATTGCGTGGAAAGGTGATAAATCTCGTGATAATTCTCGTCACCCAATTTCGGTTTCAAATAGCAAGCTATTAGATAAGGGTCGCTGTAATTGTTGGAGTTTTTCCATGCGGGCGCATCTGTGTAAACGGCCGCACCTGTTGGCGAGCAATCAATATCGGCAATTGCCATGGCTTTAAATAGGCTATTAATTCCCACAGCTTTTGCTTTCATGACTGCAGCAACGGCCGGCTTTTTTGAGTGTTTCGGCACAACAATTTGTCCAGGCACCAACCGATACAATGGGAAAATCTTGTTGATCAATTCTAGCCCAGTCACCTTTCCTGTTGCCGAATCAATTCCCCCGATAATTTGGGCATCCGTTACAGCTGAAGGCGTGAGCTTATCGTAGGATACAATCAATGCGACTTGGTTTGCTGGAATGTCTCCACCATCCACCCGCGAAATAACAGGGTGGCCCGACTTATTGAATACCACTGTAAAGTCCTTATTACGGACTAGCGCATTACCAGCACCTGTGAGCTTAACCATGAGGCTCGCCAATAGAACTCCATCGGCAGCAATCGTGTATTTACCCAAAGATAGATTAATTGTGCTGTCCTTCACGTTTACCTTGTGAATGGAAGGATCAAGCACATTGACGAATACCGCTGGGCCAACATTGAAAAGCTGAAATTGCGCTTTGATTGCTTCGCACAGCGTATAATCGTCCCAGTTGGAATGATACCCGAGAGCCTTCACCGCTTCCTCATAGCTGTAGGCAAGTACCGGCTTATTCACGTATGCTGTTGGATTGTCTGTCAAATGAATAGGCGCCGTACCGAAATATACGGGCAGTCCGGCTGTAGCCTCAACAGGAGAAAGAATACTCGTATCACTCTCAGAGACGCCTATCTGGTGTTTATATGCCACTATTCCTCAACTCTCTTTCCTACGGCGTAATCAGCAGTCTGCTGAAAAAAGACGCTCTCTGGTGTGCCATGATCTCTGATCGCTGCTTCTGTTTGGGACAGTTTTTCAACGGGCACAAACATTTTCTTGATGGCTGGGCATGCTTCGACGTGCTTGCTCAGATGTTGTGGAATTCCGTCCGTAAATAGTGCGTATCGATGAAGTGTGCCATCACGTAAACTACTCCCGCAGTAGATGACGTGCATTGGTTCTTTTGCAGTCACTTTTGGTTCTGCTCTGCTCATTTATAAAATACCTCCCAATCAAATTCCGACTGTACTTGCGGAACCAGTACGTCAAACGCGATGTAAGTCGCCCACTCAGGAAATGGCTGCTCGTCTGGCTGCTCTATTTCGAACGATTCGTCGTCGATCTGAAAGCGTTCATCAATGATCGGATCTCGTTTTAACCCAATCTTTATCCGATTCGCGACATTCAGGCTATCAATCCAGCCGTTTTGTTCATCTTCGCTGTATGTGATGACGATTACTCGAATTTTAACGATGTTTGCCTGCCTCCCGTCGTTCTCTCTCAGGAAACGAACGACAACGGCGGGCAGCTCCGCTTTGATTTCTTGCGGATCGGCTACAGGTGAATGTTTGCTCTCACTCAGAAACCCGCTAACTACCTGTGGGGCTTTGTGATCGTGGCCATCTACGTTGGTGGGTAGCAGAAAATCTTTCACGAGCGTTTCAATACGCTCTTTCAGCTTATTAACTAGGACAACATTAACCATCTAGCACCCGTCCTATTTCATGCTCGAGACGCTTGTCCAATGTCTCCAGCATTTTATTCTGTATTGATTTTCGTACCTTCTCGTTGTCTAGCATTTGCGGTACAGCAGGCGCGTAGAGTCCTTTGATTGGGAACCTCTTCGGTGTCGTTCGTCTGTATACAGAGGCCACATTTCTGACTTTCGCAACAAACGCACCAGGAATCGGAGATTTCCCGCCTGCTCGTAATACTTGGGCCAAGATTGGTTTTTTCCTACCAGGTTGCGGTGCTTTCGGCGTGACACGAAACCGAATCAGTGGCATCACATGCCCCTTTGATTCCAGACGGCCATTCAGATCATTCGCGGAAGCTTTTTTGAGCTCCATTGTCTCGCTGACGTCTTTTTTTCGGACAAGATACGTGTCTCTCACCCTGGCTGCCGCTTCCGTTTTCCCGCTGGACAGGGCACGGTTCATAGCCCGTGCCTGTACCTTTGGAATTTGCTTCGGAATATGTGCCAGAAGATTTGCTGCTTCTTTCAGCCTCTGTTTAATGGAGTTGTCGAAATCAATCATGGGTTTGAATTCCCGCCAAGGCGGATTTCCAAAATGCCATCAAGATCAGCAGGTGGAGCTACGACCACATACGCTTTTTTATTGATTTTTAACGTGTGTCCAACTGCTGGAATGAATGTGAAATCGGCTCGGTTCACATAGAGCATTATTTCTTCCGTGTATTCGCGGTCATGGGTCGGGTAGGAGTACGATCTATTCCCCCCACCGATTGCGACAGGTTCAATCAATCCGGTAATCTTCTTCCCATCGATGTCGATTTGATCTGCAAATTCACCCGGATTGAGAAAGACTGCAGCATCCGCCTTTAGTTGATCCTTGAATGCGCTCATTCGTCTTTGCCTTTCCTACCTTGGGGAGCATCTACAATCAATTCGTCCGTATTCAGTTCGAAGACAATCTCTTGATTATCGTCGGAATGCTCGTCCTGTTCGCTATCCTCGTTTGTCACTTCATCAGATCCTACTTCAACGTCTCCGCCAACATCTGTCTCTGTAAACACAGATACCGCGCCATCACCGATCAGATGCGCTACATCCTTTTTGTTAGCATTAAAAATGGCGCCCTTCTCATGAAAGACACCATTATGTTTCACTGTTCCAATTTGCACTCGAAATCGCATGATAGTGTCCTCCTACACGCGTGTTTTGATAACAGACCATGCAGAAACGTCAAACGGCTTCGGCAATGGGCGGCTCTTCACAATAAGAGATTTCACATCGGTATCACGATTGACCGTTACCTTTGTCGCACGGGGTCCTGCTACCGTTACGTAGTTGATACTATCTTCCGGGATGAATGTATTCGCACCGTACAAAAGCTCTCCGATATTTCGTGGCGCGACAATGACCTTTTCGGGGTCGATGTATGGTTTAAGAGACTGCGTTGTGTCATCGTAGTACCACGCATCATATCGGTACAAGTCGAGTCCAAGTTCGGTTAAACGGCCAATGTAAGTAAAACCATTTCCATTCTCAATGTTGAGTTGGGGATTGATCGTTCCGAATTGGGCGTATCGCAGGTCCATAAACTTATTCATAAAATTTTCGTCTGCTCGAAGATTAGCCCACGCCTCATCACCAAGGAGGGCGACAGTTGGATTGTATCCTGCCTTACGAGATTTTCTGACCGCTTCCTCTAAGTCTTCATACTTTTTGGACGTAGACTGGTTCCACTGGCTTCCAGCTGTAAGATTAATCATGTTGTCGAATCCAAAGTCAATGATATCAGTACGAACTACTGTTGCAGCATCATCGATGTAACCAGATACGGTCACTTTCCCCGTTTGCATAAGTTCTGCACCCATCAGCTCTTCGCGGCGCGTGACCATGTCAGAGAGCTCCAAAAAGTCGCGGTTCATCTGTTGTACAGCTCGCTCATCTGGCGACATACCGCCAAATACCGCTTCACCAGGCATGCGAGTTTGTAGCATGCTGATATCAATTGGGGAAGACAGGTTGATAAAAGGTGGCGTATAAATTTTCGTTTCAAATCCATCTCGCTTGATATTAACTGGCATACTGCCTTCTGCAACAAGTGGTGCAACACGTTGGCGGTTTTTGTAGAAATCCACTAGGACATGCTTTGTATCGAAAGTCGCCTCTCCAGGGAAGAACATGTCCCGAAGGAACGTTGTAACTGGCATTCTTCGTTGAAACGATGGAAGCATGGTTTGTGGTTCATAGATGCTGATGCTGCCACCTGTAACGGTTGCGGCATTTTGTGGACTCATAAAGCGTCCTGCAATGGCGGATTGTCTAATTTTCACTGTTGTTTACCCCCGATCAGTTTTGTAATGAATATTTACAGTACGAAGCTCCTCTTTGTGGTTAGCCACTGAGTCGCCGGCAGCAACTTTCAGGGCATCATACCGAAAAACACCCGTTTTATACGCTACTGAGTTTACATCAGCTCCGGTTGTATCCACGTCCTCAGATAAAACCAATGACGCGATCTGACTCCCGTCTGTTGCTGCTTTGTTTACCAACGCATACTTCCCGTTGGCTGTGATCTTGCCGAGTACCGATCCGGCTTTGAGCTTCCCTTGACCAGCAAGTAATGTCACTGCTGTGGTCATTGCGGACACTTCCGTTCCCGCAAAAAAAGACTGATTATCTACCGTGCCAAATGTAGTAGAAATGTTTGCCATGGTTATTCCTCCTTATCTTTGTAGACGCTGCATTGAATGTGCATGCGCGAGTTGCTGGAAGACTGCATTCACGTCTTTCAAGTTGTTCATGTCATACTCTTTTTCCGTATTTTGTTGTTGTGATTGAGCTGTCACATCAAGTGCTCCAGACGCTTGATTAGCTACTACTGCCGCATTGAATAGGCCGTTATTAATCATCTTGCCCTCTTGCATAGCCTTAAGCGCCAGATCAGCGGCTGTCATTGGGTTTTCCCCATACTTCGCCTCGTTTACCAAAGCAGGATCGATATTTGCTGCAATAGCGTCAATGGCGCGAAGGCGCTCTCTCTCTTGTGCAGCTGCATCTTGAGTATTTTGTGCCTGACTCGGCGCGGGTGGTTGTGGTGCTGTATTTGATGCTGTCGGTGGCTGTGGTGCAGTATTTGATGCAGTCGGTGGTTGTGGATCGATTACTTGTGTTTGATTGGTTACTTGCATAATGCTCGCTCCTTCCGTTTGGAACTTCATAATTTCATTTCGGACACGGTCTATCACCTGTTGGGGAATCATTTCGATGCCTGCATGTGCAACAGCACTGAGTTGATTCGACTCGTCGAACATGATTTCATCGATAAAGCCTTTCGCCAATGCTTCTTGTGCCGTCATCCACGTTTCGCGGTTCATGAGGGTACTCAATTCGTTCTGAGACAACCCTGTTTTTAGTCGGTATGCATTCGCAATGGACTTATCGACCGCTTGGAGGAAATCCGCTGTGTGCCGATGATCCCACTTATCTCCCTGAGTCCGAGTCTTTGCGTTGTGAATCATGAATTGTGCCGTTGGTGACATTCTTACATTCTTTCCGCCCATGGACGCGACAGAAGCAGCACTAGCTGACACGCCAACGATTTGGACGTCAACACCAGCTGGATGACTTTTCAACATGGTATAGATTTCACTGCCCGCATAAACATCGCCACCACCTGAGTTGATAATAACCTCAAGATCATCGCCGTTTGCTTCCGCGATCGCTTTCGATATTTTTCCAGGGCTTGTTGCATCCATTTCGAATAAGTCATAAATCCATTGATGGTCATTCGGTATGATTACGCCTCTAACTTCAATCCGTTTTGGCATTTTGTTTGTCACCTCCTTTCATGCCCGGAATATGTGCTTGTGGCAGGTCCCGACGTGCCTCCCACTCGCGCATTAGCACGTCAATATTGCTATCCCAGTCCATCCCTGTGAGCTCCGCCGTTTCCCGTTCGTGCGTGCTAAATCCGTTATTGATTCGTTTCACGGCAGCATCTACTTCTTTCTCAGGGTCGATTTGACCAGGACTCGGTCCAATCCAAATGGCTTGGCTCCAAAGCTTTCGCATGACTGGATCGTTAAAGAATCCCGGAGCCTTAATACGTCCGGTTGCCACGGCTTCAAACAACCACGTCTCGTAGGTCGGCTGACAGAAATCATGCGAGAACCAATCACGACGGTCCCGGAAGGATCTCCACGCTTGCAAGAGTGCAGCTCGACTCGCTGAATAGCTACTGTTGAACACAGAAAGCAGCACTTCATAAGGCATGTCCAGCGCTGCGCCTGCTAACTGAGCCATGATCTTTGTAAACGAATCAAAGCCAGCATTCGGATGCGTAGGATCGCCAAAGGTCACTTCCTCACCTTCTGCCAACATGTTGATGGTTCCCGGCCCCAACTCGTAACTGGAAAGACGCTCCTCTGGTGACAGTTTCAATTGCTCACTTTCAGGAATGGGATTGGAAAACGGTATTTCGTTTTTTGCTCCTTCTTTTCGTGTAATAAAGGCAGCGAAAAAACTATTAATGATCGCCGCTGCAATCTCTGCCTCGGCATAACGATCCATTTGTTTGACTTGCTCGATGACAGGTGCAAGATAGGGTACACCGCGATATTGCTCTGCCCTCTCCGCATCCATCACAAAAAGCACGTTTGGTAATCCAGAAACCGGATTCTGTGCCTCAACGCGCGCCCATTGTGTGATATGTCCTTGTGGAATCGTACTATTCGGGTGTTTATTGCTTATCCAGTAAGCGATCACTTTACCGTTCGGGTCTGTCTCGACTCCATTACGGATAGCACGGCCATCTGATAGCTCCACATATTCAGAAAGCGAGAAGCCCTCAGTAGTAAGGATTGGGGAGTATCCTTGCGTATGATTCGGATTGTTGAGCCTGTCGCCCTCAATAAGATGAAGCCGCATACGATACGGATTTAGCCGCTCTGCGGCATCTGCATATTTCATAACAGCAAGGGAATCACCGTTCAGTAGCCATCCGGTCAACATGATCCGTTGTGCATCGTAGAAGTCATTCAGCCCGGTGTTATCGATCTTGGATGATGCCCAAAGATTAAATTCAAACTCTGTGCGATCTTCCCACTCCTTTGCCTGCTCCGCCGTAATGCCCAGTAAACGGTAATTGAGTTGGCATTTGAGTGTGAGTCCCGAACCCACGATGTTTGACTGATTCTTCTTAATGGCCCCTGTAGCAAGACCGCCACCCATGTAAAGGTCACGGCTACGTTCCCGAAGCACAGCAAGGTTTTGCCCGATGTCCTCTTGCGGACTTTTACTATCGCTGTTCCAGCCTTTCATTGAGTTTTTTCTTCGACTGGCTCCGCTATTCGAATAACCACTATTCGTAGCCTTCCGAAGTGCCGATAGCTTTGCGCGATTCACCTCTCGCCTTAGCGCCATAGTTGGTGATAGCCATTCAATTGTTTTGTCTATGAACTTCACAAATTACTCACCCCCTTACAAGTCTCGATAGATGACTCGAAATGCCTTACGCTTTGACGGGCTCTCGCCCGATTCTACTGCAATTTCTAGTTCTTTTTTTCGGTCTTGTAGCTTCTCGATCTCATCTTTAATGAGTTTCAAGTCGCCACGCCGGAAATTCCTGGACCCGATACGGTATTCCTGTGCGCCTGTCAGAATGGCTGTCTCAGCTTCGTAGTATTTACTCAGGCGGTCCTTAACAATTTCTAGCTCATCTTCTATCCTTTTCTGTTGTCTCGGATCATAAGCCATATCCTACACCTCTCACCAAAGTTTTGAGCGCTTGACTAGCTGCTTTGCTTGATAGCCTGATATTTGCTTTGCTGCAGGTGTATGTTTTACGGGAGGATCAGTTTCCCGCAAGCGTTTTTCGAGTGCTTCAAAGTCTGGTTTCAGCAAACGCAACGCTGCAAGACCATAGACCCGTAAATCCAGCGGCTCATTCCTCTTGTCTTTGGCGACATTTTCCCAAACCATGACCGTTTGGCCATTCTTTCTTCGAAACACCTGCCGCTCAGAAACAAGACCTTTGAAATAAATCTGATCATATCCGCGCTCTTCTTCAATCGGGAAATGAAAATAGTGCGGTCCCGGCTCTTGGATCAGCAAGCGCTGCATGATCGTCGTCTTTCCAGAATCCACACCGAGAAGGATGAGAGGAAGCTTGTATTTGTTGTTTTTGGAGACCTTTCGAATTAACTCAAGGCCTGAACCGCCTTCCCCTTTAATGGCGAAAACACGACTTTGGAG
The DNA here is from genome assembly GCF_013284275.1 of Brevibacillus sp. HB2.2. Lineage (NCBI taxonomy): Bacteria > Bacillati > Bacillota > Bacilli > Caryophanales > Paenibacillaceae > Brevibacillus > Brevibacillus sp. HB2.2. The sequence goes on from NZ_JABSUV010000039.1 coordinate 23,575, forward strand.
TCTCTGCCCACAGTATTTATAAACTTCATCGGTGTAATGGCCTCCAGAGTCAACAAAAGTACATGCTACAATCAGTCCTGCACCATTGGCGAATTTCCAGACTCGTTCCCGCTTATCATCGAGCTCTCTCCATGTTTGCGGATTGTCTGGCTTTCCCCAGATGACTCCTTTTTCGATTCCCCAAGACTCTTCTTCTTTGCCCCATCCGACAACTTCGTACTCCAATCGGTCATTCTGGGTGTCGACTGCCATTGTAAGGATAAGAACGCCGTTCGGTAGTTCAGAATCGTAGCTTTCTCGTCGTTCCAGGAGAACGTTTTCGTCCTGAATATCCCCGCGATCCTCCCAAGTCTCACTCAAAAGCGTATTGACGAAAACCTGCATCTGCTCGGGATTTCCTTTTTTCAACTCTTCCTGTGCAATCAAAAAGGCTTCGATCATTTCTTGCCAACGAGTCCATGGAGACGCTAACGCGTTCATGTGGAATCCCTTTACTTTTCGTTCCGGGAATTCATGTATCCATTCACCTTTTCCGGCAATCTGTTGTTTCTTCCAATCGATTTCAGGAGAATCAAAGCCACAATGCAAGCAGCGCATCGATACCGTATCGAATACGATCCGAGTCCACTCCAATGGTTGGAGTGCCTCGCACTTCGGACATGGAAGATTCCATTCACCTTTCGAAGAGTTATTGTATAGCTGCTCGATCCGCGAACGGCCCTTAATTGTCGGCGTAGATGCAACAACGATTTTTCTATTGTGGAATGTGGCCGTCCGCCTTCTTGCCAAATCCAATGCGTCACCCTCAGAAGTTGCCTCGAATCGGTCTAACTCATCGACCAGCAATATCCTGATCGGGCGGCTCGCCAGGGAGGCAGGTGAATTACTACCCACGATCGTGATGTGACCGCCCGGGAATGATTTGTGCAAGATGGTATTTCCTGAATCTTTGGCTTTCGAATCAGCTACCTTTTTAGTCAGAACTGGCGTATCCCGTATCATTGTGCTAAGTCGGTCTTTCGAAAAGCTTTTCCCCATATCAAGTGTAGGAACAACGAGCATCATGGGAGACGGGTCCTGATCAATGTAATACCCGATGATGTTTTCCTGGGATAGCGTTTTTCCAACTTGTGATCCCATCATAAATACTACTTCTTCTACTTCTGAATCACTGACTGCATCCATCATGCCCTTTTGATATGGCGCACGATCACTTCTGTACTTCCCTGCCTCAGCTGCCGATTCAGGAGATAGATAACGGTAGGCATCTGCCCACTCAGTAATTGTCAAATCGGTTGGAGGAGAAACGATTTGGGCGATAGCCTGGTAAAGCTTACGATGTTTCTGATTCATGCTCTTCACCAGTTGGCTCGACCGTGCCCTTTTCAGCAAAATTGGTATAATGATCGGCCAGTTCTTGCAATGCTTCTTTAATCTCTTTTAGCAATATCCCCATGATTACCGGCATTTCTGTTTCAAATTGGAGCAAAGGAGATACTTTCGATGGGATTGTAAGGCAGCGCGCTTTGAACAAACCACCCATACGCTCCAGAATCTTCACCACTTCATCTACTTGAATAAGCGACAATTCTTTTTCTGCCAGTTCCAGCTCGGCAATTTTCCGTTTGGCACGTTCGTGCAGCGCTTTTTCCTCGTTGTAATCGATGTCTGTATTATCGCTAAGATGCTGCACGTATTTAATGTACCGCTGAACGTTGTCTGCTAGATCGTATTTTCCTCTGCTGATCTGTTGGAGGACACCATCCCGGGTGAGTGTATTTACCCATTTAGGGGTTTTTCCGATCACATCAGCGAACTGCTGTGTGCCCACAATCATATCCATGAGTTCTCTCCTTTCTTTCGGAAGTAAAAAACAAATCGCTTCCTCTTCTTGACCCAATGCAGTTCGGGACAGTAGATGAAGCGATTTTTTCAGTAGTAGCAACGATCAGTGAATAGGAAGTGACTTCAAAATTTTGAGTCTAGCTGGATTTCGGGGCTCGATCGACCCGCATAGAATTAGACTTCCCGGAAGGACCCAAGCCGTCTGAATTGTGTCTAGTTTCAACACAATTCTATTCGATGTATATCTCATTGGTGTCGCACATACTCTTTGGCGATATCCTTGGGCTACCCGATTACTCGCCCTCGATCTGTTTGGAATCAGCCGCTATCGCTTTCTGCAACTCTTGCTCCATCTTCACGAGCCACTGCAAATCTCGCACGGATTTAATGGCAATCTTCCCGCTTTGGTAATCCTTAACCCACTGAGCTATGACCGCATGGATCACCTTTCTATATTTCTGATTCGTGTCAACAAAGTCGATCAACAGTTCGTCTCTTTGCTTTTTCATTGATGCCTCCACAGCTTTCCTTTAATATGGAAAATGAGATAGTGGCTTGAAGAATCCGTGGCCACGGTGTTCCACTATCTCTGCTGGGGTGACCCGGCTTGAGTAGGAGAGTGTTTCTGCACTCTCCTTTTCTTATGCCTTCGTAGCTAATTCACCAGTGAACTGTTCCCATCGTTTTACAATCACATCGCAATATTTAGGGTCAATCTCCATGAGGTAGGCTACTCGTTCGGTTTGCTCAGCTGCAACAAGCGTGGATCCAGAACCACCAAAGAAGTCGACTGCGATGTCTCCTCGCTTGCTGCTGTTCTGCAATGCTCGGGATACCAGGGCAATAGGTTTCATCGTGGGATGCTCTGCATTTCGAACTGGTTTATCGATTTCCCAGACCGTGTCCTGCTTACGGTCGCCGTACCATCGATGTGCAGCCCCCGGTTTCCATCCGTAGAGAATGGGTTCGTGTCTCCAATGGTAATCCTGACGGCCGATAGAAAAACTATTTTTTACCCACACGAGACACTGTTTCAAAAGCCATCCCGATTCTTTCATGGCTGATTTAAAATTTGCACCCTCCGTAGCTGCATAACATACATAGATGGGCGCTCCCTCTTCAGATACGTGAAAGAGGTTTTGATAGACGGACATCAGGAATTCCTTGAACTGGCTGTCTGCCATCTTGTCGTTTTCAATCTTGAGGGCATCCTTCGTTTTACCTGTGTAATCCACGTTGTACGGCGGATCCGTGAATGCCATCGCAGCAAGCTTGCCATCCATAAGCCGTTCGACGTCCGTTTGGTTGGTCGAATCTCCGCACAAAAGGCGATGTCTCCCGAGAATCCAAAGATCGCCTGGTCTTGTGACTGGCTCTTCGATTTTAGAAAGCTCGTCATCGACATCGAAATCATCCTCTTTCACTTCTACATTCTCTGGCTCAAAAGAAAACGGCTCACTTTGGAATAATTCATCCAAGTCAGCCGTATCAAATCCTGTTAGCGAATGGTCGAAGTCAAGCCCTTGCAGGTCAATCATCAAATCGCGCAATTTGGGAAGGTCCCAATCGCCACCTATTTTGTTTAGTGCGATATTAAGCGCCTTTTCCTTTTCTGGCTCCAGTTGGACGACAACTACTTCAATCTCGGTACGGCCCTGCTCGTTCACCAGAATTTTGTACCGTTGATGTCCCCCTACGATGTTCCCTGTGACTTCGTTCCAAATCACCGGCTCTAAATACCCAAACTCCTCGATTGATCTTTTCAGCTTTTCGTATTCGTCTTCACCTGGTTGAAGATCAAGGCGGGGGTTGTAATCGGCTGGCTTAATCATAGAAACAGGTATTTTTCGAATGTTCACGCCTTTTTCCTCCTTGCAAAATGCATGCAAAAAGCCACCCGACACGCCGGATGGCTTACACGTTTCGCTATTCATAATTTATCGATGTTACCATAGTAACACGGTTTCACTGAATGGAAAATGAACACTTTTTGAAACGAAAATGAAATCAGTTAAATTCGATCCCATCTACGCCAAACACTAGAACTGACAAGGTATTCACCGCATTTTTCACGTCATTGTAAACCGTTCTAGGCTCAATTTTGTGAAATTCTGCGAGCTCCTCAACCGTTTGTTTCTTCTCTGAAATGTACATCTCGTAGATGATGTGGTATCGACGTAAATCCTCTTGCTGACCTGAGGTTTCACACATTGCCTGATAAACACCGATCATTTTCTGAACGAATTTCACCATGACAATCGTTCGTTGCCTGCTACGCTTGATGGACTCCAACGCTAACCTATTGGTGTACAGGCTCTCCATGGCATCAGCATAGTCCATCGCCGTAACCTTTTCCCTTGCGCCTTCCACATGGCTCACAAATGACCGATAATGTTTCAACAGCAATTTTGTATTGCGGAGTCGCCAGTCCCGTTTTTCCTTCTGCTGCCTTTGTTTCTCTTTCTCCTGATAATCCCGCACCACTTGTAATGCTGTGCGTGTAATCTCTTCGATCATTTCAGGGCTAAGTGCTTGTTTTTCTGCCATGCTTGTTCACCCTCTCTGTTGAAATTCCCAAGCGCTTGGGATTTTGCTAGGCGCTCACTCTATCGATCCTTGCTTTTAGTGCGTCCATTAGCCGATCCTGTATACTGCCTTTTGCTTGTAAGGCCGCAATAACATCCTCGTCGACACCGCCTTCGACAGCCAGATGGTGGATAAACACCTTTTCAGTCTGGCCCTGGCGATGAAGTCGTTTGTTCGCCTGCAGGTACAACTCCAAGGACCAATTCAGACCGAACCAGATAATGTGATTTCCGCCTTGTTGCAAGTTCAACCCATATGCAGCGCTTGCTGGGTGTGCAAGTAGAATGTCTACCTGACGGTTATTCCAGTCATTCTCGTCATTTGGTCCTTTCAGTTCTCGTACTCTCAATCCTGATCCGGTCAATGCCTTTTTGATTCGTGCCAGATCGTGTTGGAAGTTGTAATACACTAAAGCAGGTTTCCCGTTTAACCCCTCGACCATTTCCATGAAAACTTCAATCTTGCATTTGTGGACTTCGAAAACATTCCGGTCTTCGTCATAGATAGCCCCGTTGCATAATTGCAACAGCTTATTTGTCAAGACTGCGGCCGAACCTGCATCGATAACCTTCTTTTCTCCCTCGATGCTTTCAAGCAGTTCGAGAATTTTTTTCTTCTCAAGCTCTTTATAGGCAGCCTGCGCTTTTTGGTCCAGAATAACCGGTACGATATTGATAATGCAGTCGGGCAGTTCCAGATAGTCCTCTGCTTTCATACTCACGCAAATATCGCTGATTTGCTGTCTAATGATTTCATCTGCGCCTGGTTTCGGCGCATAACTGTGGATTCGATCTCTGTCGCGCTGATCGGGTTCGAAATAACGTTCGCGGAAGCCGTTGTATTCCGGTCCGAGTCTCTTCCCTTCATCCAGAAGAAAGATTTGCGCCCATAAATCAAGCAATCCGTTAGGCGCTGGTGTGCCTGTCAATCCGACGATGCGGCGGATGTGTTTCCGTACCCATGTCAGCGACTTGAAGCGCTTGGCTTTAGGGTTCTTGAAGCTGCTGAACTCGTCCACCACGACCATATCGAACGGCCAAGCGTTGCGGTAATACTCCACCAGCCATTGCACGTTTTCACGATTGATCACGTAAATATCCGCAGGCGTATTCAGTGCTCTGACCCTTTTCTGCAAAGAGCCCAGAACAGGTACAACTCTCAAAAGTTTAAGATGATCCCACTTATGCGCTTCCCTGCTCCATGTTCCCTCTGCTACTTTTTTCGGTGCAATCACCAATACTTTTCCTACCGCAAAGCGGTTGTATTTAAGATCGTTTACAGCCGTAAGAGTGATAACGGTCTTACCGAGTCCCATATCAAGTAGCAGCCCGAGTGCCTCATCCGTCAAAAGACGATTTATGCAGTATCTCTGATAGGAGTGTGGGACGTATTTCACGAGGCACTCACTCCGTGCTTTCGGATAAACTCATCGACTCCTTTTTTGCTGTCAATTACTTCGACGGTGAATCCTAGTTTTCTCAGCTTATCGCCCTGCACGGTCTGCAAAGGAGTCGGTTTTTTACCTGGTGCTTTCAACTCTACGAAATAGGCGCGCTCTTTGGGAAACAGTACCAGTCGGTCTGGCACACCCGCGTTTCCCGGCGAAACGAATTTATAAGCCCGTCCTCCTGCAGCCTTCACCTGTTCACGTAAATACTTCTCAATGGCACTTTCCCTCATGTTCAAACCTCCGTTCAATTTCACGTTGTAAACTTTCGGCACGTTTTTCCCTTATATTTATATAATTAGGCGCGTTAGGCGGTTTAGGCATACACATATACCCTCTAATCTCTCTATTTCTTATTTATATAGATTAGAAAGTTTACAAGGTTTACAAGTAGGGGAAATCCCTTTAGTGGCGTGGCCTCGGGTTGTAAACTTTCCTGTAAACTTTCTCTGTTTGGAAGGTTTACAACGTTTACAGAGAAAGTTTACAAAATCGAGTAAGTTTACAGAGAAAGTTTACAACTTTACAAAGCCTTTCTGGATTCCGTATGGCCCAAAACGCGCCGTACTGTTATGCCGTTTCCACCCCGGTATAGAAGCCAATATCCCGTTGATTTCCATGGTGTCTGATCGCCTCATAAACTTGATATCGCCTCCCAAGCATTCGCTCCAAACCTCAGCGGCGCATACCCGATCCCGTTCCACAGTGCCTTCCTCGCTCCGGCCAAACTCCCCGGACCAATAAAGTCTCCGTTCACCCAAAGACCGTTTATCCCAGCCAATCGGCACCCGCCGTTCCACGAATTCGCGTATGATGCCTTCCTTTGCATTACTCTCCTGATGGGCCTCTTGCTGCTGTTTTGCCTCTGCTTCCGCCTGTCCTGTGAGATACAGGGCTTCTCCCATTTGCCAATATGCAAAGGCTTCTGCGTAAATCTGTGGGACTTCATCCTCCAGATGGACGAAAACGCTTTTTGTCACCGGCTGCACGCCGACATCCACTGGCCAAAATCGTCTGTTCCCGGTTTTATCCTTTAAAAACTCGCTGTCGTTGGTTGTTCCGAAAAACACACACTGCCGAGGAAACGCCTTTGTACGACGGCCAAACGGCTCCCTATAAATGTCCTCTGTCCGACTCAGGAACTGCTTAACGGCATTCGATTCAGATTTTGACATCCCCGTCAGCTCGCCGATCTCGTTGATCCAGATACCTTGTATCATTTCAGACGCCTCTTTCCCCTCAAACGTCTGTAGGCTATCGGAATACCATTTCCTACCCAGCAAGCGCAAAAACGTGCTCTTACCTAACCCCTGCGGTCCCGCTAGAATCGGCATTTGGTCATACTTACATCCTGGATTCATCGCACGGGCTACTGCAGCCACCAACGATTTTCTGGAGACTGCTCGGGTGTATACCGAGTCTGCTGCTCCAAGATAGTCGCTCAACAGCATGTCCAACCGCTTCACGCCGTCCCATTTTAGGCTCACAAGCCAATCCCGCACCTCATTAAATGTGTGCCTGTGGGCGTACAAGGCGACTGCATCAAAGATCCTCTCTTTACCTGTTATGCCGTATGTGCGCTCGAGGTAGTGCCGCATCCCGGCGTCGTCCACATCGGACCAGCCGCGCCGCTCTGTGCTACTGTTCCACGGTAACGGCCCCAGCACGGCTCCCCTGTTGGCGAATTCATCGAAAGCAAGCTTGCCCTTTAACAGTGGATCATGCTCCATGATGATCAACACATTATCAGTCGTCTTCGCTGGCATCCCTGTTGTCGCACTCACCTGCAGCTTACTAATCCAGTTGGCCGTCTCCTCTTCTGTTGCTGGAAGAGTGCCAAAGTCCTGCACTGCCTTCTCATAACGTTCTTGATTTAACAGCGTGGCCACGCCTGCATCCTGTAAAGCATAGCCACACATGGCCGTGAAAGACGGGAGCCGATTCGTTGGAGTGCCCGGCGCTGCATCATCGTCCATTTCACCAAACTTGTGAAGCCGAACCAGGTCAAACGCGTTAACGAGCCTACCACCTATCGGGTCTGTTGCGTGGTGACTGTACAAGAAAGCGCCGTCGTCATAAACGATCGCTCCGCCTGTCGTGCTACCGCCCGAAAAGGTAAGGCGTCCGGATCCGTCGTCTGTCTCTATGTACACACCCGGCAAAAAAGTTGCCATGGCACGATACACGTCGTATTGTCGGCAGAAGGCACCAACGACACCTTGCTTTTCGGTCGGGTCGCCCTGCTTTGCCGCCATACGAATGTGAGCCTGCTGCGCTCCTGGAACTTGTGGCCATTCATTTACGTTACGCCAGTCTGTGTATGTCGCAAGCAGCCCATCAGCGTCGAGGAAAGGCTTGTCCGCATAGTGAGAGATAAACTGACTATCTGCTGAACAGCTCGGCCAGTACATGAGCCGGACTGCTTGGAACGTCGTCGGGTCGCACAGCTCTATTCCGATGATGGAGCCAAGTCTACGCGCAAGCGGTTCATATTCATCTGCCGATACCGTCCGGTTGAATGGAGCAAGTACGCGGAGTCGCGGCCTAGCCTCTTCGTGCTTTCGCGTGGAGTACACTGTATAGGCACACCCCAAGGCTTCCAGACGGCGCAAGGTTTCTGCTGTGCCGCCAGCAGGGATATTGTCAAGGTCAAGCGTAATAATGTCCCTGCTGGTTACAGCGTTTGCTTTACGGCGATTACCTGCAAGTGTTCCTGCTACAAAGCCGCCGACGTCCTTGAGGTCATCCTGTTTGCCCTTTGACAGCTGCAGATATTCGGCAAGCGTTTCGGTGCCGCGGACCGCAACTCGCAGTCGCTCCACCAGCTCTGACCAGTAAATTTGTTGCGCTGGCCAGTGCGTCGCCTTGCGGCTGCCAGCGGAGGAAATGGTAAGTTGTCGGTCGTAAAACATGGCAGCCATCCTTTCAATAGGTGAATTACTAGGGACAGTGTTAAGCCCTTTTCAGTATCTCGACTTCTAATGCAAGTCTCTCAGCCTCTTTTTCCAACTGCTGAGCCCGTTCAATTACAGATAAAACTAGCAATTTATCATCGTACCAAATACTCAATTTTGAAACTAAATCGTGTGCTTTACGGTATTTATCCTCATTCGTTTCTCCATCACTCTCGCTGCTATTCAATTTCATTTCCATTTCCACTATTTGCTTTTCAAACTTAGTGATCTCACTGCATACCGCGAACATCACCTGCGTATTTGGATGTCCTTCATTTTCTGCAAAGTCTCTCAGTTCAGCTACAATCTCTTTATTCCCCGCGATTGCATCAATAAGAAGCTGCTTCCTATCCATGATTCGCGCCTCCTTTACAAATCGATTGTTTTGTTAAAATGCCCGTTGGATCTCTTTCTTGATGTCACCACTATGTGTATTGTCAATTGTCAGCAGTTTGTTGTAGGCAAGTGCGCGATCTAACAAAACGGTTCTTGCTAATTTCGTTTTAGTAGGATTGTTGGCTTCTGATTCTGCCCATTCAGCGTACTGCCGTATTACTACTTTTTGTTGATTTGTTAGGTTGAGTTTCACAGCTTCTTCACCTACTCAAGATTGAATTTAAGGCTGACAATTTAACAAATCGTGTGGTTTGTCAATGATCACTCAGCAAACACATTTCTTCTGCCTCTCTGATAATCAGCGAGTGGGTCCGCCACTTTTCTGCCCCATGTCCACCCTCTGCCATTAAGAGAGTCTTTCATTTGCCTGAGTTCTACCTTGTAGCAGGTATCCTTTGGTAGCAGAGATAGCCATTGCGTTTCATCTAACTCCTCCAGGAGTACGACAAACTTCTTTTGCCATTCAACAGGCATGGATTGGAGAATACTTCGCGGTATCGTCAGGTATTGCGCATACGTAAGCTCGAACCATTCATGGATATCCCTTTCCCTCTTTTCCTCGTGCCCAAGATCCAGGTCGCCCGATAAACTCAGGCGTTCAAACAGTTCGTTAAATTCATCGATCGAATCTGGATGTATCTCGTGGTTTGCCGCTCTATATCGTTCTATTGCTGCTGTGAGTTCTTGCAATCGATGCTGATCCCAAATGTAGCGCGGCATAATCCCCAATGGCGGCTTTTCCATTCCGTCTCCCCCTATTCCTTGACCTCAATGCTCCAGCCACATTTGCAAGTGCGCTTGAAAGTATCATCGTTAATATCAAGAGTCCCTTCGCCGTTTCCCACGACCTCGCTCCCGCATTCCGCGCATTTTGAATACTTCTTCATCAACTGGACAGCCTTCCATGCGTTCACACTAATCGACCCTTCCATATTTTGATATAATTTCTTCATCTAACTTTTAGGAGGGGTTGTTCTTGAATTTTCCATTAGATCGAACAACACATTGGTTAATCAATTTCGAGATTCAGAAATTACAAGACTACGTGACTCGTATAGAATCTTTTCTACAATCAGAGTTGTCAGAGTTGGAACAAGCCATAGACCTAGTAGATAAGGAAGATGATTTATGGGACTTCTACTATGGCAAGATTTATGTAATGTCAGAAGAATTCCCAACGGTCCTGAGATACTCCGTATTCACCCAAGCCTATTCACTTTTAGAACATACTTTGTTGAGATACTGCAAATTAGCAGAGAGTGAATTAGAATTAACCATCTCCCATAAAGATTTGGCCGGAAACGGCATAGAGAAGTTCCAGAAATATTTGAAGAAAGTCGCAAATATCTCCTTTCCCGATAACACTGAATCATGGAATGCGATTAAAGGTTACAACATTATTAGGAATTGCATCGCTCACACTCTAGGTGAGGTTGATGAGATGAGGAAAGCACAAGAGATAACGAGTGTGTTATCTAAAATGAAATATATCGAACTGGATCATTCCAAAATATATTTGGGTGAACGTTTCTGTGACGATGTTTTAAGAAATATTTCAGACTTCCTAGATCGCCTTGAAGAAAACTACAAAGAACGAATAATGCTTTTAGAAGCTTCTCCAAGGTAATTCATATCACGTCTTCCATCTTCCCGATCAGCCTAAGCACCGCGCCTTTGTACTTTTCGTACGTTTCAGGATCGGCTGTCTTAATCTTTGCCAGTGTAGCCAGCAGATCGCGGAAGTGCGCCCCGAGTCCTTCGAACTGAACCTTAAACTTTGTCAGCGTCTCGTTACTAGGCTGAGCTGCCAACGTCCGAAGCTCAGCCAGTTCTTTTTCAACGTTTGGCGGTATCACCTCAACGACGGCAGGCACGTCGATGGGTTTCGCTTTCAGATCCTTTTCTAGTTTCTTCACTTTTTCTTGCGCCTCGGCAAGCGCATCTTGCAGCTTTTGCGCTTCCTCTGCATCGCCCAGGATCTTCGCGTCAGCTAATTCCGTCTGTAACTTCGCAACTTGTTCCGCAAGAGCCTCACGCTCTTTGCGATCCTTCTCCGCCGCCTGCTGGATCTTTTTTAGCTCCTTCTCAAGCTGCTTCTTTTCCTTGATTGTTTGCTGCAACTCTCGAGCCGACATATTATCAACGTCATTCTCCTGTGCGAACTGTTCACGTTCGTCAGCCGGTACTCCTAGCAAAGCCAGCGCCTTTGTATAGGTCAAATTCTCAATCGCTTGGAAATTTGACCCGTATTCCTCCGCGATCCGCATGAAGTTGTTAGCTGTTGATTGACTGTAATGGACATTGGCATCTAACCAAGGCCCCCATTCTCCATGAGCCACAAGCTCCTTGGCCTCATTCAGACGATTACCGATCTCAATGGCGCTACGTAGGACGATTTCTCGGGTCTGTGCATCGATGCTACGAATCTCAGCCGCAATAACTTCTGCACTTCTTACCAGTTCACTCATACCGCTACCTCCTGCCTTTGATTGATTGCCGTTACTTCAATGCGTGTCTGCTTTTTCGGTTTCTTTTCAAGCCGAGCTTCACGGAACACTTCAACGAATCGCTCTACTTCTTCGGTCATCCCGCAGTTCTTCAATCCCCGACACTGAACGATTTTCCCATTCTGTATTTCCATCGTGTAAAACGGTGTGTCACGGGATTCAGATTGCCGTATGACCAGAATGTCGCACCTACCATCAGCGTAACGGTCGGCATATGTTCCAACACAATGCTGTAGTTTTTTACCCTCTTCTATTAGCTCTTTAGAATCAGTGGCCGCTCTTATAACAAAACCCATAGATTCGAAATGGTATTTTGCGAGAGTCTCACGTCTAAGCTGAATCTTCCTTGTAAGCTCCTCGTCCTCTTTTATCTTCACTTGTTTAATTGTATTTTGATGCGCCTGATGCAGATTAGACGGGAAGAGAACACTGTCGTTTTTCAGGTCCATCCCGAGACGACCGCAATCACTCACATAGTCCTTCCAAGTTATTAGGATGTCACGGACCCTAGCTGGTCGCTTTGCCTTTTTTTCCTTTTCAATTTGCCGATTAACATAGCCGTGTGCTCGGCGAATTGTTGTATGCTTCAACATTTTCTTGAATTCTTCAAAGTATTCATCGTATTTAACGGCAAGCTCATTCAACTCAGGGATAGCGAGGTCTGATCTTTCTTTGCAAGCAATCTGGAACAACCGAAGTGTTAGAGGATGCAGGCTTGTCCCACTAATCGAAGCTATGATTTCTTTCGACCTCTGCTTATTCAATTTGAGGACCTGATCTATTCCCTTACCCCTCCAATTGATTGCTCCATAAGTTTTAGCGCCGTACAACTTGGCTGTTACAAAGTACCGCATCTTCAATTTGGTAAGGTATTCGATGCATGGATATGAGGAATAGAGAGCAAAGAAGTTAACCATATCCGTGTCACGGTATTGCTCCCACGTGCTGTACTGAAAAGGAGTACCGACAACGGCCTTCTCAATGCTTGTAAAGGAGCACCAGTCATTGGCATGTTGTGAATTACTGAATATGGATTTTACTTTGTCCTCTTTACGCCATGCTCCGTTGTAGAACGACTGCCAAAACATCTGACTGTTGCCCATTTGGAAAACGTACATAACATGAGGGATGTACTTAGTTTCTACAGAAAGATAATCCTTCGAATAATCCCTTTGAACGCTGAATCCACGCGCTATTATGACCTGAGGGTCCAAGACTGATTTTTCGTAATACACGACATATGCACGATCTATCAAATATTTACGCCCCTTACCGCTTGCTTTCACTGTGCAGTACGATTCACATATTGGGCATGTAGCTTTGTCGTTATGCTTTAGCGCGACCGACGGAAAATTCTTTTTGCAGTGAGTGCAGTGTCCAAATTGCACACCAGCTGCCCTTCGGGTGAAGATGTACCTACTATCGAGCAAAACGTTGTTCGTAACGTAATCAACAATTTCAGGACTGTAATCGGAAGGGAAATGCTGACTAAACTCAAGAAACTCCTGGCTTTGCTTTTTTCCCATGACAGCACCCCCTCCTTACAGAAAATCTTCCAAGTTGATTTCGAAGTCTGATGCATCTGTTGGCTGTTCGATTCGTTTTGGAGCCTGGACTGGTGCAGCTGGAGCAGGAGTTGATGCAATCGCTCCTTTAATGCCGAAATACTTGAACACAATTGCGAATCCCTCGGCGTCAGTTAACATTGCCATGCCGTTTTGCTGATTTTTCTTCGCCTCGGCCTTCATTGCTTCCAAACTTTTTGCAATCGTTTTGTCTCCAGTCATTACATTCTCTGCCTGTTCCGGGTTAGCTTCTAGGTGCTGAATCAGAAAATCACCGATCACTTTGATATACGGTTTTTTCTTCTCGCTTTCTATTTCAGCCTTTAATTTCGAAATCGCATCTGATAGCATAGATACAAGCCTCCTAAGTTTCTCGGTATCTACCAGGAATGCTGTTGCAGCAGACATTCCTGGACCACATCTTCCCTCAGATTGACGTATCCGCCTCTAACGCATTGTTTCCTCAGTTACTGGATGGAGACGCTCTTTTTCGAGCACAAATTCCAAATATCTGGCAGCCTTACGTAGGTCCTCTTCGCCACCTTTGAGACTTGCACGAGTAACGTATTTGAGCACGTTTCCCTTGCAGAAGCCAACGAACTCATCTTTGGTCAGCTTGGCACGAATGATATCGATTGTCTCAATGCCTCCGGTGGTATAGTGCGCCGGGTGGTTTACAGGATCATCCTGCTGCCCTTGTTCTACGGCCTGATCAATCGTGCTTAGGAGCATCTCGCGATCCGCGCTCAATTCATCAATTACTTTTTGTTTTTCATCCAATTCTTTTAGAAGCCGAGCATTTTCTGAGCGCTCCCCGTGCAGCTCCGAAATGTAGTCCTGGATCTCCTTTTCCATAGTGGCAATTTGGTTTTGCAATTTGGCGGTCAGCGCTTCTGGCGGACTCGTACCAACCACATTGTCTGCCGCCTCTTGTTTTTGAGGTGTAATCAAATCCATTGCCCGTTCCTCTGCATCTTTTTCTTTAAGGCCCCATTCCGAAAGCAGAGCATAGAACTTCGTCGGGTTACTAGGAAAATAGTTGCGCTGGATGTGTGTCCGAGACATCCCATCCAAACGGGACTGTAAATACTTTTCTCGTGTTAACATGGAGTGAAACCCCTCTCTTTTCCAGTTTTCGATTTCTTCTGGCGTTAATTGATACGAGATAACCGGTCCATTGCCGGATGATTTTAATTCGACTTCCCTTTTGGGGATTGGCGTTCCCGCCCTTTTAGCTCGATAAGCTGCCATCTACATCAGTCCTTCATGTAGAATTCCGTCACAAACCCTTCTGCGCGGAGCGGTAAGCCTGGCGCCCACTTGATCGGCTGCCCCATGATTGTCGTAATCGTATCGATGTCTGCAATTTCCAAGGGAACATCCAGAACTGCCTCGTCGTGAATGTGCATTACTGTTTGATAGCCGCAAGCATCCAGACGAGCAAGACTTTCCGCTAAACAATCCCTTGCGATCGCCTGCGTGACATTCTCCACAAGCTTACCCCCATACGTCGGCACGACTTCCCATTTGCGCGTTTTCTGGTTAACCCCGTGATAATACAGGGCTTCCTTTCCGAAATCGTTATTCGATAGAAACGGTCTGGCGTAAAACAATCTCCGACCACTCGGCAGCGTGATAATGAGAAAATCCTGTTGGTTGAAGGAGTCAATTTCTCGTGTAAGAATCAATCCCCTGATACCGACTGGTTGCCCCGTTCGCATGACTTCTAATGCAGCATTTTCTAAGCCGTACCACAGGTCCACAATTCGCTTGTTCGATCCTCGCCACCGTCGTACGATATCCGGTAGCTCCTCTTCCGTAAGCCCCTTCTCCAAGGCTCCCATCGATATCAACGCTCCAGCCCCGCCTTGATACCCAAGAGCCAATTCTGCAACCTTGCCTGTCTGTCGCAGCTCATATTCTGGATTTCCCTTTGTGATAAGCTCAAGAGGGACGCCGAACATTTGGGAAGCAGATGCTTCATAAATCTTGCCGTGCGTAGAAAACACTTCTAGTCTCCATTGCTCGCCCGACAACCAAGAGAGAACTCGTGCTTCGATTGCATTGAAGTCAGATACCAGCAAGACATTCCCTACGGACGGAATAAACGCCGTGCGGATCAGTTGGGAAAGTGTGTCCGGAACGTTACCGTAAATGAGTTTCAGAGCATCCACTTTCTTCGTTTTGACACATTCGCGTGCATGATACAGGGTATCAAGGTAGTTACGAGGGAGGTTCTGGACCTGTACTAAACGGCCAGCCCACCGACCTGTTCTATTTGCTCCGTAGAACTGCAGGAGCCCTCTGATACGTCCGTCTACACAAACAGCCTCTCTCATTGCCTGGTATTTTTTGACCGATGTTTTTGAAAGCTCTTGCCGGATCTCTAGGACTCGTTTTGCCTTTCCCTCGTCGATCTTGTCGATCAGCTTGCTGACGGTCCCTTTCTGGAGGTTGTCCACTTCTTCCCCGATCTCTTCCGTTAGCCAGGTCATGAGCTGCTTAACGCTTTTCGGGTTATCCAGTCCAGACAACCGAATTGCCTCGGTCATCAGTTCACCACTTACCAGCTCGTAACAATGGAGCGATCCTTCCACCACACCCATGTCAACAGCAACACCGTGAGCATTGATACGCTGGTCAAGCTCCCACAGCTTTTGCTCCTGAACAGGGACCGGAAAAGCCGATAGCCGTCGATCTACTTCCATTTCGGTAACAACGTCCTGAATGCAGTATTCTTTAAACAACCGCCATTTGTCAGGCTCATGGTGCGGAAGCGTTCGCGTGCGTTGGCCGTTTGCTTTTGACGGCTTTGTTGGTGTACAAAACAGCTTGATCAGTGCATTACCGATGCCCATTTTACGTTTATCCTCTGGAAGTCCAAGCGCTACTGCCGTTGCCGCAAGACCGGCAGTGTACCCGCAATACAGTCCGTGAAGTTGCGTGCAGCGCCATTGTTCCAGCGGCGAGTTAAAAACTCTGTTCAGGCAATACCACTCGAACGGCGCATTGTAGGCGTGCTTAATTACATTTGGATCAGCAAGAGCGAAGACAACCTCTACAGGTATTTGCTCGCCTTGAGCCAGGTCTATGATTCGCACTGGAC
This sequence comes from Brevibacillus sp. HB2.2, assembly GCF_013284275.1. NCBI lineage: Bacteria > Bacillati > Bacillota > Bacilli > Caryophanales > Paenibacillaceae > Brevibacillus > Brevibacillus sp. HB2.2. The sequence continues at coordinate 39,981 of NZ_JABSUV010000039.1, forward strand.
CTCCGTCCCAAGAGTAAGCAAATAAGAGGATTTGAAAATCGGGGGACTGCACGTATTTGTACAGTCCCGCCTTTTTGATGTTGACGCTCGAAAACGTCTCAATGTCGATTGATAGATGCCGCATGGCTTACAGTCCCATGATTCCGCCGCTAAACGGTTTCCCTGTAATCGGGTCAAACTGAGTCGGTGGCGCTACTGGAGGTTGCTGACCATACCCCTGCTGCATTGGTGGATAGCCCGTCGGTTGCTGTACAGGTGGCGCTGGAGGCATGTAACTCTGTTGAGGGTACCCTTGCGGCTGGCCGTATGCAGGAGGCTGACCATAGACCGAAGGTTGCTGTGGAGCTCCGTACCCTTGTGGCGGATATGTTGGCGGTTGATACGCTGGTACAGACGGCGCGTGATCTGCCAAGATGCCGAAATCGGATGCGGCGGAAGCGCCTCCGCCACCAAGCGGCTGACCATCTTCAAGCTTTTGCACGTTACCCAGTCCGCAACCGATCCCTTTCTTGCCCTGGCTGAGATATCCGAAGAATCGAATGGACACACGCGCATAAATTCCAGAATAGACTTCGGACTGGTTAATGATCGGGTTCAAATTGATATCGACGACATCTGGCTTTCGGTCTGCTTGAGTGGATGCTGTCATAACCCAATGCCCCCGGCATTCTTCACCGAATGGAGTGCCATCAGCCTTTACTCCATCCCCGTCATGGATCGGTGTTGCAACCATTGGAGGACGTACACCGTTCCATCTAGTCCCTGTGGCTTCTTGAATCGCCGCAGCAATAGCAGCATCGATACGTTGTCTCGTCGCCACATCAGATTTAGGAATCAGAAGCGTAACACTGAATTTCGGCTCGCCGCCGTTCAATCCGGCCCGTGGTGTGAACAGGTGAACATAGCTCAGTCTCACTTTTCCGGTTACAACGCGTTTTGGGTCTTGGTTACTCATTTTTTGGTTCCTCCTCGGATTTAAAGTCATCGCTTGCGCTTATACGTTTAATCGCTTCACGGTTATCGCTTAATGGCGCGAGTGTCGGTTTGCCTGGAATCGTCTTGACGTGCCCGGCTTCCAGTAAGAGCTCTTTGTACTGCTTTGGTTTGAGAACCTTTTCTAGTTGGGCAACTGTCAGCGGCTTACGTTCAAACAACATAGCCCCGTCAATCCCACTGGCTTCGAGGTGGGCGAAAGCTGCATCAATGTCGTTATACTCTCTTCCACCACGACCATTAACCGCTTTCCAACCAGGAACGTCATTCCCTTTTAAACATTCAGCCAATGCGTAATCGTTCAATTGTTTCACCCAAGAAGCCAGATTCCGCGCCCTTTCGAGGATGAGTCCTACTTCCTCAATAGAAATCAGTGGCGGCTTCATCATCTTGAACTCTTCGAGAGCCATATGCGCGTCTACTCGTGCCCTGCAAACTGCTTTAGCACGGCAGAACTTGCAATGGTCGCCTGTCACAAACGATCCTTCTCCATTGAAAGCCATTTGCGCCACTGGTTTGATACTCTCTCCCCAAGCCAGTAAGTCTGTGATCGACATTTGGTATTCAGAAATGTTGTTCAAGCGAGGCTGCACGATTGCAAGATGGACATTCTCAATCGGATACAGAATGCTATATTCAATGAATGCGCCCAGCGCATATAGCTTCATTTGCGGGTTATCAACTGCAGACACCTCAACACCCTTGCCGTACTTGAAATCTACGATGTGTAGCGTGTTGCCGCCGATTATATTGCAGTCGCCAGTTCCAAAGCCTTCGGGTGCATACATGCTGTAGTCGATCCGTTTTTCAATTGCAATGTACGGCGGACTGCTGAATCCGTGGACGATTCCCTGCACGTATTCAAGGTAGGTATCCGTATGCCGAAGCATTTCTTCCTCGTACACCAGCTCACCGTTGAACTGTTTCTCCTTGAGCTTTTTTAAACGTGAATTGAACGTTCTTGCCCCCATGGGTTCGATGAAGTACTTCCGCAGCTTTAGCTCTGCAATCTCATGCGCCAGCGTTCCCTCTGCCGCAGACCTTGATGTCGTGTCAGGAAGTGTCTCCTCGATCCTCGCGCTCGGGGTGCAGTGAAGCCACCTATGTGAACTGCTGGCGGAGAGGAGCGCGTGTGAACGCTCCTCATGCCTTACAGTGCTCATATTTTCGCCCCCATGGCTCGAAGGTGAGTCGCAAACGCGCCGAATTGCTCTTTAGGGAGAGCTGTCAGGGCTTGTACACCGAAAGCGGAAAGCAGTTGGACAAGTTCTTCGCGCCGCCCGGCATCTACTAGTTGAGTAGCTGCTACTGCTAATTGATCAATCGAATAAGTCGGTGCTTCGGTAGGGACTGCTCCAGGATTGACGCCAGGAACTGCCCCGGGTACTACTGGTGGAGCTGCAGATGGTGTTACCGGTACAGCTTGCTCCGGTTGGTACGTCGGAGGTACTGGAGGTACAATTTGCGGCGGTTGCTGGTAATAATCTTGAACAGTTTGTGCTGGTACAGGCGTAAAAGGTGGTACGGCGGCAGGTTGCGGCGTGAATGTGGGAACAGCTTGTGGTGTTGCTGCGGCGATCAACTGATTCCCCGTGATCGAATGAGCCAGGGCTTGAATGGCACTTACCAGCTCGGGAGCTTGGATGGTGATGTTTACGTTCATGTTTACCTCCTTGTTTTTGGACCTCCATCGATATACAATGGTGGCAATCAAATGTGTTTTGTTTCGGACTCAGCGTTCCCGCGCTGGGTCTTCCTTCGTTTTGTAGGATTTTCCATCCCTCTTGTCGAAATGGTCCAGACATACCAATTTTTAAAGAAGAGAGTGAATTATATTGTCCAGTGAAACGGGTAAAGAGCTGTATAACCAACCAGAAGCTTTTGACTATTTGACTCTCGGTCAACAATCCCATTTAACAGATTGGATCAAAGCTAACCTCGACCCCATTGAGTCTTTCAATACCCGCCATACTTCCTATGGCTTGAAGCACATTTTTGAGAAAACAGGCGGTTATTACGTTGGAAACGGTGCCTTCAAAGGTGCAATGCTTAAATGCGGATTTAAGGTAAAAGATAAAGCAGCAATAAATTGGGTATTTAACATATCCGAGAAATCGAAAGCATTACAATGAGGAAATTTTTCGTAATCATTAGGACCCGTTTGATTCCAAGCGGGTTTTCATTTCGTTAACCACATAAGACAATTGATCTAAGTCCTCATGGAGCGCCTTTTTAATAGTTTCGTTATCTTCAACGCCAACTTTATCAATGTGTAACTTGAAACCTTCAATGATCTCTTGAAAGTGCAGCATGATCTGCTGTTCATCCATCCCCATTCACCTCCCCTCACTATTTGATTGCGAGGCCGCCAGCAGCCCAACCTCTCTGCCAGCCGTACAGCTCCGCTGACTGATCCCGATGACCTCGCTATGTATTTGGAGGTTCGAACCTCCGTGCAACTGACATTTTTCTATCAGCTGCACGCAGGGCCGAAGCCCGCGTTTCACAGGCAAGCCTTGCAAACCAATTTTCCGCTCTTGTGAGGTTGAACGTTCTCAACACTCCCACACAAAGCGCAACCAGGCACATACTTCTTAATAATGATTTGGTCATTGTTCACGAAGAACTCCATTGGAGTCCCTTCCGGAAGACCAAGGGTGTTACGCAACTCCATTGGCAAAACAACTCGTCCCAAAGGATCGATTTTTCTTACAACGCCTATTGATTTCATATCCCTATTCCTCCTGTAATTTCAGTTAGATACAAGATCATTGCGTGTATCCCAGCTCATCCGATTCAATGACAAAGGCTGCAGCAGCTCGTGTCATAGTGCTTGTCCACCCTCAAGTAACTGTGGTAGGATAGGACTATTCAAGTTTGTTTGAGTGTTGAATTGGTCACTGTTGCGAGCAGTGGCCATTTCCTTTTCCAGCTCGTTTACTTCATTAACAATCCACCAGTCCCAAGTTCCGTCAGCTGGCTGATCGCGCAGAGAACGGTAGATTCTCCAAAGTTCTGCTATTCGGTTAATCGCAGAATCAAAGTCGTACCTCATACCCCCTCACCATCCAAATACCGCGTATACTTTCTAACATCTGAAACACCTACACAATTCACGCTAAGACCAAACCCATCGACCTTACCTATTGGTGATTGATGACAAAACTGATGCACCGTATGCAAGCCCATTGAATCAGCGATCAACACGGTACGAGTGTAAACTTCTTCCGACACCGCTCTGACCGTATCGCTCAGGATCGTGGCACGTATGCCCATTGCAGTCAGCTTATTGAGTATTTTGGTGACTTCCATTTCCAGTTCTTTAAAAACAGGTGTAAATTTGCCCATTGCTCTTGTCCCTCCGATCAGGATATTAATTTGTAGGATTTCAACCCTTCTTGTCGAATTTGGAAGTTGTCCAGACTTACCAAATCGTTACAGAAAGGAGTACTCTTATGTTTCGTTACAACAGCCGTGTCGGCGTAATGTTGATCTACTTTGATAAGAGAGTTGGAAAATACGCTTTACAAATTGGTCAAACTATTTATGACCATCACGATAGTGCTCAATCTGCTGCGGATAACGTTTATATGCATGTAACTGGCTGTTCTGCATGGGACAGACTCGACGGTCAAGTCCTTGATGCCCCTACGGATCTATCTGAGTGGATTAGAGTTTAATCCCGATCTTCCAGTGACGGCCAGAGCCGATTCCTTGCATCTCGGAAAATCATCGTGGCTTCACGAAACGTTAAATCGTGGCGTTTCATCAAATCCATGAACTCGTTTGTTGCTTGTCCAATGGGCGTGGTGCTACTTGCGCCCACTTTTCCTTTTTCAATTTCCTCCTGAACAATCTTGCGAATACGTTTTTCATCCATTCCCACTCTCCTCCTCCCAGGCTTGTCCATTACGCAATTCGTTTCAACTTCATCCGGTCAAGATACTGTGCAAGCATCTGTTTACGTTGGTCGTATTCAGGGATTGCGATGATCAGGCCGATATCCACACGCTGTAATGTCTCGATGGCTTGAATTTGCGCCAAGGATAGATAAGGCTTAATGACCTCACCTTTAGCGAGTCCATTTTGCTCCCTGAATGATTTTGCATCCATCCCCAATACAATCCGGTAGATCATGTTTATCTCGTTGGAGAAGTGGTAATGTTTCGGCTCTTCATGTGCTGACATGATCGCATCCGTAAACGCCGGAAATTCAATCTTGGTTGCTTGCAGTGATTGAATGAATGCCGCCATTTCGTTAAAACGTCGAATGTAAGCTTCTTTAAAACGAGCTGCTTTTGCTCCGCGATACCCCATAGCCAGAAAGGTGAATCCGTCTTTCGTCATGAGATATTCGGGTTGTTTCTTGTTCTGCTCGTTCTTGTAGGAGGACTGCTCAAAATTGAGCCGTCTAAATCCTTCACTGCAATCCAGATTTTCGATATCGCGAAGGACATTCTTATGCTCTTTTTCGAACTCCACAGCCACTTGCCGACTGCTGCAAAATGCCTGACCATTACGTTCGTAAAGACCGTATTCAGGATTGAGAATCAGCTTGCTCACACGGTTTACCTCCCCTGTTTGAAACTTGTCCACCAAAAAAATCAATGCTTTGGTTGTTCGGATAACCACTGAGTTAAAAACTCTCTAGTCTCCCTAGCTGGGAAGTACCATTTAGTGCCGATTTTATGTTTGGGGAATCTAGGATCGTAAAAGAACTGATTAAGAATAGTGGGCCAGCACATCATGGTTCTACGTAATAGCTCTTTCTTATCCCAAAACACCAACTCTGCATCAACTTCCTTGATCAATTCCGAAATCTTTTCTCGGCACATATTTCTTATCTCTTGTTCATTTACATCTACTGCTACTAGCTTTTTCATAATATTCACTCCCTTCTTTAAGCGTTAATTGGCGATCCCATTTGACCCTGTAGTAATCGAAAAGCCCTGCTTTCTTGAGGTATGCGATTCTGTACTCTAGCGACCTTTCTAGGCGACCAAGGGCCAGTGATAAGGATTTCAAAGAGTCAGTTTCATAGAATTTACAAAGGTAGGCTGTCTCATCATCCGTAAATCGTTTTCCCTGATTAGGATGAAAGTCTGGATGGTACATCAGACGTCCACGCTTGTCGTATTCAATGCCCTGCTCTGGAACCGATTTGTTCAGCTTCTTGGTCATTCGCTTCACCATTCATTAAGTATTCTGCTGTAGTTTCCAAAGCGGTCGCGATTCTTGTCAGAAGTGGATAACAAATCTTTTTCCCGCGTGCCCCAGTTTCAATTTGGGACATATAACCCTTTGAGATATTGACCAATTTGGCGAGAGCTTCTAGCCTTAACCCCCTTTTCTCTCGCAACTCTCGAATTCTGTTATGCATAACATCACATCCAGTTATCAATTTGCTATCTTGATTTAAATTTTGTTAGCATTTCGCTTTCGTTCTTTTAATATAAGTTAGCAAATCGCTTACAGTCAACTATAATTTTATTAAAATGCCAATTTTTTTGTTTGCAGTCCGCTAACACATTGATTAAAATAGGGATATGATGATATAAGGGTGAGTAATCTAATGGATAATCTCTTCGGGGAAAGATTGCGTTCGTTACGAATGGAAAAGGATATGTCTCAAGAGGAACTTGGCGAAACGTTTGGGGTAGGGAAAGTAACTATTTCTGGATATGAGCGTGGAACCAGAACACCCACATTTGATATGCTTATCGGATTTGCTGAATTTTTTCACGTAAGTACAGACTATATGTTAGGCAGGACAGATAATAGGACTCCAATCAAAGGTTTAGAAGCCATGATTGCTAGCAGCAAAACCCTTAATGAGGTTTTAGCCAAGATGGCCCCAAGCGAACAAGATAAGTTTCTCGAATTTGCCATGTGGACGCTTCAAACAAAAGCACAAAACCGCCCTTAATCGGGCGGTTTTTTTTTTATTTCGTTTTCTGGGAATATTCCAGAAATGCTTTATATAATTCATTTATCTGTTCCGGTGTACAGGTCGTTGCTATGTAATTGAGTTTTTCGAGCTTAGTCTTGTCTGACTGTGTCGCTACATTCTCCATGCACTAATCCCCCTATTTTCGAACACTTGTTCTCTTTTGATTGTGTGAGTATCTTGCACATTTTGCAACTGTTTCCAGTCCTATAACAAAAATAACGCCAGGCTCATATGCCTAACGTTATTTTATACCAGTCAAATTCTTTTTTCTGTAAAGTGCTACAACTTTTTTCTCCAAAATTTGTAAATCACTTTACATTTATGTTTAGATTCACCGAAACCCTTACCACTCTGGTGGGCCGCTAAGAGCTACAATATTCCCATTGCTAGATGGCACCAGCACCGGATCTCCTTGTGCCGGTGCCCATTCAGGTGGTCCAGCAAGAGCTGATCCACTAAACACCCCAAGTGCCAACATCAAAGCCGTAACAGGTACAACAAGTAACTTTTTCATAATAACCCCTCCTTTTCCGAGATACCTATATTCTACTAGATAAAAACATTCTCTCTAGGACGAAATTTTTTGTTAGCTCACGTTCGTCTCTTAAATAGCTGTTGTTAAGTTCTTGAAGAATATTCCCTACTTCTGGGGAGAGAAAGTTTCCAGTCTCGACTGCTTCAAGCATAATTTTGTTTCTTCTCAAAAGCATACTTTCTACATCGTAATGTGGCCATTTGTTTTTCTTTGCGCGATCTAAGAGCCTATCGCATTCGACGATCTTAGCGTGCGCTTGTTCCAGATTACCCAGTTTGATTTCCATCATTATCATGTCATTTAACGAATGCGCCCTAGCCGGATCGAGTACATCATACTTTGTGAATACATCTTCCCAATACTCGTTCGCTTTACCATAATCCCCGTTCATGTAGTACAAACGAGCAAGCCCTGCTTTAACAATCGAATGGTGATATTCAGTTGGCTTCAGGAGACTAAGACTGACCAGTTCGGCCTCAAGAGCTTCTTCGAATTCAATTTGTTGCATGCAAATCAGGGCGTGCCGATGGTATGCAAAGGCTGTATGCTTATATACTTCACCGTTCATAGTGTCCAGTGCCTTTGATGATACTTTGTAAGCTTTTCGAATATTACCAGAGTAGAAATACGCATTGGCTTGGTAACAAAGAATCTGTGACAGGCGACTATTCCCTAGTGTTACCTTGCATTTTATGCCCTCGGTAATCGTAATAAAAGCAGAGAAGTTACTGGACTCACGTGAATGATGGTAAAGCTTTTCAATCATTTCAAAGAAAGCCTCTGGGTCTGGATCAAGATATTGCGTTACCTTAATCAGCCAATCGTTTTTACGGCGATTCACTTTCCCTTTGAATTTCAATTCCCACATGATCATCTGGAATAACGTCGAGAAAATAGCGTGAAGATCGTTAGTCTTTAAAGACTCCTTGATTACCTGTTTCATGACTGAATTAATAACAGGATGGTATTGATCTGATACAACAGCATCGGCCAATGCCATAAGTTCTTTCCTGTCCTCTTGTATACTGATGTAATGCCTGATTAACTCTTCCGAACCAAACAATTGAAAAGCGTGTTCTACAAATTTTGCTTTCGGGACATTTTGGCCTCGCTCTGTGTTTGCAATCGTTTGTCTTGAGACGTCCAACTCTTCGGCTAGTTTGTCCTGGTTCCATCCTCGATCATTTCTCAGATTCTTCAATAACAGCCCGAATTGTTTACGTTTATGATATAGCATTTATTACTTCTCTCCTTTGAGAAGCAAAAGCCTTACACCAATTTTATGATGGCAGGATTTAAGTAATAAACCGAATTTGTACCACTTGTTGTATCCTGTTCAAAGCTGTAAAATATTGTTTATGTCGACGGAAAGCGGTTTCGGCCCGCCACCAAGGTCTGGTCTTGGTGGTAAAGAGTACGAAAGGTTCGTGGCCAATCGTACCCCGTTGGCTTTTTGCTTTTACCAGTTTTTAGATCGATCGTTAATAAAAGTAAATTTCACCTAACAAGTATAACATTTTCCTTAACAAAATTTTATTGTATCAGAAAATTTTTTTAAGAAATCACACCCACAAAGCAGCATATTCCTCGACTCTTTTCTCTTCGATCCGCTTCATCGTGCCATAGAAGCATTTCAGGAAACGATCAAGCTCCCACTCTTTTTTATCCCTCTTGTACTCGATCTTGGTGTATTCCCAGGCATTGGCAGCAATTGGCAACACGTTCTCGTTACGAGTCCACCCTGTAGCGCGTTTAAACATCACCACCTTGCCCCAGAACTGTTTGATTACTCTTCCGCATGAAAATCCTTGCTGGATCAACTTAGCGAATTCTTTCGGGATGTAAGAAGGAATTACAGAGCTGTCTTTTGCGAGATGCGTTCCGTTTACGTTATTTTTCTTAGTTTCTTTTGGTCTTTTTGGAGTATTAAAAATCCCTGTATTAGATTCCTGATTGGAAGCCTCAACCTTTGATATTTCAGGCGTTTTAGGCTTGTCCAACCCCGTCACTTCAACCCCGTCATTCAAGGGTAAAAAATAGTAAATGTTCGCCCCTTGGAGCCCTGTTTTTCTGGAAGTAAAGATACGTTTTATAATCCCTTCCTGCTCCAACTTCCTAATCGCCCTTTCCACACTTGCCCGGCTTACTTTTGTTAAAGCAATGATTGTTTCGATTTTTAGGTATGCGACTCCTAAAACTTTCATCGATCGTAACCTTAATACATCTAGAACACACAAAGTTGATGGAGTAAGCTTGTTTCTTAATTTCCTTACCCGTTCGTTGATAGACTGTCTTAGGTCCCTTTTTGAAGCAAAATAACTAAAAGGTTGCATTTCTAAAAGCATGCTCTTATCCATATGGATATCTCCTTTATATCTATTAGATATCCAAAGTATATACATAGATTCACAGTATTGCAATACTATATTAGATTGTTTATACTTTGGATAGGAGGTGAATATCATGTCATCAGAAACTACTAAAGCACTTATAACCATGCCTGTAGAATTAAAAAAGAAACTGGAAGAAGAAGCGAAAAATGAAAACAGAAGCTTGAGCAATTACATTGTTACTTTGCTTCAAAAAAGGCATCAATAAAAAGTCGCACCCAATCGGATGCGCTTTTTTTACATTCTAAATGTAAGGAGAAAACGTTATGGCGAGTTTCAGAAAGCGAGGAAAAAAATGGGAGTATCGATTAAAGTACACTGATCCTTTCACTCAGGAGTACAAAGAAAAAACAAAAGGGGGTTTTGCAACTAAGAAAGAAGCACAAATCGCAGCCACTGAATTTGAAAACGGCTTGTTGGAGGGATACGAGCAAAAGGATCTACCGCTCCAAGATTTTCTTATGATTTGGTTAGATGAGTACAAAAAAGACACAGTGCGTAAAAATACCTTTACATTACACAGCCGAAACATTTCAAACCATATTGTTCCATATTTCAAAAAAATCATGTTACAAGAATTAAAACCGTTTATGTACCAAAAATTTATAAATCACCTTGCAGAAGATAAAGACTACAGTAAGCGAACTATCGAATTGATCCACACAACTCTAAACAACGCAATGGAAAAAGCCTTGACTTTGAATAAGATCGAGAAAAACCCCTGCAGCGGTGTTACCATCAAGGGTCGCGAAAAAAATAAGACCGGTTTAAAATTTATGGAGACAAGTGACATTCCCCGATTTTTACAAGCGGTACACCTTTACGGCTACATTTATTGGCTATTTTTTAAAGTGCTAATTGAAACTGGTATGCGTAAAGGGGAAGCAGGAGCTTTACAGTGGTCGGACATAGATTTTAAGAATATGACGATAAGTATTAACAAGACACTGGACTTTCAAGCAAAAGACAAAAGTGAGCTATTTGGCGATACAAAAACATACAACTCAACTAGAATTATTCGTATGAGCAAAACATTAGCTGATGATCTAAAGCAACACATGAAATACCAGAACCAAAAAAAGCTGGCTTTAAACGAACTTTATCACCACGATTTGAATCTCGTTTTAACCAGAGACGATGGTAATATCGTCCCTAAATCGTCTCTCTTTAACGCTTTCTCACGTACACTTAAACGATTGAACATTCCCTCTATCCCTATTCACTCTCTGAGACACACTCACGCAGTGCTGTTATTAGAAACTGGAACTGATATGAAATACATCCAAGAACGTTTAGGCCACGGTAGCATCCAGATCACCTCGGATGTATATGCACACATCTCAAAGAAAATTGAATTAGACAACATGGACAAGTTTGAAAGCTACATGGAAAGTGTGTACTCAGAAAAAAATAGTGGGCAAATCGTGGGCAAAAATGTAAAACCCCTTAAAAAATCAAATTTGCCCACCAAATAGAAAAACCCCTCGCACCTACAGGCACAAGGGGTTTCGCTTATTAGTAAGCAGTCATGTATTGCTCGCGCTCCCAGTCGTGAACGCGTGTGCGGAACATATCCTTGGCTTTCGATCAGTTTTAATACTCCCTGGAAAGCGCATAATATCAACAGTTTCACCTACTGTTGTTTCAAACGGCATCAAAGCCTTTTCAAATTTTCGTGGGCAAAATAGTGGGCAAACACAAATCTCGATATTCTTCAAATTAAGTGCACCTAGGGGTAATCCAAGCTCCTGTGTGGATTTTGCTTTATAATATATGGCCTTTTCTCTCATGCTTGTTTGGTAACAGAATCGCGAACTCCTACCGCTTCTATCACAAAACCGCTTTTTTGGAATAATGGAAAATCTGTTATTTCAGGTCGAGCGAAACGGAATAGGTCGCTAGGAAGTGCCCAAGCGTTTGTTGTTGAGTTGGCACTTGCTGACAGAGTGTTCCGTGAGAAACTCAAGGGCTACATGATTGGTGGAGGAAAGCATTTCGTATATTTGGCTGACTACATGGACAGGTATTAACAAAACATCCCGTCTCCTCAAAACAGGGACGGGTTGTTTTCTAGCCAGCTAAAATAAACTTTTTTTCAGCAAGGATTTTATTTATAGTTTCGTTTTAATGATATCATTGGTTCATTTTCCCAAACGAATCGATGGCTTGGTGTAACATTATTAGAGCCAATACAATATAAGCAAATATTTCTTTTTGGTTCTTATTTTTTTTGAAAATTAACAATGATACGAGCAGTAAAAACAACAAGGTGCATACGACAAATATGATGGCTACAATATTGACTGACCATCCTTTCTCTTTAAGTATTAGCCGATATCCTTCCAAAAATAATTATAATCTAAGAACGATCCGCAGAAAAACTACTTAACTGCGGATCGTTTAACATTAATTAGTATGGAGTAATATCATTTTTTAGTATGTTATATGCAGTTTCTAAATCTTCTCTTCCAGATTTACTGGAATCATAGATTTTGTAAGCAAGAACAGCACCTGCTGCCCCTTCAGCAATTAAAGGAAGTATCATTTCCCACGTTACCAAAGCAACACCTATAACTACAGCTAACTCAGCTTGAGCCTCTCTTAAATCGCCCCTAGCATCTTCTACTTTATCACAATACCTTTTAAAATCGCTTACGTTTTCATCATTATAAGAATACTTCGTTAATCGCTTTCCTTTACCCCTTTCCAGATAGTCATCAGCATCAGGCGTTGCAACTAATTAATAATAGCGCTTATTAATTTCGTCGTAAGAGCAAATGTTGAATATCCCACCCGATTGACCATCATATTCTGCCTTTAGTTTCTTTGAAGATTTATTCTCGTTGTTACTTTCTTCGTATCCAGGAGATTGTAAAAATTTTTCGCTTAATTTTTCTCCATTAATAAAATACTTTCCATCGCTTGTGATTTCCAGTTCAAATGTTTTCTCACTCTTGATTGAATCGCGATCGTCAATATATTTCTCTTCTACTTGTTTAGTGATTGTAACCTTCTTTGTATCATTTTCATCTACTTCTACTTTTCTAAAAACATTTATGACTTCTTCACCGATGACTTCGCCATCTTCTCCAAAGATATCTTTTGTTTCTGAGAAAAAGTGATTGAGCTCTTCACTTTGTTCCGACAATAGTTTTGTATTATGACTTGCAGCCTGAGCACCTCCAGAATAAGTAAATACTAGAGAAGCTACCAATATTACTGACAATATTCTTTTCATGCTTTTAAACTACCTCCTTGATTTGTATATTTTTACTATATATTTTACACTTTGTCACTAAATGTCGATTCATCAAAATTTATATTTTCTAAATATTCAACCTATACCCATTGGTATCCTCGGCAACTAAATGCCACCATACCGAGATGTAGAAGCAACCAAATCAATGTCGAAAAATTGCCCAAAAGTTTGAAGCAGACTAAAGAAGAAGCTGGCTTGAACTTTTCGCAATTCCTCCAGACATCTATAAAAAGTCAGATTGATATCCGTTAAACACAGGAACACGGGTCATCATAGAGCAAATAAAAAAACAACCTGCCTTTGATTCTAACTGCATTTGAAGTAAAGGACTTCATCACCTGGTATAATGGCCGTGCAGACAGACGCGGCAAAGAAACATACATGTTTTTAATAAGGGGCCATTTACTTATAGATAAGATTATGTAGCTTTCAGTAAGATTCAATCCTTTAAGGTGATGGAATATACCAAATAACACGACGAGGCACCTCCTATAAACCAGGAAGGTGCCTCTTTTTTATAGATTAGCAATCTCTTCGATACATTCTGGTATGTCGTTTTTCAGGCTATTAATCACAGATACCACAAACGAATGTTCCCCAAACACTTACATTCCCTCTATTTTTCTAGTAAAATGAGGATATCTTGAGGAAAGGGTGTTTTCATGAATAAGACTGAACTGGTTACAAAAGTCGCTGAAACCTCCGAATTAACTAAGAAAGATGCTACAAAAGCGGTAGATGCTATATTAGATGCTATTGCAGATGCGCTAAAAGAAGGGGACAAAGTATCCCTTATTGGATTCGGCAATTTTGAAGTGCGGGAGCGAGCTGCTCGAAAGGGTCGTAATCCTCAAACTGGAGAAGAAATTGAAATCGCTGCGAGTAAGATGCCTGCGTTTAAACCAGGTAAAGAACTAAAGGATTCAGTAAAATAATCTATACATACAAAAAACGCCCCGATTATTCGAGGCGTTTTCCTTTTTTTAAGTAATAGTTGTCAATCAAGGTAATTCCGCGTTATGCCGAAGGTACCCCATATAGCATCACCGATATAATTGTATCAATACCTAGAGAGACATGCGCTGGTAATTACTCGTAACTCACCTTCATGATGTCCAGAAAGGGGATTTTCCGTATTGTTTCGTTTTCCTCCACATGAACCAGCCTTGTACGCGAATCAAGAACGATGATCCGCCCTCGGATTTTTTCAGGGAATCCCCAAACAGTTAGCGCTCTTTCGTCGCCATCGTCTTTTGCTTCAACGAGCTGATTTCCCAATTCTTCTAATTCAAGTTCATCCCGAGTCGGTCTTTTTGGTGTGGTTGACTTTGCCATCTATTGAACCTCCTAACTGCTAACATCGATAATCGTATCCATTGGTATCCATTGAACATCTTCATCTGTAAGCAGCTTTACCTTTCTAATATTCGTATCTATCCGCTCAACTTTTCCCCACATCCTACAAGTAGTTCCGATGCTTTTCTTCTTGCGTTTCCACCAAGTAATCGCAACAGCATAATTTTCTCGTCCGGCGTCTCTGAGTTTGGTAATGAAACGATTCAAGTTCATCCTGCACAAGTATAGGCATGGGTACGAGTTTATCGTCTTCCTTCATCTGTAAATACATCGTCCGTTGATCTGGTAGCAAAAAACGCATCGAAAAAGGATTTTCTATCTTAGAGGCCATTTCAATACACCGTTCCTTTCCCAAGTTTCGAACACTTCCATCTGATCGGGCTCAGACCTATGCCACTCAATGTATTCCTCTTTCGTGAGAGCATCGAGTATTGTCATGATTCCGCCTCTATCACGACCTGTCTTGATGCATAGTTCATCTACAGTTGGCGTCCTTCTTCGTCCTGCCGAATAGTTGCCGATCACTCTTAATACCTTCCGCTCGATGTCAGACAAGGCCAAAGTAACCACCCCGAAGAAACAAGAACGTTTGTTTGTATTATATGCGAACAAAACGGGAACACGCAAGTAACTTAAAACTCATCTATATGTTTAGCTAGACATGTACTAATGAAAACCCGTTTCCTTTTAATGTGGAGGCGGGTTGTTTACCACTACGTTCCGATATCCTGCAGCCTGTGCTTCCGCTTCTGTACAGAACAATCCAATGTTTGCAGTAGTTTTTTCGTTGGACATCCCGCCGAGAACATGGTAAGTGGGCCTTGTGAAAGGCTGATCGTCTTGGGAAGTCTCCTTGATTCGAGTCTCAGTTGGTCACAGCTTCTACGATCGAAACGTAGCAACCGGTATCGATGACGCGATTAAACCGTAAATCAGGCCCAGCCAGCAATCGGCGGAATTCCTCTTCCGTACGTTCTCGACCTCTTCGTAGATCGCCATTCAAAGGACATCCATTAATTTACTTGTATGAGGCGTATCTCCAGGAGGGAGAACTGGGTCCATGATGAGCACCCGACCGCCAGGAGCCGTCGCCTCCCAACAACTTCGCAAGATTTGAGTTGCCTGCTCGTCGGTCCAGTTATGCATGATGTACTTAAGCACATAGAAGAAAATTGGATACTTATGTTAAAGTTATAGAGAAGATGGTGACTTTATTTTAGGGGGTACAACTATGATTGGAATATTAGCAGGAATGGGTCCAAAATCTACTGGGCCATTTGTAGATAAAGTAGTAGACCAGTGCCAAAAGATATATGGAGCAATAAATGACATTGATTTCCCTCACATGATGATTTATTCATGTCCAACGCCTTTCTACATTGATAAACCTCTCAACCATACGGACATGGAAATGGCAATTATTAATGGGGCTCGCAGACTTGAAAAAACAGATGTTGATTTTATTGCCATCCCATGTAATACGGCACATATCTATTTTAACCAAATAAACAACTCAGTTTCAGTTCCCATATTAAACATGATTGATGAAACAATAAGGGAAATACCAAAAAACTCAAAAAAGGTAGCTCTTTTAGCCACCAATCCAACGGTTCAGTCTGGAATATTTCAAGATGCTTTAGTGAGAGAAGGTTATGATTTTTTACATCAAGATCGTTGGCAAACCTGCGTGAATCAAATAATAGCAAAGATTAAACAAGGTCAAATCGATGAGTCCCTTCTATTATGGGATGAATTCTATTCAGAATTAGCTGAAACGATTGATACCGCTATCATTGCATGTACAGATTTAAATGTTGTTACAGATAAAAAATCCAATGATATTTCCTTTATTGATTCATCAACTTGTCTCGCTCAAGCCGTTGTACATAAATATTTATCATTAATGGACAGAGGTTAATCTTTCCTATTAGATGAAAGTTTTTAGTTCATGGTCTCCGTTCGGCCCTAAATCAAACCACTGTGGGAACACAAATGAAGTAGCCATAACAGGAATAGCCGGTAATCCTTAGCGTACAGGATACCGGCCTTTTTTGATCAAACGGGGCTTAGTCCGCATTTTGTTGGCGGTACCCCTTGCAGAAGCATTTTATCTGTTGCTCGGTCAAGTAGCGTAAAGACTAACCACGGCAATTCCTCCAGAACGCCTTTCGGATTGTCTATTAGCCTCTGTTTACATTTGTCAGGATCGTTTAGCAATCCTTTTGCAGCAAGGCTGTCAATTGCCTTCAAGCCTGCTTCGCGCTCCAATTCCTCCAGCTTTAATTCTGGTTGTTCTTTATCCACAGAGTTGCCAGACTTATCGACATCATACTGGTGAAGGTTATACGTTTTGATCAAGTTGATCAGTTTCTTTGGATAGGTCGGATCAGTCGCATACCCGCCTTCTTTGATCTTCTGGCAGGCTATCTTGTAATCAGCCCCAAGGACGCCATGGTATCGAGTAGGTTTGTCCCTTGTACCGTTCAGGATAAGGGCTGAGTGATCGGCAATCGATTCGGCCCAGTTATTGTATTTCCGGAATTCCGCGCTTGTTTTAATTGGGGTCGATCCTACATACTCCGTAGTCGGCATGTTAACACTGCCCGCGGTGCCAGTTCCTTTGATACCAAACAGGTTGTTGGCATTGATGGTTAATCCACTTGCTTTCCAAGATCGTCTGGGCAATGGTCAGCGAGGCTGGTACCCGTGTCTTTTTCATATCGGCAACAGCTGCAGGCGCGATTTTTGCGATAAACTCTTGCTGGGTCATTATTGATCACCTTCCCTTTTCACAAATGTCTGCTTCCAAAGCTGGTGCCCCAGTGTTGCAATCCCAGCAGCAAGAATACCCTGAATCGTTGCTTGAACACTAATGGCTCCCATAACTCCCCAGGCTAGTCCAACGCCGCTTACGGTCAGAAGCCATGGAATCAGCCAGTCAGCTACCCTCGGTATTTTCTTTAGAATCACGCCAATAAACAGGAGCGCGACTACAACAATCAATACTTCATCCAACAAGTATTCGTTGGCTAATGCCAACAGGTCCGTTTCTTTCATACTGAACATCCACCTTTCAAGATTTAGTTCTCGTCATCGAGACGATCAAGCCGTTTGTGCGCTTGCTTTGTAGACTCTTCCACGCGAGTTACACGTTCGCTCAGTTCGTCGAACAGTTTCCCTTGCGCTTTCTGATCAAGGCGGATATCATCTACCCCACGTTTAATAAACTCGATATCCGCCCGTTGAAGGGCGCCAGCGCTCGCCTGCTGTGCGATATCCTGATTGATTGCCCTTGAACGCCCTGCCCCCCCAAGCAGGATTCCACTGATTGCGGCTGCTACCGTGATTGAAAGGTGTCCATGTTGCAAAGTCCATACCTGCATCCTCCTAACCCCCTGGGGGCAAAAGATAAGGAGCCGCAATTAGCAGCTCCCCATGAAAATAGCTATGCGATTTTTAAGAGATGGTTGGATTTAACCAGATCTCCCGGTGTTACTTTCCCCAACTCATCAGGCGTTAAATTAATGCCTGCGGAAGCAAACATTCGATCCACTGTCTCCGAGCAATTCAAACGATGAGGCGCATCACGGATCGGCAACCCTGTAAGCAGATACAGCCCGTTTTTAATCGTCTGCCAGAAGTCGTAGGGCGTGCCGATGTGGGCAATTCGTGGGCAAAAATGATAAGCCTCTTAAAAAATCAAAATTGCCCACCAAACAGAAAAACCCCTCGCACCTAC
>NZ_JABSUV010000004.1:0-248499 GCF_013284275.1 Brevibacillus sp. HB2.2
AGTTCAGGCACGAGTGCTTTTTTTTACGACAGCTCTTATTTTTTCGAAGACGGTTCGGACGTGATGACTTTGTCAATCAATCCGTACTCTACTGCTTCAGCGGCAGAGAGGAAGTTGTCGCGATCGGTATCCTTTTGGATGCGCTCCAAAGGCTGTCCAGTACGTTCAGCCAAGATGGTGTTCAGATGATCACGCATCTTCAAGATACGTTTTGCAGCAATCTCAATGTCGCTCGCTTGTCCTTGTGCGCCACCCAATGGTTGGTGGATCATGACTTCACTGTTTGGCAGAGCAAAGCGCTTGCCTTTTGCCCCAGCAGCCAGCAGGAATGCTCCCATGGAAGCAGCCATTCCGATACAAATGGTGGATACATCAGGCTTGATGAAGTGCATAGTATCGTAAATTGCCATACCAGCAGTAATAGAACCGCCTGGGCTGTTTATGTACAAGTGAATGTCTTTCTCCGGATCTTCCGCCTGAAGGAACAACAACTGTGCCACAACGATATTGGCTACGGTGTCGTTGATTGGGGTTCCCAGAAAGATGATGCGGTCTTTGAGCAGGCGGGAATAAATATCGTAAGCACGTTCCCCGCGGTTTGTCTGTTCAATGACGGTTGGAATTAAATTCATATGCATCTAGTCTTCCTCCTCTCTTTGTAACAATATCATACACAAAAGGTCAATGAAGGTCAAACACATAAGTGCGCGCCCTCACTACCATGTTTGCCAAATTCCCTTTGTCTAAACCTACTCGAAAAGGAAAACATTCATTCCTTGGAATTCTCATCGGCCTCGGTTAAATCGACGGCGAGTTTCAGCGTGGCTTTCATCTTTTTTCCCTTGATAATCGTATATTCATCGATTTGTTTGGCTTGCAGTTGATTGATGGCTTCCGCCAGCTCCTGTTGATCTTTGTATGGTTCGATGGTCAATAAGCATTCTTCATCACTGGCCTCTTGATAAATGAGAAAAAAACGTTCCCCTGCCATAGCAAGCCTCACTTTCGAAAGTTATCCACAATGTTATACACAGGTTGTGCACAAAAACATTTGTTCGCGGGATATTTATTTTTTTTCCTAGTCTTGTCATGTTTGGGGAGAGAATTACATAGGAAATGTATGGGATAAAAAAGAAGGAAAAAGTTGATTTATGTCGAATCATACAAAATTGGAATTCATTTCATGATATTTAAGGGGTGTTTATTATGCTTCGCAAGTTTTCTACAATGATGCTGACAGCAGCTCTTCTAACAGGAAGTGTAGCGGCAACGGCTGCGTTTGCCCAAACTTCTCCTGCTCCTGCACCAGCTGTACAACAAAAAATCAAAGTTCAGCTAAACGGCAAGGAGTTCCCATTCCCACAAGAAATCGTTACTGAAAATGGTGTTGCGTATGTGAATGCGAGCACATTGGCGATTGCTTTGGGTGGTAGTGCAGCATGGGATAGCACGACTAAATCTCTGTTGGTTGCCAAAGACAACAAGTACGCTCTGCGTATGTACGAAAACCAAAACTTTGCTTATAAAAACGGCAAAGAAACGAGTGTAGCAAATCCGCCACGTCCAGTGACCGGAGCAGTGCTCGTACCCCTCGTATTCATTGCCCAAGAATTGGGTGCAAAAGTAGAGTACGATGCAAAAACGCTCACTTACAAGCTGAGTATTCCAATTAATTCCTAATAATCAATGGGATACTTCTCATGAGGATAGCCACTTCTATGCGTAGAAGTGGCTATTTGCCTCAATACTACATGTGTACACCTCTATTAGCAGACAGCGATAGAGGGTTTTTTTATTGATTCTTCTTTCAATCATTTCTATTGCAAATTTTCTAAAATATCCTACAATAAGATTGTGATTCATAGTTTGCTCATAAATAAAGAGGGGGATTTTTGCTATGAAAAAACAGAAATCATTGTCGATACTGGCTGCAACATTTGCTCTGAGCACAATGCTCGCGGGCTGCGGTGGAGGTGCGGGGACTGGTAGCCAAAGCGCGACACCACAGCCGAGCAACAATAGCGGAGGAAGCACGGGCGGTGCAAGTGGCGCTACTGAGAAGCTCGTTGTTGCTGTAGTTGGTCCGATGTCTGGTCAGTATTCTGATTACGGAAGCACAGCAAAGGCTGGTGCTGAATATGCGTTGAAAGAAAAGGCAGAGGCATTCAAAGCACTTGGCTTTGACGTTCAATTGTCCGCGCAAGACGACCAAGCTGACCCGAAACAAGGGGTAGCAGTCGCACAAATGTTGATTTCGAATCCTGATGTAGTCGGAGTAGTAGGCCATGCTACAACAGGTGCTTCGATCACAGCAGCAGCGCAATACGAGCAAGAGAAGCTCGTAATGGTATCTCCTTCCGCAACGGGATCAGATTTGACTGAGCAAGGCAAACAGATTGTACACCGCATTTGTGCGCGTGATGATCAACAAGGCTCCAAGGCTGCGATTTTTGCCAAAAATCAGTTGAATGTAAGAACGGCATTCGTTATGCATGACAAGGCTGCTTATGGACAAGGTCTTGCGGAAGAAGTGAAAAAGCAATTTGAAAAAGACGGTGTACAAGTTCTCGGCTATGAAGGGGTAACAGCAGGCGAGAAGGATTATAGTGCGATCATCACCCAAATCCTTGCGAAAAATCCAGAGATGATTTACTTCGGTGGATACTACTCTGATGCAGGGATCATCGTGAAACAAGCGCGTGAAAAAGGCTTCAAAGGTGTCTTCATGGGTGGCGATGGCTACGACTCCGCTGACATGGTGAAAATTGCTGGTGCGGAAAATGCCAATAACGTAGTCTTTACTTCTACGGTTGGCGATATTGGTGCTACCGAAGACGGCAAGAAATGGATCACAGACTTCGAGAGCGCGACTGGCAACAAAGTAGGGATCTTCACTTCGTTTGGTTATGACTCCATGGGTGTTATGTTGAACGGTCTGGAAGAAGCGATCAAAGCAAACGGCGGCAAAAAGCCAACACGTGAACAAGTGCTGGAAGCGGTTCACAAAACCAAAGATTACAAAGGAAAATTTGTTAACGTAACATTCAATGAAAAAGGCGACAACGACTTTGCTTCCGTATACGTGTACAAGTATGAGGACGGAAAGAAAGTATTCATGGGTGAAGCGAAGTAATTCTTCATTATGAATAAGCCATTTGGGACATACTACGTTTGGCATGAATACCAGAATGAAAAGGAAGGGATTCTGATGTCAAACAATCGAAATACCAAGAATGGCGGAAACAAAGGACACAGCAGCAAGACCCAAGGCACCCAGAAGCAAAAGTCCGAAAGAGATCGTAACCTGAATAAACAGGATCCACAATAGCAATGACAAAAGCCCACCCGTTTTAGCCGAAGGAGCTAACGGGTGGGCTTTTGCTTGTTAAATACCTTGCTTGCTAGGCAACCGCTTTTCGGGATGACCGTAGCCCTGATGCTGTCTGCTTCGTAGGTTTTTCGCTTGGGATTCGCGAATTTTGGCCACGAACTCACTCGTGCTCATTTTGGTAAAATCCATAGGGCACCTCCACCGATGATGAGATGTACACCTTTCTAGGATGACCCAATTTGGTCTTGTACAATCGGCAGTGTTATCTCTACCATTGTACCTTCGCGCTCTCTGCTTTTGATTTCCAGGCTGCCGTTGTGGTCTTTCATGATTTTGCTGCTGATCATGAGGCCGAGGCCAGTTCCGTTTTCTTTTGTCGTGAAAAAGGGGGCACCCAGCTTGTGAATCATTTCTTCAGAGATTCCACAGCCAGTATCCGTGAGCGTAATGAGCACCTGATGATTGTCTTTTAGGGTGGTGGCAATAATAACCTCACCATGTCCATCGATTGCTTCGATAGCATTTTTAATGATGTTGATAAAGACCTGTTTGAGTTGGTTTTCTTCTCCCGCAATGATTGGATGGTAAGCAAATGCGGTCCGAAAATCGATGTTTTTCAAATTTGCTTCCGATCTCAAAAGTGTCAAAACGTTTTCCAGCAAAGGGATGAGCGGAAGAGGCTTGATTTGAATGCTGTGAGGCTTTGCCAAGACTAGCAATTCACTCACAATAAAATTGATTCGGTCCAGTTCAGAGAGCATGATGTCGGCGTACTGCTGGTTATCATTCATGCTCGGATAAAGAAATTGGATAAAGCCCTTCAAAGATGTGAGCGGGTTGCGAATCTCATGGGCGATTCCAGCAGCCAGCTCCCCAATCACAGACAGCTTCTCAGCCTTCCGTAATAGTTCCTCGTTATGTCGCCGTTCTGTAATATCCCGCGAAACAATGATAAAGCCATCACAATCTCCCGTTTTCGTCAGGATGGGGGCACCCTTTGATTCGAGAACGATCCATTTGTTATTTTTCGTCTGGAAACGGAATTCGCATATCTTTGCTTCCTTGGTCGCCAGCAAGTGATGAAAGTGGTCAATGACAGTTTGGCGATCTTCGGGATGAATCTCGGCAAAGGTGAGCTGACGGCAATGTTCACTCGTTTCGATTACACGTGAATGCGAAGGGGAGAGATAGAGGATATCCCCGTTTTTGTCCGTAATCAGAATAAGATCATCTGTGTATTCTGAGATGATTTTGTTCGTATTCTCGCTTTTAAATAAGGCGGCCTCTGAGTATTTGCGTTCGGTGATATTTCGCGAGACTAACATGACGTTTTGGACGTCCCCTACCGCGTTTAAAATGGGGATACCGCGTGTTTCGAAGGAGACCTCGTTTCCATTCCTATCCATAGAGCGCGTTTCGAAATGAACGGGTTGTTTCGTTGCCATGATCTCTTGAAATTTGTCCCGGAACATAGGGATATCCTCTGGATGTGTGAGCTGCAGATTGTTAGGGGAAGTAACCTCGGCTGGAACAAATCCCAATTGCTCGATTGATGGGGAGGCATAGATGCGTCGCATGGATAAATCATAAATCGTCACGATATCCTGGGTATGATCGATGAGGAGACGATATTTGGCTTCGGTTTGACGCAAGGCCTCTTCAATTTTTTTGCGGTCGGAAATGTCACGGGTAATGCAGGAAGCACCAATAATTTTTCCTGTTTCGTCTTTGATTGGAGCAGCTGACAGAATGACATCCATCTTCGTGCCATCTTTTCGCTGCCTGATGGTTTCGTAATTGGTTAGTAATACACCCATGCTCCTGACCGCATCAAATAACTGTTTGGTCTCGCTCTTGTACTCTTCTGGAATAAAGCAGAGCGGTGAAGCGTAAATCTCCTCCATGGACCAACCGTAGTATTGCTCAAACGCATGATTTACCAAGACGATATTGTTATCGAGATCACTAATCGAGATGGCATCCGTCGTAAAATGAAAAAATGCTTTTAATATTTGATCTGGAAATAACACTTGTGTGATTTCCTTTTTTGAGCGTTTCTTTTTCCATAAGAAAGGGGTTTTAAGCTTGTTCATCAGATTCCCCCGCATAGTCTATCAAGTATTTGAGTGAGATAGCATTGTCGTAACTATTCGAGATATAGGAGCCATTTTCCTATCAAAATTTGGAATAGTTTGTTATTCTATAATGAATTGGTTATGCCTGAAGGTTCTGACTCGCATGGAAATCAGCTATAATGAGAGTTAGAAAAAAGTCGGGGGTGTATGCATGACAACGGGTTTTATCGTTGCGCTGGTGCTCATTTTTATTGTCATCATCGGTGTGACGATTTTGGTTACAAACAAAGCTTATTCACGTAAACCTGAACAAATAGATCCGATTCTGCCCAGTAAGGATACTGCTGGTAGTAAGGAACTCGATCAATAATGCCAGCAGGCAAAAGAGCAGGAGTGGTTATCTCAACCACTCCTGCTTTTTTATAGCCTACAGTTTGGAGAAACGCTCTACGATGTCATCAACAAGCAGTTCGGCAGAAAGGATACCGCCGCCTACGTTCCAGATCACTTCGTCAACTTGGAATGCCTTATTGTTTTTCGCGACATTCAGCTTTTGATAGAGTGGATCTTTCATCCATTCCTCGGTGTATTTATTGGCAGATCCATCACCGGAATAATCGCCGATCCAGTAAAACATAACGTCACCATCCATTTCAGCCATGAGCTCTTTTGGAATGTCTTTTTTGAACTCATCGATGTCTTGGGAGGCTGGTCGAGCAAAGCCGAGCTGGCTCAGAACAACGCCAGAGAAAGTGTCTTTCAAGTAAAGACGGGTTGTGCCTGCTACGAAACGAGCGACAGAGACTTTCATCTTCGTCTTGTCACCCAATTTTCCTTTTGCATCCTCAATCTTCTTATCGAAATCAGCCATTAGCTTGTCGCCTTCAGCCTTTTTATTCAGCGCTTCTGAGTAAAGGGCAAAGTTTATTTTCCATCTGCCTACGAGATCCTCGGAGAAGACGGTTGGAGCAATCGCGGAAAGCTGAGCGTATACTTTTTCTTGCCCTTGACGTCCTTTCGTTCCCAGAATCAGGTCTGGCTTCAGGCTGGCGATCAGCTCGACGTTTGGTTGATTCTCGTCACCCAATTCTACTGCATCCTTCATTTTTTCTTTAATATGTGGAT
Organism: Brevibacillus sp. HB2.2; assembly: GCF_013284275.1. Classification (NCBI taxonomy): domain Bacteria; kingdom Bacillati; phylum Bacillota; class Bacilli; order Caryophanales; family Paenibacillaceae; genus Brevibacillus; species Brevibacillus sp. HB2.2. Next base: position 6,532 of record NZ_JABSUV010000004.1, read on the forward strand.
GCCATGGGTCACCGGGTTTACCGAGGCCACTCATGACAGCCCCAACTGGCGTAATCCCTAATGCGAGAACAGCCTCTGTGCTTTCACTGGTGAGAGTGACGACACGTTGCGGAGTTCCTTTTATTTTTGTTGACCCCATAAAGTGTTTTACTTCTCTCTCTTCAGACGCTGCCGGTGCTGATGGAGTTGTTGACGCGGCTGGTGTAGAAGAAGACGAGTCAGATGAAGGCGTTGCCTGTCCTCCGCAACCTGTTACGAACATGACAGCGGAAAGCATAGCCCCGAGCATCAAACGCAGGGAAGTTTTGCGCATGATGGAAAATCCCCCTTTAACTGATAATGATTATCATTTTTCTTCACTACTTTATATGCTCCTATGACAATGTGTCAATATATTTTTTGGAACCAGAGGAAAACTATAGATATTACTGTGATGGTTTTCCAATAGCGATAATAAAAATCAATATCATTGACTAGCCCTATCCGCAAGCTTAGACTGATTAGTGGGAGAAACTTACATACATAGGTAGCGAGTAGACAGAATAGGTAGAATGCAATGGAAAGAAGGGAACAGGCGTGAATGTGATTTTGTCCAGCCGACTGCAAAAGACTACTGTACTCATAGCAGGGCTCGTTGTCCTGGCAGTCGTGATGGTGGCTAGTATCCTTTTCGGAATCAATCGGTATTCGCTCACTACTGCAGTAGAGGCATACACTCAATTTTCCGGTTCGGAGGAACATTTGATTATTACGACTTCCCGAATGCCGCGTACACTGACAGCGGTAGCAGTGGGGAGCAGCCTCGCTGTAGCAGGTGTTTTGTTGCAGGCGTTGACTCGTAACCCTTTGGCTTCACCGTCTCTTATCGGCGTGAACGCTGGAGCTGCAGCAGCTATTGTGACGACGATTGTTGTTTTTGGCTCGCAATTCCCTGTGTCGCAAATGATGTGGGCAGGTTTTATCGGAGCGGGTGTGACTGCTCTGCTTGTATACGGATTGGCCTCCGCTGGGCGGGGAGGCATGACTCCGATTAAGCTGACACTTTCGGGTGCAGCGGTTGCCGCTTTTGCTTCGTCTGTGACTTCGCTGTTTATGCTGTTGCAAGAAAAGACGATGACTGAGGCTTTTTACTGGTTAGTTGGTTCTGTGGAGGGGAGACAGCTCGATCATTTTTTTATGATCATTCCTTATTTGCTCGTAGGCTGGTTAGGCGCTATGGTACTGACCGGCTCGTTAAACTTGATGGTACTTGGTGATGATGTAGCGACTGGCCTGGGTCAGAAGATTATCTTGGTAAAAGCTACTGCGTTATTGCTCGTGGTGCTCTTGGCAGGTGGGAGTGTCGCGCTCGCCGGACCAATTGCATTCGTGGGCATCATCATCCCGCATCTATGTCGTTTTTTAGTCGGGCTTGATCACCGATGGTTGGTTCCCTATTCGATTGTTTTCGGCGGAGCTTTTCTGGTTTGCGCTGACTTGCTGTCTCGCCTTGTATTGATGCCCATGCGTCTGGAAGTACCAGTAGGCGTAGCAACTGCTATGATCGGAGTGGCTTTTATCATCCCGCTGGTCAGGGGGAGGGCGTATGCATAGACATGTAGTCATTCGGACCAAAAAGCCAGCGCTTTCGTTTCATGTAGATAAGCGGGCGTTGGGAATTAATTTCATACTATTTTTGCTGTTATCTGTTGTGATTGTATTGAGTATTGGCTTAGGAAGCTTGCATATTCCTGTGTGGGAGGTCGTCAAAGCTTTTGTGGGAGCGGGCAGTGAACAGAATGAATTGATCGTGCTCGATTGGCGATTGCCTCGCGTTGTCGTTTCAGTCATGGTGGGGGCTTCCCTAGCGGTATCAGGGGCTATTTTGCAGTCCTTGGTACGAAATCCGTTAGCTTCGCCTGATTTGATCGGGACTACAGCGGGAGCAACGGCAGCAGCGGTAGCATTTATCACATTCGCAAAAGATGTAAGTGTACAATGGATGCCATTGGTGGCCTTGATCGGTGGATTGTTAACCGCGACGCTTACGTATCTCACTGCGTGGAAAGAGGGAGTCTCCCCTTTTCGCCTTGCGCTTGTCGGTGTATGTATCTCGGCAGGCATGGGGGCATTAACGATCTTTTTCCTGGTGATCACCCAAACCCACAAAGCATCAAACGCTCTCGGGTGGATGACTGGAACTGTGTACGGTATGTCGTGGGTAAATGTCATGACGTTGCTTCCGTGGACCGTTTTGTTTCTTGGCGCTACGATTTTCCAAATCCGTTATTTGAATGCCCAGGAGCTCGGTGATGATATCGCCAAAGGCATTGGCGTAGCGATTGATAAGAAGCGATTGCTCTTGATTGCGATCAGTGTGGCATTGGCAGGTGCTGCAGTCGGTGTGGCAGGAGGAATTAGTTTTATCGGGTTGATGGCCCCGCATATTGCGCGTAGGCTAGTAGGTTCTGCGTACGGTTACTTGCTGCCGGCTTCCGCTGTTTTGGGCGGGATGCTCGTTGTCTTGGCTGATTTGATTGGGAGAACGGTGTTTTTACCGCATGATTTGCCAGCTGGGATTTTTACCGCAGCGATTGGAGCGCCGTTCTTTGTTTATCTTTTGTATAAAACAAGGAACCATCAGTAGGAATTGGAAGTGTGTTTATCGATAGTTGAGTGAGGATCCCTGAAGGAGAATAGTGCTTCAGGGTTTTTGGTGTTGGCTATCTGTCAATTTATTACAAAATATTACACGATCCGAATTTACAAAACACTTTAAATATGGTAAAGATTAGTATAGATTACAATTATCATAACCTATGGAATTAATCGTTATGGGCTACTTTGTGCATGAGAACTCCTACTATACGGAGAGTAGCAAAGATCGATAATAACAGTGATTGTTCGATAAATGTAGACCTCATTCTAGCGTATTCATCAAATTATTACAAAAAAATACATAACTTATATTTACAATTTAGATATAAAATGGTAAAAATTAATAGTACTTACAATCACAGCTTTTGGAGGGATTTATTCGTGAAAAAAGTCGTAGCAAGCCTATTAAGCCTGTCACTCGTATTATCTGCTTCCGTATCTGCACTGGCAGCGGAACCTGTAAAAATCTCGAAATCATCTCAAAAAGCTGCGGCGGCAAACGATCCTTATGAGCCAAATGACGATCTCCAATTTGCTTCATTTGCTAATTCAAACGTTTCCTATTCAGCAGAGATTGGCCATAACAAAGATGTCGATTGGTTTAAATTTTACGCGAAACCAGGGACACTCCAATTAGCTCTTAGTAGCTTAACATCCGAAAAAGGGAACATTCGGGTTAATATCATGCATGAAAGTGATCTATCAGGGACTCCTTATAAAGCTCAAGATGGAAGGTTGAGCTTTACAAAAGATCTTACAAAAGAGGGCATTTACTATATTATGATTTATGACTACTCTGCATTTGATTCCAAGCCAATCAAACCGATTCCTTATGCATTTAAAGCTATTTATAACCAATAAAATCTCAGATTATTGCTACTAATCTATTCGGAGGGATAATTCATGAAAAAAGTCGTACTTAGTTTGTTGACTCTCGCAGTAGCTTTATCCGCATCTGCTTCCGCATTTGCAGCAGAACCAGCTAAAAATATGAAATCTTCCCAAAAAGCTGCTGCTTCCGTAACCGATCCTTATGAGCCAAATGATGATCCTGCATTTGCTCCTTATATTAATTCGAATACCTCATATACTGCAGCGATTGATCACAATAGAGATGCTGACTTTTTTAATTTTTATGCGAAACCTGGGGATTTTACATTGGCATTCAGTAGATTATCTGCAAGCAAGCACACGTTTAACATCCTTGTGAGAAAGCAAGGAGAGACAAAAGGAGAGACAATAAAAAGCCAATTTGGTATTAAGGGCAATACAACTTTATCAGTAAATATCCCAGAAGAAGGAAGATACTACATCTATATTGTATCTTCAGATGCAGCATTTGATACGACCCCAATCAACCCTATGCCTTACACATTCAAAGCTTTTTTTAACCAATAAAGATCACTTACAAATACTAACAATTCCGTACCTAGTTATTAGGAGGCAACATATATGAAAAAAGCCGTAATTAGCTTGTTAACCCTCGCAGTAGCTCTATCCGCATCTGCTTCTGCATTTGCAGCAGAACCAGCTAAAAATATGAAGTCTTCCCAAAAAGCTGCTGCTTCGGTGACCGATCCATATGAACCAAATGATAGTGTTGAATTCGCTCCATATATAAATTCGAATGTTTCATACACAGCTGCGATTAATCACCATAAAGATGTCGATTTCTACAATTTTTATGCAAAACCAGGAAGCTTTAATTTTGCTTTTAGTAGACAATCAACAAGTTCCGAACCGATTGTTATTTGGGTAAAGAAACAATCAGGGGGGCAAGTAGAAAGAGTTCGTATTACTGGCAATACATCTTTTTCAGTAAACATTCCTGAAGAAGGACAGTATCACATTCAGATTATGGCCCCTGATGCATTATTGGATAATAGACCAATCACCCCAATCCCTTATACTTTCAAAGCGATTTTTAACCAATAAATGTAGCTCAAGAAAAACAGTCCTTAATCGGGCTGTTTTTTTGTTCCCATGAGGGTTCAACATAAAAAAAGCGACCTCTTGAAATTCAAGAGATCGCTTTTGGTTTGAAAGTATGGTACGCCTGAAGGGAATCGAACCCCCGCACATGGTTCCGGAGACCATTGCTCTATCCACTGAGCTACAGGCGTATATTGTGACGACAACTTTTATTATAAAACATCGAGAATCTCAATGCAAACGAAAAAAAGTAGTTCAGCAGAAAAAACTAGCGATAAAATAAGCGAAAGTGAAAAAGTCCATTGGTGAAGATCTTTCGACATTTTTTGTGTTCTGTTTCATCAAATTGGCAGGAAAATTGCATGAGAGAACGAATATAATGAAAATAAAGAGTCATCGAGCAGCATGAGCAAGTGCGAAGGAGGCGAGCTTCATGAACATGGGATTGGGGTTATTTCAAGAACAAACACTGAAATTAGTGATGACGCCGGAATTACGCCAAGCGATTACCATATTGCAGTATTCAGCCATTGATCTCATCTCCTATTTGCAGGATCAGGCCAATGAAAATCCTGTTTTCGACCTTGAAGTGGCTGGAGAAGTCGCTTCTGCAAAAGCAGAGAAACCAGCTCCTGAGATTGACTGGAAAGAAATTGTGGGCAATCGCGCGACAGGTGAGTACGGTTCGTCGAAAAATGAAAGCACTTACAATCCGCTGGATTACGTCCAGCAAGGTGCGGAGACGCTGTACGAACATCTGGAGCGTCAACTCGGCTATGTAAAAGGATTCTCGTCGCTGCAAAAACAGATTGCTCTCTTTTTGATCGGGAATTTGGATGAGAAGGGATATTTGGAAATTACACTGGAGGAAGCAAGTGAGCGCTTAGGCGCTGAAATGCTGGAGATTGAAGACGTGTTGTCCGTTTTGCAGCATTTTGATCCAGTAGGCGTAGCTTCACGCAGCCTAGAAGAATGTCTTTTGCTGCAGCTTGAGCATTTGGCACTCGATGATGAAAAGATCGTGCAGGTCGTTCGTAACCATCTGCAAGATTTAGCGGACAATCGCTATCAGCGGATTGCAGACAAAATCGGATGTACACCGCAAGAGGTACAGACGATGGCAGATTTGATCCGTACGTTGAATCCGCGTCCTGGGGCGGCCTTTTCCTCCGTAGAGACAAGATATGTCATTCCAGATGTGACGGTAGAGAAAGTCGGGAATGATTATGTAGTATTGGTTAATGATGTCGCAGCACCGCGGCTGAAAATCAACAGCTTTTATGAAAAAATGCTGAGCCAGCAAAAAAGTCAGGATGAAGCCAAGCAGTTCATTCACGATAAGCTGAATGCCGCCATGTGGCTAGCAAAAAGCTTGGAGCAGCGCCGCCTGACGCTCATGCGTGTAACACAGGCCATCCTCGATATGCAACGGGAGTTTTTTGATCGGGGAATTCATTATTTAAAGCCTATGACGCAAAAGGAAATAGCAGAGCGGGTCAGCCTGCACGAATCGACAATCAGCCGGGCAACCAGCAACAAGTACGTCCAGACACCGCGCGGAATCTTTGAGTTGAAGTATTTCTTTACGTCAGCACTCTCTACTTCCAGCGGGGAAGCGACTTCTTCTGAGAGTGTTAAGCGCAGAATCAAAGCACTGATCGAGCAAGAAGATCGGAAAGCTCCGTTATCTGATCAAAAGCTGGGTGAGATGCTGCTTACAGAGGGGATTGAGATCTCCCGCCGAACGGTTGCCAAGTACCGGGAAGAAATGCTGATCCCATCGTCGGCTAAACGAAAGAGGTTTTAACGATATATGAATGAAAAGCTTTTTGAAATCGTTTTGTACGGGAGAAAAAAATGCCATTTGTGCGACGAGGTGGAGCTCTACATCCGTTCTCTGGCGGAGGAGTTCCCCCTTCGTATGCGCATGGTTGATATTGAAAGTGATCCGGCTTTGCATGAGGAAATGATGTTTGTCATTCCCGTAGTCGAGATAAATGGAGAGATCGTGTTTCGTTCCATAACGCATGTGGTGACGCTAAAAGAGCTGCACGAGGAACTACATAGACGTACCGCTCTATCATAAATGATTGCTATGGTATTGGCTGTTTTTTAGCTTTAGAAAGTACCGATGAACCAACAAAGCTGGTGAGAAGAAAAAGCACAGGGCTCGTAGACCTTGACAACGCCAACCCAGTCGGAACTTCCAAAAGGGGACCCGCTTGTCGAACACTTCTTCTCTGAGAAACTTCCGCCCGTAGGGTGGCTTTGGCTCGACGGTCCCCTTTTGGAATGGAGACGGACAGTGAATCTTCCCTGCTGGCGTGTCAGAGTCGAAGGGAACTGTGCTTTTTCTTCTCCTCCACAATGTTGACTCAAACCAAAACGACCTCATGATGGTTTGTCTTATAGGTAGAGGGGAACTTGCAAGATATGGTTAAATATGATACATTCAAGTTGTAGCAAGTGATCTTTTTTTTGCACCAAGCGGGACAAAAAATGTATATACAGGGACATAAAACGTCCCGATCAACAATTTGTAACCAAGGAAGAAGGTAAAATGCGACGTTTACTGGAACTGCAACAAAAATTGTTGCCTGACTTGATTCAAGTTTTGCGTCAGCGGTACATGTTGCTCCGATCCATCTATCATTTGCAGCCGATTGGCAGAAGAGGTCTTGCTCAAGCCATGGATACCACTGAACGTATTTTGCGGGCAGAAGTGGAACTGCTAAAAGAGACGGGGCTCCTTCATGTAACAGCTGCGGGAATGAGCCTGAGTGAAGAAGGACAACAAGTCTTGGACGACATGGAGCCTCTCGTCGGAGAGCTATTCGGCCTTACTGACTTGGCAGAGCGCCTGCAAAAAAAGCTGGGCATAGCAGAAGTCATTGTGGTGCAGGGCAATGCAGACCAGTCACCTTGGGTAAAGGAAGAGTTGGGACGGGTAGGGGCACGGGTCCTCAAACAAGTCGTGCAAGAAGGCGACATTGTAGCGGTAACAGGTGGTTCATCCATAGCCAGCGTAGCAAGTCATCTGACCCCTTCTGCTTCGTTCAAAAACGTTCAGTTTGTCCCTGCTCGCGGTGGATTGGGAGAACGCGTAGAGCTGCAAGCGAACACGCTCGCTTCCGCCATGGCAGCGAAAACAGGTGCTTCTTATCGGCTTCTTCACGTACCGGATCGCCTCCATCCAGAAGCCTTGCAGACATTGGTCAAAGAGCCACAGGTACAAGATGTGCTGTCACTATTGGGCGAAACTCGAATCGTTTTGCATGGAATCGGGGATGCCGTCACGATGGCGAGAAGGCGGAATTATTCGGAGGAAGAACTCGCGGAATTAGTGGAGACGGGTGCTGTATCAGAAGCATTCGGATACTACTTTAATGAAGCGGGAGAAACGGTCCACAGAATGCCGACAATTGGTTTACAGCTAGAGGAAGTGCACAAGGCAGAAACAGTGCTCTCTATTGCGGGGGGCGAAAGCAAGGCAAAAGCGATTCTTTCCTTTGCTAAGCAATCGTGTCAGAATGTACTCATTACGGACGAAGGGGCAGCTTATACGCTGTTGTCCGCACGATTGTAACGGAAGGAAGTCGGTCGCATGTCTATCACATCGGTAACACCCATCTTGGCAATGATCGCTGGTATCATTTTGAGCCTATCGCTCGGTTTTCCGATCGCATGGGGGATTGTTTTTGCGATCTTGGTCACACTGGTTAGTGTAAAAAGATTGGGTTATCCGTGGAAGCAGCAGTTCGTGTTTGGCTGGGAAGGTGTCCAAAAGGCAAAGCCTGTCCTTACGATTCTGTTTTTAGTAGGACTCTTGATTCCTCTATTAATGATGGGAGGAACCATTCCCGCCATCATTTACTACGGATTATCGATTGTGAATGTCGAGTATTTGTTCGTTCTCTCTTTTCTGTTGACCGCAGGCGTCAGTTATTTATTGGGTACATCAATCGGTACACTGAGTACGATTGGGCTGTCCTTGATGGGTATAGCGCACGCAGCAGGGATATCACCTGCGATCGTAGGTGGCGCGCTCATCTCTGGAGCGATGGTGGGGGAACGTTTCTCGCCGATATCCAGCAGTCGATTACTGGTGCTTTCCAATGTCGGTATGACAGAAGAGCAGGAAAGAAGAATGCGGCGTCCTGCTTTGCTTACGGTAGCGATTTGCGCGTTACTTTTCCTGATCCTTGATCTGTTTCGACCTCAAGCGAACTCGACGGATACCATTCAAATGTACCAGGAGCTGTTAGTCAGTCATTTTTCTGTACATTGGCTGCTCATGCTGCCTCTCGTGGTGTTAATTGCCTCTTTTGCACTGAGAGTAAAAGCGGTGAAGGCATTGTTTTTCGGTATCGGAGCCAGTGCGATTCTAGTCGGGATCAATGGGAATTTGGATGTGAAGACGTTTTTTACATCAATGCTAGTTGGATTTGAGCTTCATTCAGGAACGCCGCTGGATCAACTGGTCCATGGGGGCGGGATGTTCGCCATCTTCAGTGTTCTGGCGTTAATCATTCTCGCAGGCTTTTTAAACGGCATTTTGAACAGAGCCAATTTATTAACTCCCATCGTAGACAAAATGATGGGTCATACAAAAAATAAGACAGTATTGGTAGCGAAAGCAGCGGCATTGTCGTTGTTAGTGGTCATCATCAGCTGTAATCAAACCATTCCGATTCTGGTTCTCGGCGCGACTCTTCTCGGGAGGTTCTCCCAATGGGAGGGAGGGCGTGAGCTGTTGGGCAAGACGATGCTGGACTCCACAGTTGTCATGCCTGTATTGATTCCGTGGAACGGACTATCGATGATGATGGCGCTCACGTTAGGTGTTTCGACGATCCAGACATTGCCCTTTGTGTTTTTTCCAATCTTATTACCGATTGTGACGATATTATCGACCCGCTGGTTTTCGCCAGAGGGCAGGTTTCTCGCGATGAAGAATAAAGCTAGCTAATGAGCAGGAGGTATACATTATGGTAAAAGTAGGTATTAACGGATTTGGTCGTATCGGTCGTAACGTATTTCGTGCAGCACTGAACAATCCGAATGTAGAAATCGTGGCGGTCAATGACCTGACAGATGCGCACACACTGGCGCACCTTTTGAAATATGACACGGTTCATGGCGTTTTGAACGTGAGTGTTGAAGCTTCCGAAAACACGCTCATCGTAGACGGAAAAGAAATCAAGGTATTGGCAGAGCGCGATCCAGCTCAACTGAAGTGGGCAGATTACGGTGTTGAAATCGTAGTGGAATCGACTGGACGCTTCACGAAGCGCGAAGATGCAGCGAAGCACCTGGAAGGTGGCGCGAAAAAAGTCATCATCTCCGCTCCGGCAACAAACGAAGACATTACAGTCGTAATCGGTGTGAACGAAGACAAGTACGATCCAGCGCAACACACTGTGATCTCCAACGCATCCTGCACAACGAACTGCTTGGCACCATACGCGAAGGTTCTCAATGAAAAATTCGGGATCGTACGCGGTTTGATGACAACCGTTCACTCTTACACCAATGACCAACAAATTCTCGACCTGCCGCACAAAGATTTGCGCCGTGCCCGTGCAGCTGCGGAAAACATCATTCCAACCTCTACAGGAGCGGCAAAAGCGGTAGCACTCGTACTGCCTGAGCTGAAAGGCAAGCTGAATGGTTTCGCTATGCGCGTACCAACTCCAAACGTATCCGTAGTGGACTTGGTCGTTGAGCTGAAGACAGACGCAACTGTTGAAGAAATCAACAACGCGCTGAAAGAAGCGGCAGAAGGCCCTCTCAAAGGCATTCTCGGCTACTCCGAAGAGCCACTCGTTTCCTCTGATTACAATGGAAACCCTGCATCCTCCACAATCGATGCTTTGTCTACAATGGTACTGGAAGGAAACATGGTGAAAGTCGTTTCCTGGTACGATAACGAGTGGGGTTACTCCAATCGTGTCGTAGACTTGTGTCATTATGTTGCACAGCGCGGCTTCTAACACGTAAAATAGAACTGTTGTGGAAAAAAAGGGAGAGCAATCTCCCTTTTCCCATATCTTTTTTCCGAATAAAAAGCCAATGATTTGGGAGGATCGTTCATGAACAAGAAATCTATCCGCGATGTTGAGCTGGCAGGCAAGCGCGTATTCTGCCGTGTCGACTTTAACGTGCCGATGCAGGACGGGGTAATCACCGACGATACACGCATTCGTGCTGCTGTACCAACCATCCGTTTCATGATGGAAGCAGGAGCCAAAGTAATCCTGGCGAGCCATTTTGGTCGTCCTAAAGGCCAAGTGGTGGAAGAGATGCGTCTTACTCCTGTCGCAGCCCATCTGTCCTCGCTCTTGGGCAAGGACGTGCGTAAGCTGGAGGATTGCCAAGGTGCTGACGTAGAAGCGGCAGTAGAACGAATGGAGTCTGGCGACGTCCTCCTGTTGGAAAACGTGCGCTTCCATGCGGGAGAAGAAAAGAACGATCCAGAACTGGCAAAAAGCTTTGCGGCCTTGGCTGATCTGTTTGTCAATGATGCATTCGGGACAGCTCACCGGGCACATGCTTCTACAGCGGGAATCGCTGAGTACATACCAGCCGTTGCAGGCTTGCTGATGGAAAAGGAAATTCGCTTCATGGGCGGAGCCTTGTCCAATCCGGAGCGTCCGTTTACAGCGATTGTCGGCGGTGCAAAAGTAAAAGATAAAATTGCTGTCATTGAAAATTTGTTGACCAAAGTCGATCACCTGATTATCGGCGGCGGTATGGCGAATACATTCCTCAAAGCACAAGGTTATGGCATTGGTGCTTCTCTGTGTGAAGACGACAAGCTCGACCTCGCACGTACATTGATGGAGCAGGCAAAAGAGCGCGGCGTTCAATTGCTGATGCCAGTTGATGTTGTGGTAGCTGACCGTTTTGCGGCAGATGCAGAAAAGCAGGTTGTGGCAATCGATGCAATTCCAGAGGGCTGGATGGCACTCGATATCGGTCCAAAAACAGTGGAACAGTACCACAGCGTCATTGTAGATTCGAAAACGGTTGTATGGAACGGTCCGATGGGCGTATTTGAAATGGATGCTTTTGCAGGCGGCACGATTGGCGTAGCCAAGGCGATGGCCGCATGCAGCGGTACGACGATCATCGGTGGCGGTGATTCCGTAGCGGCTGTGGAAAAAGCAGGCGTTGCCGAGCAGATGACACACATTTCTACAGGCGGCGGAGCGTCCCTGGAATTCATGGAAGGCAAGGAACTGCCAGGCGTAGCTGTGTTGGCAGATAACCAATAAGAGCGAAGAGGGGGAGTTTGCATGCGAACACCAATTATCGCGGGAAACTGGAAGATGTTCAAGACAATGGCCGAGGCAAGAGCGTTTGCGAAGGAAGCCAAGGCAAGCAATAATACTTCCGGAGTACAAAAAGTCATTTGCGCACCTTTTACAGCGTTGACCGCACTTAAAGAAGAGCTGGCGGGCACGGATATTGCCATCGGGGCGCAAAACATGCATTTTGAAGAGCAAGGTGCTTATACAGGAGAAATCAGCGCGTCCATGCTGAAAGAAATCGGTGTGGAGTACGTGATTCTTGGTCACTCCGAGCGTCGGCAATATTTCAATGAAACAGATGAGACGGTGAATAAAAAGGTTGTAGCTGCATTAGCAGCAGGTCTCGTACCGATTGTGTGCGTAGGCGAGAGTCTGGAGCAGCGGGAAGCGGGCGAGACAGCTAACGTAGTCCGTACGCAGACTGAAGGTGCTTTTGCTGGAGTAGATGCTGCACAAGTGGCGGATACCGTTATTGCATACGAGCCGATCTGGGCGATTGGCACAGGCAAGTCTTCCACGGCAGAGGATGCTAATGAAACGATTGCCATTATTCGTAGCGTAATCGGTGAACGCTTTGGACAAGCGACAGCGGAGAAAGTGCGCATTCAATACGGCGGAAGCGTAAAGCCGGAAAACATCGCAAGCTACATGGCACAGCCTGACATTGACGGAGCATTGGTCGGTGGAGCGAGTCTCGTAGCTAATAGCTACTTGCAGCTTGTGGCAGGAGCAACGTCGCGATAGGAGGAGAAAGCAATGGCACAAAGACCAAAACCGGTTGCCCTTTTGATTGTGGATGGTTTTGCTCTGCGGAACGAAACGTATGGAAACGCAGTAGCGCAAGCCAACAAGCCGAATTTTGACCGTTACTGGAACCAATACCCTCACGCGACACTAGAGGCAAGTGGGTTGGCTGTTGGGCTGCCAGAAGGACAGATGGGGAACTCCGAAGTAGGCCATCTCAATATCGGGGCAGGGCGTGTCGTTTATCAGGATTTGACGCGCATTACCAAGTCGATTAAAGAAGGCGCTTTTTTTGAGAACGAAACACTGATTGCTGCTTTCCAGCACGCGAAGCAAAACGGCAAGCAGCTCCATCTGTTCGGACTTTTGTCCGATGGTGGTGTACACAGTCATATTGACCACCTGTTTGCGATGCTCGAGTTGGCGAAAAAGCAGGACTTTGCGGATGTGTTCATTCACGGTTTCCTCGATGGCCGCGATGTATCGCCTGACAGTGCAGTGGGTTATATCGAGCAGCTACAAGCCAAAATCGCTGAGCTGGGTGTTGGCCATATTGCTACCGTACAAGGTCGCTACTATGCGATGGATCGTGACAAACGCTGGGAGCGCGTAGAGAAGGCGTATCGCGCCATGGTGTATGCAGATGCTCCGGCTTATCGTGATCCGGTTCAGGCGGTTAAGGAATCCTACGAAAAGTCCATTATGGATGAGTTCGTCATGCCAACCGTGATTCTCAATGAAAACGGAAAACCAGTGACGACCGTTCAAAGCGGCGATTCGATTATTTTTTATAATTTCCGCCCGGATCGTGCGATTCAAATGTCGCAGGCATTTACGAATGAAGATTTCCGTGGATTTGACCGCGGAGATGAGCGCCCGCGCGATCTGCATTTTGTGTGCCTGACGCATTTTTCCGAGACGGTTAATGGGTATGTCGCTTACAAGCCTTCCAATCTGGATAACACATTGGGAGAGGTACTTTCCCAGCATGGCTTGAAGCAGCTACGCATTGCCGAGACGGAGAAATATCCGCATGTGACGTTCTTCTTTAGTGGCGGGCGTGAGAAAGAGTTTCCTGGTGAGAAACGCATCCTGATTCCTTCGCCAAAAGTGGCGACGTACGACCTCCAGCCGGAGATGAGTGCACCAGAGCTGACAGACGCTGTTGTCGCTGAGATCGAGGCAGATAATTTTGACGCGATCATCCTGAACTTTGCCAACTGCGACATGGTTGGTCATTCCGGAATGATGGAGCCAACAATCAAAGCAGTCGAGACGGTGGATGCATGCTTGGGCCGAGTAGTCGATGCCATCGTAGCAAAAGGCGGCGTAGCCGTCATCACAGCTGACCACGGCAACGCAGATCTGATGCTGGATGAAGCGGGACGACCAATTACTTCACACAGTACGTATCCGGTGCCTGTAATTGTGACAAAAGACGGGGCTGCCCTGCGCGAAGACGGTATTTTGGCCGACTTGTCGCCAACGCTTTTGGAGCTTTTGGGAGTAGCGCAACCCGTTGAAATGACAGGTAAATCGTTACTTGCAAAATAGGCTTCGCTGGGACACACTGTAAGGGTAGCTTGGCGTTTAAATCGAAATAGATTGTAAGTGCACTTGAAAAAAGGAGATGGACGAGAAATGGCAATGATTACTGACATTTATGCACGCGAAATTATGGACTCTCGCGGTAATCCAACTGTGGAAGTAGAAGTATATCTCGAGGATGGCTCGATGGGTCGCGCAGATGTTCCATCTGGAGCATCTACAGGTGCGTATGAAGCGGTTGAGCTTCGCGACGGTGACAAATCCCGTTACTTGGGAAAAGGTGTTCTGAAAGCCGTAGAAAACGTGAATGAAATCATTGCTCCTGAACTGATCGGCATGGATGCCCTGGATCAAGTTGGCATCGATATGGCGATGATTCAGCTCGACGGCACGCCAAACAAAGGCAAGCTGGGCGCAAACGCGATTCTTGGTGTGTCCATGGCAGTAGCACGTGCGGCTGCAGAATCTCTCGGCGTTCCTCTCTACAACTACCTCGGCGGCTTCAACGCGAGAATGCTGCCAGTTCCTATGATGAACATCCTGAATGGTGGTAAGCACGCAGACAACACTGTAGACATTCAGGAATTCATGGTTATGCCAGTAGGTGCTACTTCCTTCAAGGAAGCGCTGCGTACAGGTGCGGAAATTTTCCACTCCCTGAAAAAAGTATTGGGTGAAAAAGGCTTGAGCACAGCAGTAGGGGATGAGGGCGGTTTTGCTCCAAACCTGAAATCCAACGAAGAAGCGATCACAACTATTTTGGATGCGATCAAGGCAGCAGGCTATGAGCCAGGCAAAGACGTGTTCCTTGCGTTGGACGTAGCAGCTACGGAAATGTTTAAAGACGGCAAATACCACTTCGAAGGCGAAGGCGTTGTGAAAACAACAGAAGAAATGATCGCGTTCTACGAAGATCTGGTAAACAAATACCCAATCATCTCCATCGAAGACGGTCTGTCTGAAGATGACTGGGATGGCTGGAAAGCGCTGACTGACAAGTTGGGCAGTAAAGTTCAGCTGGTAGGTGACGACTTGTTCGTAACCAACACCGAGCGTCTGGCTCGCGGAATCGAGACCTCTACAGGTAACTCCATTCTGGTAAAAGTAAACCAAATCGGTACGCTGACAGAAACCTTCGAAGCAATCGAAATGGCGAAGCTGGCTGGTTATACTGCGGTGATTTCGCACCGTTCCGGTGAAACCGAAGACTCCACAATCTCTGATATCGCAGTGGCTACAAATGCGGGTCAAATCAAGACTGGTGCGCCTTCCCGCACAGACCGCGTAGCGAAGTACAACCAATTGCTGCGTATTGAAGACGAACTAGCTGATACAGCTCGCTTTGGTGGTCGTTCTGCATTCTACAACTTGAAGAAATAAGCTTGCATGCGGCAGTTCAGGACGCAAAAAAGTCCGGGACTGCCGCTGTTTTTTGGATGAAAGACATATGCCACCAGAAGCCTCGATTCTTGCATGTTCAAGCTTTTATCTACGAAAAAAGACTGCCCATACTACGCGATGGACAGTCTCTTTGCTGTTTGAGGCTTATGACATGGCGAATGCTTTTCGTTCGGTTTGCACAGTGCCCAGACGGCTTTTACTGTACGGGATGCACATAGGAGTTCCGTACAGGGGGTCTTGCGTAATTTGGCAATCCATATCGAAAACGGTACGGACAAGGTCGGTCGTCAGCACTTCGTTCGGAGCTCCTTCTGCCACGACGGTCTGATTGTGAACGGCAACGATATGATGGGCATAGCGGCAAGCGAGATTTAGATCGTGGAGAACCATGACGATGGTGCGCTGCTCCGTTTGATTGAGTTCAAACAACAGGTCCAAAATCTCAATCTGATGGGACATATCCAAATAAGTCGTAGGCTCATCCAGCAAAATGGTTTCGGTTCCTTGAGCGAGCGTCATCGCAATCCAGGCGCGCTGACGTTGGCCGCCAGAGAGACTATCGACGGCGCGGTTAGCCATATCTGTGAGTTGAGTAGCTGCCAATGCTTTGTTGACCATCTGCTCGTCTTCTTCCGACCATTGCTGTAGCCAGTTTTGATAGGGATAACGTCCTTGTTTGACTAATTGCAGGATCGTCAATCCTTCTGGTGCAGATGGGCCTTGAGGAAGGATGGCAAGACGCTTGGCTACCTCTTTGGTAGAGCGTTTCGCGATCGATTCTCCTTCAAGCAGGATGGCGCCTTCCTTTGGTTTGAGTAAACGTGCCAGAGAGCGCAGTAATGTCGATTTGCCACTGCCGTTACTGCCGATGAAAACGGTGATTTTTCCACGCGGGATGTTTAAATCTAAAGCTTCAATGATGTTGCGTTCTCCGTACGATAACGTAAGCCGTTGGGTTTCCAAAGCTTGCATATGGGTTGGACTCCTTTCAACGTATAGGAATTAAAAAATATATTCAGGGTCGCATGTGGCTGCAGTGGGGAGAAGAATATTTCCAGTCTAGGCTCAGTGCTCCGTCCCGCTGAGGGTTGGGACTGTCCGCTCCGAAGGGATTCGCGGGGAAACGCAAAAGTGGTAGCCGCTACGTCGTATAGGCACGGTTGCGTTTCTTTTGCCCGCGAATCCCTTCTCCGCTCGGTCGGACTCCACAAGTCGCTACGTCTGGAAATATTCTTCTCTGGCGTAACTGAGCACATTCTTCAATCTTTTAAAGGCTTTTTAAAATTCGTTTAGCACGAAAGCTCGTAGAGGAAACAGGAGAAAACAGCGAAGATCTTTGGTACACCGACCGAGACGGAATGCAAAAAGTGAAACACGCTCTTAAGCGTCCACCTCTGAAAAACATCCTGAAAGAACTACTTTGGACGCGGTTTCGCTTTTTGCATGGAGTCGGGCAGTGAATCCCTCAGCGGGTGGGACAAGAATCTGAGCGTTTTCTCCTGTTTCCTCCCCACCACAGCGGGACTAAGTTCTTCTAGCGATTTCGGTTTTTATACAGCAAGTAGATGAAAAACGGAGCGCCGATGGCAGAGGTGAATACTCCTACAGGCACTTCGATTGGTGAAAAAGCCATGCGGGCAATCAAATCCGCAAGCAATACGATAATGGCACCCAAGAAAGCCGAGAGTGTCATGGCACCGCCAAAGGAAGGACCAATCAGTTGCTTGGCAATGTGGGGGGCCAGCAAAGCCACAAAGCTGATATCGCCTCCAACAGAGACGGCTGTTCCCGTCAAAGCCGCGCAAATCATGAGGAGGAGGAAGCGATCCAATTGTAAGGAACTGCCGAGACTCGTCGCCAGATCATCGCCGAGCTGTTGAATGTTCACGCGCCTTGCAAGCAAGCACGCTACGAGAATCAGTCCGACTACCCACGGCAAAATCATGAATACGTCATTCCAGTCAACGCCGTAGATGCTTCCAGTCAGCCAGAGCAATGCCTTATTTTGCAGCAAAAACGGACTGAACATGATCAGCATGGTGACAATGGCACCCGCTGCGATTTTGATTCCAACGCCGATCATGACGAGACGAAGCGGTGTGACGCCTTTTTTCCAAGAGAGGGCGTACAGCAGGAATGTCGTCAATGTTGCTCCCAAAAAAGCGATGGGAGGAAGCCACTTGATGCTCACTGTTTCAAATAGCATCAAGAAGCCGACTGCAAAAACAGATGCTCCACCCGATATCCCAAGAATATCCGGAGAAGCCAATGGGTTGCGGACGAGACCCTGCATGATGGCACCGGCGACTGCGAGTGCGGCACCTACCAGAATGGCAATGACGATGCGTGGCAGGCGAAACTGCTCTACAATCAAAGCATTTTCTTCTGAACCGATTCCCAACAAAACCTTTACCACATCGAGCGGAGCAATTTTCATTTCACCCATTCCGAGACTGACAACCGCTACGGTGATGACGATCAGCAAGGCGAGTAGCGAAAACCAGAGCGTCTTTTTATGTAGCTGAAACGATGAAAAGCGCTTACCGATGCGAAGAGACAGGTAGTCTTTCATTATTTATCCAGCCCCTTGCGTGCGACATAGATGAAGAACGGAATCCCGATCAGGGCTGTCATTACTCCAATAGGAACTTCAGCAGGCATTGCAATATAACGAGCGCCGATGTCTGCTAACAGCAGCAGGATGGAACCAAGCAGACCGCTGTACAAAAGTACCCAGCGAGTGTCTATTCCGACGAGATAGCGGGCCAGATGCGGCGTGACCAAACCGACAAAACCAATAGGTCCAGCAACAGCAACTGCGCAACCGGATAAGAGAACAATGACGATTCCGACACTGAATTTGACCAATAATGTGCGCTGTCCGAGACCTTTTGCTACGTCATCACCCATCAACAACGTTTGAATTGGGCGTGCGAGGACAAATGCAGCGATCCAGGCGATGATCATATAAGGAAAGACAGTGGCTAAATACTCCAGCTTTCTGCCTCCGACTGACCCTGCCAGCCAGAAAAGCACCTCGTCTGTGGCCTTTTCATTCAGGACCATCATGCCGTGTCGGATCGAGGAAGCCAAAGCGGTGATAGCTGCACCCGCCAGAACCAGCTTCACAGGCGAAAGTCCATCTCTGCCGAATGAACCGAGCAAGTAGACGATCAAACCTGCTACAGCGGCTCCTAAAAAGGAAATCCACGTAAACTGGGTCAAGGAGCTGATCCCGACAAATGTAACGGCGAACACAACAAAAAGAGAAGCACCTGCATTAAGACCGAACAGTTCAACGTCTGCAACAGGGTTTCTCGTCAAGGATTGGAGCAGAGTTCCGGCCAAGCCGAGGCAGAAACCGACCGTTAGCGCATTGAGCACACGCGGTACTCGCACTTCTTTAATGACGATGTGTTCATTAGAGCCGTTGAAATTCGTGTAGGCATCAATCGCAGTTTGCCAACTCGTGTCAACGACGCCAAAGATGAGGCTGGCATAACTGAGGTATGTCATGAGGAGAAGGGCGAATACCAGTCCCAGAATTTTACGAAAGTTGCTAGCTAAAAAAGTATTCATGATGGCTACATCCTTATTTCTTAGATGGTTTCATAGTTAAGTGTAGAGCTACATAAAGGAAGTGTCAATGACGTTGATAGTCATTATCAATTTGTGATTGACTTTTGACAGGCAGGGGAGTAGGATAGACTCTGTCATTGATATGAATTCTCATTATAGAAAAGGGAAAGGGGTCCTTTCATCATGTTTTCTCGTACATATCGGACCGCAGGCGGTAAAGCTTTCTTTGCTGTCTTAATGGCGACCTTGTTGGTTGTTACCGGTTGCGGTACTCCGCAAGCAACTGAACAAAAGCCTGCTGATCAAGCCAAAGGCAATTCGGAGGGTTCCGGCCAAAGCTATACAGTAAAACACGCGATGGGCGAAACGACCATCAAAGGTACACCAGAACGTATCGTCATGTTGACCAACCAAGGTACTGAAACTCTGATGGCTCTCGGTGTGAAACCAGTAGGGGCTGTAGGTGCAGCTAATGATCCAACACAATTCTACGATTTCACCAAGTCCTTCCTTGAGGGTACAAAATCAGTTGGTACAGAAGGACAACCTAATCTGGAAGCAATCGCGGCACTGAAACCTGATCTGATTCTGGGTATGAAATTCCGTCATGAAAAAATTTATCAACAATTGACTGCAATTGCTCCAACCGTATTCGTGGAAGAGCCACGCGGCGACTGGAAAGAAAACTTCTCCTTGTTCGCAGAAGCAGTAAACAAAAAGGCTGAGGGTGAAAAAATCCTCGCTGATTGGAACAAGCGCGTAGAAGAGTTTAAAGCAAAAGCGGGCGACAAGCTGAATACAAAAGTATCCGTTGTACGCTTCATGCCTGGTAAAGTTCGCATCTACTACAAAAATACCTTCACTGGCGCGATTTTCAAAGACCTTGGCCTGGCACGTCCAGCTTCCCAAGACAAAGACGATTTCGCAGCAGAAGTAACCAAAGAGCGCATTCCAGAAATGGACGGCGACATCATGTTCTACTTCACGTACGAAACAGGCAAAGGCGATGCTTCCAAGCTGGAGCAGGAGTGGACAAACGATTCACTCTGGAAAAACCTGAACGTCGTGAAAGCAGGCAAAGCGTTCAAAGTGGATGACACTATCTGGAATACTTCCGGTGGCGTAATCGCAGCGAATAAAGTACTGGATGAGCTGGAAGGCTACATCATCGGTAAATAATGAGAAAAGACGGGACTGATGCTCCCGTCTTTTTTGTGTGGTTACCCCGCCATGTTGTTGAAAGTTCCACGTGGGTAGTAAATGTTTACGTGATCGATGTAGATTGTGTTTGGATCATCGGTCATGATGCCTGAGAAAATGAATTTCAATTCGTAATCAGGAGTCACCTTGTAGGTGTAGATGGTTTGGCCGCCCGTTGTGGCTTTGCTTGTTGGCTCTCCAAGTGTTTTACGCACCTCGGCAAGTGTGATTGCTTGCAAGCGTGGGTCATAGGAACGAATATCGACGATCTGCATTCCTTTGTTAAAGGCAAAGACAAGATTGAGATTCCGGTACGTATTGTACGTGATGCCTTTGACGAAAGAGACGACATCCGGTTTGCCCAGCTCTTTTTCCGCGTCATCGAATACATCCTTTTCTAAACGATACTGACTGCCAAAGATTTGGCCTTTCCCTGCGAGATCACGCACGCTTTGTAACAAATCGGCATTGTTCCCATAAAGCATGAGATTTTTATTTCCTTGCGGGTAATACAGCTGGTATTCAACAAGAATCTGGTCTTCCTTGCTCGTGCTTTTTGTTCCTTGGAAGATTAGCTTGACCTGATAGTTGCTCGTCACGTCATAGGTATAAATCGTACGATCGCCAAACTCGCTGATACGGCTCGGTTTTCCCCAGCTCTTTTCGACGGCAGACAGGCTAATTTGCTGCAAGCGAGAATCTGTCCTGTGCATGTCTACGAGCTGCATGCCTTTGTTGTAGCCAAACACGACTTCTTTTTTCGGATAGGCGGAGTAGATCAGTCCATTTGCTGTGTAGGTTTTCTCAGGCTTTCCCCAGCCCTTTTCTATATCATCTATCGTTTTTTCCAGAACGAATGGAAGGGAGATGACTCTGCCTTCTTGAGCATTTGAGCGAATTTGTGACAAGAGCTCCTCTGACTGCGGAATAGGCTGTGTTGTTACGCTGTTGTTTTGAGCTGGTCCCGGAGAAGCGGTAGGAGAGCCAGGAGCAATAGGCCCAACGGTGTCTGGCATTGTACTCTGCGGTTGATTCGTAAGGAGTGAGGCTCCCAGCCAGACGGTCACAGCAAGTACCGAGCAGAGGGCCAATCCCTTGCCAAGCGCAGAGAAACCACGAAAAGAAGCAGTCCCCCCAGATTTGCTCACATTTGTTTGGCGAATAGCAGAAACGATCTCGTGCTTTTGTTCTCCGTTCATTTTCATATCAGGCATCCCCTTCAATTTAGCTAGTAAGTCATGGTCTGAATTAGATTGCATCGCCAATCATCTCCTTTTTCTCACGCTCAAGTATTTCTCTGACGGCTTTCATGGCACGGTGCAATGTCACGTTGACTTTGTTTTCGGACCACCCCAGTATTTCAGCAGTCTCCTTGGAGGACAGTCCTTTGACTCCACGCAAAATGAGCACCTCCCGAAAAGCGGGTTTTACGTCACGGATTGCATGGTAAAGTGCCTGCTGTTCCTCATGTACGTGCAGAATTTCTTCCGGTGTTTTTTCTTCCGTTTCTACATTCGCCAGCCATTTATCTGGCAGCCAGTTACGTAGACGTTGCTTTCGTTTATGATCGATGGCGGTATTCCTCGCGATCGTCAATAGCCAAGTTTTCGGTTGCGATCTGCCTTCGAATGCGTCCAGAGACCGAAGCGCTTTTAAAAAGACATCTTGAACGAGGTCCTCTACATCGCGGGTTCCTGTGTAGTAAATAAGAAATTTGTAAATATCATCGCCATAGCGAAGGAACCATTGCTCCATTAAACCGTTTTTGTCCATAGCTGAACCACCTTCTGTACGTTCTACTTGTAATTTGACGACTCAGGGTGCATTTCATTACAAAAACAAAAAAACTGCCGGAAACAAAGGTCCGACAGTGTGTGCATTTAAGAGTGGAGCATGGAGTCCCGCGTAAACCAGAGCTGATAGCTGAGCATGCTGATGAGAACCGCCGAAATGGCAGCAGAGGAGCTGAAGCTGAGCATAATGAGGATTTGGTAGCGTACGGCCTCGATGGGACTGGCACCCGCGACAATCATGCCGGTCATCATCCCTGGCAATTGGACGAGTCCGATTGTTTTCATCGTGTCAAAGGTAGGGATCATGCTCGCTTTGACGGCGCGCTTCAACACCACATGCACGGCTTGGCGAGTAGTGGCTCACAGACACAGCAGTGTTTCAATTTCCCCACGAGAGGCTTCAACTTCTCTGTTCATATGCGTGAGAAAAAGGCTCGTGACGATCATAGAGCTGCCTATAATCATGCCGCTCATCGGAATGAGGTACTGCGGCGTGGGAGAGACAAGCCCGAGTATAACCAACAGTCCCAGCGTGATGATTTGTGTTATCGCAAGTGAAAGGGAGATCCGCCAAAAGATCCCCGTTAATTGCTTCGCTCTGCTGGCAGCGTTCCACGAAGCGACCAAGATCATCATGAGAATGATCAATAATATAAACCAGACACTGTCGGCAGCAAAGACAAAATGTAGGACGTAGCCGATCGCAAGCAATTGAACAGTAGAGCGGATGGTGCCAATCAAAATGTCTTTTTCCAAACCGAGCTTCTGCCAAACAGAAAGCAGGAGGGCAATGAAAACAAAGGCATAGGCAAAGAGTAGCCACATGTATGAACCCGTAAACGTATGTGTCATCGCTGCACCTCACTCAGGGCAGCATGGACATTTCCATCTTGCAAAAATTCACGAGCTTCCACGGATTGGGGCGAGTGGAAAAACGCTTCACATTCCGTGTCCTCTGCGAGCTGGTGGTTGGCCATGAACCAAATGCGCTTGCAAGCGACTCGTGCTTCTTCTAAATCGTGCGTGACCCAAATTAAGGTCGTGCCCATTTGGTGGTGCAAATCGACGAGGAGCCGCTCAGCTGCCTGCTTGCTTTTCGTATCGAGGGAAGCGGTGACCTCATCTAGCAGCAGGACAGATGGCTGTAGCATCAGGCTGCGAACGAGAGCGAGCCGTTGCTTTTCGCCGCCGGACAGTTGAGTGGCTGGTTTTGACCAATCGATTTCTTCCATATATAACTGCTCCATCAAATCGGAGGCGAGCTTCATATCAAAAGGACGCTGATGCAGGGTACTTACTGTCCGCAGGTTATCTTCCACGCTGCCTGGCAGCATAACAGCCTGCTGTGCCACATAGCTGATTTTCATTCGCCAAGCTCTCGGGTCCCACAGTGACATTTCTTTCTTTTCCAAGAAAACCGTACCGGCGTCAGGTTGCAGAAGACGACCTAAAATACGAAGCAAGGTGCTTTTTCCTTGGCCTGATTTTCCCAGAATTCCAATAATCGTAGGCTCCATAATGCTAGCGTTTACGTCACGGAACAACCATGTACTCGTAGAGGAGTGGATTTGTTTCCCCAAAGCTTCAATCTGGATGGTCATATATAAAAGCCTCCCCATTAACGCGGAAAACACCGAAGAGGACAAGTCTTCGGTGTTTCTTTCTTACAGGCTATCTATGTACTTATTTCTTCTCCGACAGCCACTGTGAAACCGCTTGAATTTCTGGTTGTTTCTTTAGCATTCCAGGGGGCATGCCGCCTTTACCTTCTTTGATGATTTTAGCAATGTCGTCAGCGCTGAGCGTTGCTCCAATTTTTGTCAGGTTTGGACCTGCAATGCCTTCGAGATTTTGGCCATGACAGGAAGAGCAATTTTGTTTAAATACAGCAGCAGCGTCAATTTGTGCAGTTGGTGCGCCGCCACCATTTGCTTCTTCGCCATGTTTTGGTGGGAAAATGATTGATCCTACGAGTGCAATGAGAAAAACAAGAAACAAGATACCAAACGAAGTGAAAAAGGCCTTCGCGGAATCAATTACATCGTTTTGATTCATGTCTTTTTTGTTGGACCCAGCCATCTGACAAAGACCTCCCAAAGCGAATTATAAAGTTTCATTGTAATTTTACGGCAAAAGTTTGACAATATCAAGGCGACTACCCAACAAGACAAAGAAAGTACACAATTTGCCATTTTTTCGTAAAAACACGTTGCTCTTAGTCTACCTTATAACAGTCAATATTATTTGAGAGAATTTCTCTTATAATGGAAGGGTTAGCGGGTTGCTGTTACCAGACAAGTGTGATAAAGTTGTTGTATTGGTTTTTTCCGCCTTGGAAATACGTTTTGAGGTGAATGAAAATGGCATTGGCTGCGAAAATTTTACTTGTGATCGCAAGTATTGGCTTAATTATCGTCGTGTTGCTGCAATCGGGAAAAAGTGCCGGCCTTTCCGGAGCGATTGGTGGCGGCGCAGAGCAACTGATGGGCAAACAAAAAGCCCGCGGGATTGACGCACTTTTAGGGAAACTGACCGTTGTATTTGCGGTTGGCTTCATGATTTTTGCGATTTTGCTCGGGTATTTCTTGAAATCAGGAGCGTAATAGACGAATGGCCGGAAGACAGCGAGTGCAACTTGCTGTCTTTTTCTCTATTCCGATTGCGATATGCGGGAACGGTGAATACTACATAATAGGATGGTCATAGAGAAACGCGGGAATGCCACGCGAAAAAGGAGGTTTGTGAATGGAAGATCAAGAAAAAATACTCGCGTTTATGCGAGAGCAAGCATACCACCCGATGACGGTGAGGGAACTGGAAGAAGCATTTGGAATCAAGGATTCTGCTAAGTTCAAGGAGCTTGTGAAAACACTGAATGCACTGGAAGCGAGCGGAGAGGTGATCCGCACCAGGGCGAATCGGTATGGTGTGCCTGAAAAAATGAATCTGGTACGTGGACGTCTGCAAAGTCATCCGAAGGGCTTCGGATTTGTAATCCCGGAGACACCTGACTCGGATGACGTATATGTACATGCGAATGATATGAATGGGGCGCTCCATGGCGATACGGTTTTTGTCCGCGTGGAAAAAGAAGCGGGCGGCAATCGTCTGGAAGGGCAGATCATCCGCATTGTCGAGCGCGGGATCAAGCAGGTCGTAGGGACATTTAAGGACGAGAGGCATTACGCGTTTGTAATCCCCGACGAAAAGCGAATCGGCAAAGATATTTTTATCCCGAAAGACTCCTTCAACGGAGCTGTAGATGGTCATAAGGTAGTCGTGAACATCGTTCGTTATCCAGAGGGGCGAGTGAATCCTGAGGGTGAGGTCGTCGAGATTCTTGGCCATAAGAACGATCCGGGCGTCGATATCCTGTCGATCATCCGCAAGTTCAACCTGCCAGAAGCATTTCCAGAGGACGTGTTAGCAGAGGCAGAGGCAGCACCAGATGAGATTTCCGAGGAGGAAATCAGCGGTCGTCGTGACTTGCGTGAGCGAATGATGGTTACGATCGACGGTGCGGATGCCAAAGACTTGGACGATGCCGTTTCCCTGGAGAGGCTGCCAAACGGAAACCTAAGACTCGGCGTGCATATCGCTGACGTCAGCTACTATGTTCGTGAAAAGTCTCAGCTGGACAATGAGGCGTATCGTCGCGGTACCAGTGTCTACTTAGTTGACCGCGTGATCCCGATGCTGCCACATCGCTTGTCCAACGGCATATGCAGTCTCAATCCGCAGGTAGATCGATTAACGATTTCCTGCGATATGGAGATGGATGCGGGCGGAAACACCGTCAAGTACGACCTCTTTTTGAGCGTGATTCGTACAGATGAGCGCATGACGTATGCAGATGTACGCAGCATTTTGGAAGATAAGGACGAAGCCTTGACCGAGAAGTACAGCAGACTCGTTCCGATGTTTGAGGATATGAAAGAGCTGGCCTTGAAGCTGCGTAAAAAACGGATGCAGCGAGGCGCCATTGACTTCGACTTCCGTGAAGCGAAAATTTACGTCGATGAAGAGGGAACCCCTACAGAAATCGGCTTCCGTACGAGATCGATTGCGGAGCAGATCATCGAGGAGTTCATGCTCGCTGCCAACGAAACAGTGGCGGAGCATTTCCACTGGATGAAGCAGCCGTTCATGTACCGGATTCACGAAGACCCGAATGCTGAAAAGCTCATGGCCTTCATGGAGTTCATCACGAATTTTGGTTACTCGATCCGCGGGAAGGGCAATTCTGTTCATCCACGTGCATTGCAACAGTTGCTGGAAGAGGTAAAAGGAACGCCGGAAGAAATTATTATCAGCACCGTCATGCTCCGTTCGATGAAGCAAGCGCGCTACGACGCGGAAAGCCTGGGGCATTACGGCTTGTCTACGGAGTTTTATACCCATTTTACTTCACCGATTCGCCGTTATCCCGACCTAATCGTCCACCGACGCATTCGCGAATGGATCGAGCTGGGGAACCAAATCTCAGAAAAACGTCTCGGGTACTGGGCAGAGCAAATGCCAGTAATCGCGGAGCATACGTCACAGCGTGAACGGTTGGCTGTGGATGCCGAGCGTGAAACAGACGATCTGAAAAAAGCGGAGTTCATGCTGGAGCGAGTGGGAGAAGAATTCGAAGGCGTCATCTCCAGCGTCACTTCGTTTGGGATTTTCGTCGAGTTACCTAATACCATTGAAGGCTTGGTGCACGTCAGCTTTTTGACCGACGACTACTATCATTACCATGAGAAAATATTTGCACTGGTTGGTGAGCGTACAGGCAAGCAGTATCGAATCGGGGATGTCGTTGAGGTACGTGTAGCGAATGTCAACGTGGATGAGCGCACCATCGACTTCGAAATCGTCGGGATGCCGAAGGCTGGCTTCCGCGGTAGCCGTGAGCGTACGCCTCGCGTAATAGATGGTCGCGGCGGGGATCGTAAGCCGACACGTGGCAAGCAACAAGATCGTTCACGTACAGGCCGTCCAGATCGTCCAGATCGTCCAGATCGCCCAGGCAGACCAGATCGACAAAAGGACAAAAAGCATCCAGCGGAAATCCGTCAGAAATACAAGGATCGCCGCAAAGCGGAAGGGAACAAACCACCTAGCCGCGCTGGATCGGGCAAAGCATCGAGCGGTGAAGAAGTGCTGCCAATTGGTGCAGGAGAAGGAGATACCCCAGCGAAACGCCAGAAGGGATTCTGGGAGGATCTCGTCAAGTCCAAGAAAAAGACCCGTAAAAATGTAGCCAGTCAGGTGAAACGGAAACGCCGTTAAACAGTTGTTTAAACCCCGAAAAGCACGCGGAGCGATCTGTTTCCCTTTTCGGGGTTGCCTATTTACCGGGTAAATGACTTGCCACAATGGGCAAAATTTGCTAGACTAACTGGTACGAAACGCAGTACGTACAAGTGAGGTGATCTCCATGTCAAAAGATAAGGCCGGAACCAAGACAATCGCCCAAAACCGAAAAGCGCGCCACGATTACCACATCGAGCAAGTATACGAGGCAGGCATTGAGCTGACCGGTACGGAGATCAAGTCCGTGCGTGCGTCACGTGTCCAGCTCAAGGACAGCTTCGCCCGTGTGCAGAATGGCGAATTGCTACTGTACAATGTGCACATCAGTCCGTACGAGCAGGGAAATCGCTTTAACCATGAGCCAGAGCGGACACGCAAGCTGCTGATGCGTCGCTTGGAAATCCTCAAGCTCAATGGTCTGATTCGCGAAAGAGGGTACTCGCTGGTCCCGCTTAGCATTTATTTGAAGGGCGGCTGGGCCAAGGTCGAGCTCGCACTTGTCAAAGGGAAAAAGAACTACGACAAGCGTGAAGACCTCAAGAAAAAAGAGTCTGCGCGTGATATCGAGCGTGCTCTGCGCGAACGCCAAAAAGGCTGATTGGATCGCACTGGCAGGCTTGGCAGCAATCAACGTTGAGTTTTGGTTGTCGCCTGTGCTATATTTAATAAGCAACAAAAAGCCAATACACTGTTTGTTACAATACAGTCTAGGTGCGGATTTAATGGCTCTTCACTTAGACTTTTTCTTACCTACCTGGGGGCGTTCTGGATTCGACGGGGATGGTAGAGCATGAGAAGCGAGCCGGGGGGCTGCGGACCTCGTCAACAACGCGGAACGCCATTAACTGGCAACAAACAACTTTCTCTCGCTGCTTAATAACCAGTGAGGCGCTACCATTCCATCGCCCATGTGGCATGACTAGCGCTCAACTTTAGTGGGATACGCCGGAGGCTTCCGCCTGGAGCCAAAGGAAGAAGATCAATCAGGCTAGGTAACGGGTCAGCGCGTCACTCCGCGAATCCGGTACCGAAATTTAAATGAGTGACTGCGCTCGGAGATGCTCATGTATCGCTGTTTTCGGACGGGGGTTCGAATCCCCCCGCCTCCACCTTACATATCAATTATGCACCCCTTGTGGGTGTTTTTTTATATATTACAGTTTGCTAGTGTTGGAGAGGTCGTTTTTTCAATCCTGAAGAACTTCAAACGGTTAAAAATAAAACTATGGCTCCTTCCCAAACCGGGTAGGAGCCATAGCTTTATTTGGCGTCATTGGATTAGGCAGCAAGTGGTGAAAGAGCTATCAGAATGGGCACTTCTTCCTCAAATTTCACCACTCGGCGGAAGGATTAATGCCTATTAGAGGCAAGGGCATTTCGATCGACAGCTTGAGGCGGCTGCTCCAGCCAACCATTTTCAATCAAGAGATTTGATCCATCCTCGACATAATTTCCAACTTCGACAAGAAAACGAGCGTATTTCGTTGCCACATCATGCCTTGCGCACATAGATATTGCATTACCATAAGCCCTTATTCTAACTGCATACATATCCAACTTATGAAACAGCATTAATCGATCTGAGAAAGGTGCAGAAGTGGAGGTGGTCACCAACTGATCAAGAATGGGAGGGGATGTTAAACCTTCCTCCTGCAGAATCCCGCTAAAAGTATCGTAATGCTTGGAAGCTATTTCTTCCCCTCGCCGAAAATAAGCCTTTGACTGATTAGATTTCGCAGCCTGACTAAAGCCAACCAATACGGCTTTGCTTGTCGCATTATTTTCAACGTTATCGTAAAGATGCGTAATCTCAAGAGCCTGCAGGGGGCGAACACGACCAAAAAAACCATTATGATAACTGTGTTTCTCTACAAAATCCACTGCTTCCGGATACGGAATATAAGGTGGTTTGATTAACAGTCCTTTTTTAAGCAATGCAGTATTTACGATATTAATGAGGTTGACTGTTTGATTGATACATGAAGTAAAAAACTCTCGAGTATCATCTCTTGTAACTAAAGGGATTGCGATCCCATATAGGCTTATTCCTGCCTTAGCAACATATTTCAGGTAATGAAGGTAAAATTCATCTTCAAATAATCTTGGTGCGGTTATATTGACATCTTCATTTGTGAATCCTACGGGAAGCGGGTAGTTTTCTTTTGCAAATATTCCTTTTAGCGATTGTAAAAATTGGTTAGACAATTGTAAAGAGTGTTCGAGTATTTTCTTGACCTCTTGATCCTCAACATGATTTAGCATATAACTCAACACGCAAACCGACATGGTATTTCCAACATATGTAGCCCAAAGCTTTCCTTGCTCGGCGGACGTTAATTTATCATGTTCATTGTTTAATTGTTGAAATGGAGTCGTTTGCTCCTCCACTATGGTTTCCATAAAGAACCCCTCCGTCCAATGAATGTTTCCTTTAAATTTTCGCCAATAATGAACCAAACTATGTTTCCTGTTTATGGATGCCCTGAGTTAGTTTTCTGAAAATAAACTGCAAAATACTTCCTACAAGAATACCCAAAAAGCAACATAACATGGGTAACCATACAGGACCCAATAGTACCCCAAAGATCCAGAAAATAGGGGAATAAATAACACCTATTGTTGCGAAAAAGGCAGCCAAGGCAAACGGAAAAACGGAGTACGGGGGAATATCAGCTGAAAAGGTATCCCGGTATGCATCATAGATAGCAAACATGTATACACATGGATAAAACATCAGCCATTGATAATCTGTCAATCGAATGGCAGTCGGGATGTCACCTTGAAAACTTGCGACGATGATCTGGTTTAAGTGGGATTTCTGATTGATGATGAATTCTAGTGCCAGCATGGTTAATCCCTTTACGTACTTTCCGTTCAATAATTGACCAAACCCTGGTAAGGCAATACTCCACAACATTTTTTCAATTGCTGCGCTTCTAATCAAATTTCCTTCCCTACCTTGCTATTTCAGATACCCTCGTATGACCTTCTTATGCTTCACCTCCTTGTGTGTTAGGATTCCAGAATGGTTTTATTTTATTTATGAAAAAAGGTGACTCATCGCTTACTGAGAAAGAAAAAGGGCACTACAAAAGATCAGGGATTCAATTGGAAGGAGGAATGGGGAAAAAGGCTTCCTAATTTAGGAAGCCTTTTTTACAGTCACTTAATACTTAATGTAACTTCTTTTGTTTTATTCTCTTTTTGCTGCCATTGTTTAAGTGTTTCAAACGAATAGTCAGCCAGATCAGGCATGCCTATCTTTAATGTTGTGTCATTCTCCCAATTTAACGAAAGTATTGGGATACTAAATCATTACACTATTTCGGACAACATCTGTACCTTCATTTTTTCCAAGTAAGATTGCGAGATTCTTTTCATTTGGAGAAAATGCATGATCAGAGAAATTCGTTTTAACTCGGTTTCCCGATCACTTTGATCGAGTTGTTCAAGGTATCTATTAATGGAGTCAACCTTTTGAATAGGGATTGAGTATTCTTTTGAATCTAATGAAAAAGTTAATCGTTCTGCTTCTTTCTGCATGTTTTGAACCTGGGTACCATTGGGGTTAGAAGAAATATTGAGTGAAGAATCGCAATCCGGAAATGACCCTTGCCCTAATTTTTGGATGCATGTTCTTTCTCTTATGCTAGACTAAAAGAATACTTCCAAAAAGAAAAGGAGCACCACCCTCATGTCTTCCACTCTACGAAGCCTACTAACCATGCTCCTCCTCGGAGCCGCAGGTGGCTTAACGATCTTCTTCCTAGACATAGAACCTACCCCAATCGTATGGATCACCTTTTTCATAATCGCTTTCGTCCCTCTCATTGGCAAAGACCTGTACATTTTTAAATTCAGCACCAACATGAATACAGTTGAACGCTACGTCAAACATTCAAAACAACCTTACTATCGTTTTTTGTACGCCTATCTACACGACAACGAAGCGGAAGCCGAGAAGGAACTAGCCAAAATCACATCCGATAAGCTTCGCGCCTACATCACCGTAGTGGTAGAACTCCATCGCGGCAACAACGATTTAGTAGAAAAAGCACTCGGAAAGATTGATTCAATCGAGCATCGACATTATTATTTCGCACATTTATCGCTACTAAAAAACAACCAAGATACCTACAACCAACACCGATCCGCGATCAAAAGCCGTATCTACCAGTTATTACTCAATGCTGAAGTGGCCTATCATCAAGGAAACATGGCAGAAGCAGAACATTACGGCCAACGGGCTATTGCCGAATCTAAGGGCGTACAAAAGTATTTGCTGATCAAGACACTTGAAAAAAGCAAACGTAGTCAGTATCGAAACTCGTATTTCTAGGTGACTTTCCTAATTCGGTTTCTGATTCCTGAAGGGAAAGCCGTGTCTCACGAATATAAGAAGGACTATCCCGATTCAACGATCGAGATAGTCCTTCTTTGCGCTACCACTCCACAGCTGATGTGGCGTGACGAAGCCAACTTATTTCTTCAAAATAACCCACTCGACAATAACAAAATTAAGAATAAGCCCAGCCCAAATGTTTACATTCAATACGTCTCCAATAACGGTTTCCATACCATGCGGAAGAGAAAAACCGTGTAAAATAAAGTACAGAAGCAGTAATACTGGCACCAACAGACGCGCACTTACGGCAACTAATGTCATTCCAAAACTGCGAATCATCCATTTTCGGTGTTCCTCATATTGCCTGTTGATGGCGGTACGGTACCCTTTCCAGCAAGTGAATAACCAAGCCAAGGATAAGATCAGGAAGCTTGTTGCCTTCATGAAATTTTCTGCATAAAAGATACTCGCTAAAGAGAGTAGTCCACTAATAAACACACTGTACACATAAACCCTTCCAAGAAAACGATGTATCCTTGGGTTCTTCAGGCGAATTCGATCGACAAACTGGAAAAAACCAGTGAGAAGAGCAATGAAAGCAGACACGATATGAGCAACTAATAAAGGATATTGAAAAGAACCGGAAATAATCGTGATGCGACTGTTTGCAGGATCGAATGTTAAATAGGGAGCCATAAATGGAACGATAACCACTAGAGATACAAGAAATAACGCCCACCAAATTTTAGGAAGTTTCATGCCTATTTCCCCCCTAAATGATGAGCATGTTTTACGGTGGTAAGAGATCCCCAGAAGAGAAACAAGGCAATGACCGGGTGAAGCGCAGAGAGGATTCCTAAGTGAGAGGAGTAAATAACGGTAAGGAACTGCGCAACGATCATGAGGTACAATCCGAGACAAATCCACCGAAGATGTACGGGCAGCTTTCCAAGGAAAGAGAGAACCAACATGCCGACAGGAAGCAGTGCAAAATATTGAGCCAAGGTTCTATGCATTTCCCAATGTTCTCCGTTGACGAATAGCCCAAGACCTGCCAGTGATACCTGAACAATAATGAAAGCAAAAAACACCCATGCGAGGACAAGAAACATGTACCTCACTATTATCACACGAGGAGGGGGAAGGGGAATCTTCTCATTCATCTCAAGCATGTAAAAACCGCTCCCATCTGAATAATTTGTCTTACCCCCATCCTAAACGCAAGTTCAAAACAAACCCTAAACGATTTCTTAAAAAAGGATAAAATCTGAATGTCATCGCGGGATATGTATACATAAAAAAACAAAGACCAACATAGGAAATATCGCCGGTCTTTGATTCATAGTCAGCTATTAATTGGGTTCTAACACAAAGTAATAGGGTTTGGAGAGAAGATTGTGCAAGTGGTCGCGTACTTCCACGTTAGGCAATCGGTTTAATGCTTCGCTAATTTCTCGTTTCATGTCCGCGTACTGGCTCTCATGCTGCTCTGCTGGGCCCTCTTTTTGTTTCTCCTCGTGAATGACTCTAGCTAAACGATTTGCTATCTGAAACAGCTCTTGATTGGTCTCACCGTAACCAGGTTCATTCGCGTTTGCCAAATAACCGCGCATTTCTGCCAAGCGAGACAGGGTATCACGCCAGTTCCATACGTGAATATTCTTTTCCCTTGTTTGCGAGCATATCTCATCGAACGGATTTTTTGATAACAAATCCTCTAATGTCCCCCATGAATCTGGTCGCATAGATTCTTCGAGTTTTTGCATACAGTACGCATCAGGGGAGAGTAGCTCTACCACTTCACGAAACGCTGGGATCGAGTTTCGTCGATAGCTTTTGATTCCCCACAAGCTATGTACCTGCAATGCCGTAGCAAATGCCTTGCAGTGAGTATCGAGCTCTTCTAATCTTTCCTCATCTAGCTTATGGCTAGCAAGAATCTTCGCTTTTACCTCATTATCAGGGATGTTTTCATTCGCTTCGCCTAATTGCATGTTTCTTTTGATGTAAGTGCGAACCGTGTCTTTTGGTATCGAATGATTCTCTTGCGCACCAAGAATTCCAAAGCGATAAGAGATAAAATCCTCGAAACCTTTACTGCTTCCGAATCCATCATCGATGGCATGCAAATCTGGTTGGACTTCCATCATTTCAGCGAGCACCTGCTCCTCAAGTCCGTAAATGCAAGCCTCGATATGTGTCCAGTAGCTTCTACATTCGTCTTCGCTCCCTAATACACGTTGATAGACGTCATGGAAGAAGAGGATATGAGCAATTTCGTGGAAGTAATTTTGAAAAGGAAACTTGATGTGCGTTCCCTCCAAATAGGATCCTGCATTTTGATAGATCCGTCCATGCTCGGGTCGGAATAACGTGGGTAGCGTCGAATGTAAATCTAAATATAATCCAATGCCTTCATTGTAACTATGTGCCCAAACAGCTAAGTAGGTTGGACTTAACAACAAAGCGATGGAGTGATTGGTAATTTGAACAGGCAAGTTGAAATAGCTGCCGTTTATTTGAGGCTGTAAGCTCAACCAGGTCATCCCAACTGCTAGAGCCTGGTATAAAGGAAATTCACCATCCGCAGATGCTTCTCTACAATAACGTTGAAATTGAAGAATCGTGTTAACAATTTCATGGCTCTTAAAACCATAGCTACTCTCGAATCGCTCAAGTCCCTCAATGAAATCCTCTGGTGATACCGTTAAAAATACGTTAATTCCATCCACCCAAAGATCGGAACCGATCTCTGATTCTAGCCATGTGTCTGCATCCTCGGCAAGTTCTCTCAACTGATGGTATCTTTCCAACAAAACCGCTTGGTTCATAATCTGCACCGTCCCGTCATGTTTGCTTACTGCCTGGAAAGCGAGAACCTTATGTAAAAAATTCAAGAGCACACGAGGTGCTCTTGAACGATCGATTACTTTTTACACGCAAGTGTCATAATTGGATGGAAAAGCAATTTCATTTCTTGAACGTTTTGATTGTTAGAAAGTTGTGCTTTCACTACCTTTTTCATGGGCAATCCCCTCCTTCCTAACGTTTTTCATTTATGGAAAACATGTATGCTTTTTGACTCTCTTACAAGCAAACATCAACAACTACGCGCCATTTCAATGCTTTCATTTCTTGCACTTGTTTGTTCTTGTTTACTGCTACTTTTACGACCTTTTTCATGAGTGTACACCTCCTTTCTAGAGGAATGGAACTAATAGGTTTGAATGTAATTATAAGGAAGATTGCTAATTGATTTCAAGTTAAGAAAAATAAATATTTTCTGAAATATTTTTAAAGTCCTTGATGCTTTGGTTTCTAGGGAAGGTACTTCCAGATGCGATATGGGGGTACTTATAGTAAACTGTAACAGGGATGTAAGTTTGCGAGCGGTACTTTGAAGTATGATGTGTTTGAAAAGAATGTTTATTTGGAGTATAGTATCAGAATGAATAAATGAGGGTTGGGTAAGCAGTCATCTGAACGAACATTTATGATTGAGAGATAGAGAACAATTAGGAGGATTATTGTGTCACAGAAAGCACCAGTTTCTTTTGTCGTTACGATCGGATTCATGTTATTTGCTTTGTTTTTTGGAGCGG
Organism: Brevibacillus sp. HB2.2; assembly: GCF_013284275.1. NCBI lineage: Bacteria > Bacillati > Bacillota > Bacilli > Caryophanales > Paenibacillaceae > Brevibacillus > Brevibacillus sp. HB2.2. The sequence goes on from NZ_JABSUV010000004.1 coordinate 41,927, forward strand.
GTAATTTAATTTTTCCGCCAATGCTTGGGCAATTAGCCGGAACAAATGTATGGATAGCCAATGCAGGTTTTTTGGTTACAGGGGTTGGGTTGCCTTTACTAGCGATCACAGCCTTTGTTTTTTCGGGAGCAGACGACTTGCGCTCCTTGGCCAGTCGCGTGCACCCCGTATTCGGAATGGTATTCACGATTGTTTTGTATCTGGCAATCGGTCCGTTTTTTGCGATACCTAGATCCGGCAATGTATCGTTTGATATTGGGGTAAAGCCTTTTCTATCAGAACAGGCAGGTCCGGCACCCTTGATTCTGTTTACCATCCTATTTTTTGCCATTGCGTGCTTCTTATCGCTCAATCCTATGAAAATTATCCATGTAGTCGGAAAAATCTTAACTCCGATTAAATTGACATTTATCGGAATTATTGCGTTAACGGCTATTATCTATCCAATTGGAGCCCTTCAAGCCCCGCAAGCAGATTACACGTCCCATGTATTTTTCAAGGGCTTTCAAGAAGGGTATTTGACCTTGGATGCGCTTGTAGCTTTTGTTTTTGGAATGATCATTGTGAATGCGATTAAAGAAAAAGGTATTACTGCCAAAAAACGAGTTTTGGCTACGTGCGCAAAAGCAACAATGATAGCCGGTTTACTCCTCGCCCTTTTTTATACCGCACTTTCCTTTATGGGTGCCTCTAGTGTAGAAAAGTTGGGCTACTTAGAAAATGGCGCTCAGGTTTTGGCGAAAGTCTCCAATTACTACTTTGGTTCTTACGGTGCCATTTTATTGGGATTAATGATTACAGTGGCGTGTTTGACGACAAGTGTAGGGCTTATTACAGCTTGCTCTACTTTTTTTCATTCGTTGTTTCCAAAGATCTCTTACAAAAAATTTGCGGTTATTTTGTCTGTTTTCAGTACACTCGTTGCTAATATTGGATTAACGCAACTCATTAAGGTCTCCGTTCCGGTCTTAATGACCATGTACCCGATTGCGATCTCGTTACTCTTCTTGACGTTTCTGCACAAAGCATTCAATGGCAGACCAGAAGTGTATCAAGGGAGTTTGTTTTTCACTTTTCTGATTAGTCTGTTTGATGGCTTAAAGGCTGCTGGAGTCGAAAATAGTTTTGTTTATCATTATTTTTCTCAGTACCTTCCACTGTATGACGTTGGTTTGGGCTGGCTGTTGCCTTCTATTATAGGTGGGGTATGCGGATACATGATCAGTGTATTCCGGAAGAATATGTACCACGTTCAAAAACAAAAGGAAGCATGAAAATAACCTTTCATATAGAAAGATGTCACTTAGAAGGTGCTTTCAATAGGGCAAACCCGTCTCTTCACATATAGGAGACGGGTTTTGTTTATGATGAGGGTGTTAAAAATATTTTGATTTTTCTAAAGTTTATTGATTGGTTTTACCCATTTTATGGTATTCTGTTTTTTGCGACGGATGTCATATATATGGGGTGCATAGCGATGATAGGGCACACGACTGGGAAAGAACGGACGATATTTGATCAGACTGGAAATAGGATCAAGACAGAAGATCGAGAGATTCGAATTCTTGCCAAGTATGAGGAACCGCTGGTTGTCGTGTTAGGAAATGTGCTTAGCGATAGCGAATGCGATGAGCTAATTGAACATTCCAGAGAACGATTGCAACGCTCAAAAATAGGCGAAGATCGTTCAGTCAATTCTATTCGAACGAGCAGCGGGGTGTTCTGCGAGCAGACGGAGACAATTACAAGGATCGAGAAGCGAATCTCTCAAATCATGAACATTCCGATTGAGCATGGAGATGGCTTACAAGTTCTACGATATACTCCTGGCCAAGAATATAAACCTCATTATGATTTCTTTGCAGAAACGAGTCGCGCAAGTACGAACAATCGCATTAGTACGCTCGTGATGTATTTGAATGATGTGGAACAAGGCGGAGAAACGGTGTTCCCTTTGCTTCATTTATCTGTTTTTCCCACTAAAGGCATGGCTGTCTACTTTGAATATTTTTATAGAAATCAAGAAGTAAACGAGTTCACTTTGCATGCAGGTGCACAAGTGATCCATGGAGAAAAGTGGGTTGCAACGATGTGGATGAGAAGACAAAGCTTTCGGGTCTCCTAGATGATATATGCGGAAACTACCACCTGACAAAGGTGGCCTTTTTATGTCCCCAAGCCAAGGTCGGCTACTTGAACTTTCTTGTATACTTGAAATGAATATTATCAAGTGTTAGACTATTTTTTATTTGTTGCATAATAGCTATATGCCAAATACAAGGGGGCATCCAATGCCTGTCTTACAAAAAAGAGCAAGCCGCCCGAAAAGGATTAGCCTGGTGACACTTTTAACAGGACTAGTCTCTTTATCCGTTATCCTGACTGTCACCATCCTACTTCTCTCATTCTATCAATCCAAAAAACAGGCACTAATTAACACGACGCTGACCTTAAATCACACGAGTGCAATCAAAATGAGTCATACCCTAGACGCCTTGATTAAATCCATGCGCAGTAGCTTACAGTATTCGGCGAGCATCTTTTCCAATCGGAACGAGATGACTGCGGATGAGGTATATTCCAAGCTTGAGTTGATCCGTCGTACAAACAACTATTTTAATTCGGTTACCGTGGTAGATGAAACGGGACGTGTTCAAAGTGTGTCTCCCGGATCTATTGGTACAGTAGGAAGCTATGTTAAAACGGAAACGGCGAAAATGGCATTAGCTGTAAAAAAGCCATACATTTCCAAACCTTACGTAACATCAAGTACGAAGCGACTCATTGTATTGATGAGCGAACCCATATTTGATAAAGACGGGATTTACCGGGGGGTTATCGGGGGAACGATTTATCTTCATGAAGATAACATTTTGAATACGATCTTTGGAAGTAATCCAACAGATGAACTAGGTTCCTCTTTTTACATCGTAGGTTCTGATGGTCATTTGTTGTTCCACCGTGATTCAAACCGGATCGGAGAGGATATCAGTGCCAATCCAGCCGTACGCAAGCTGATCCAAGGGAAAAATGGCTATGAACAGATGGTCAACTTGAGGGGACAGACAGTATTAGCTGCGTACGTAAAGGTTCCAGAGAATGACTGGGGTGTCGTTGTCGTGTCACCTATCAGTGTTGTTCAAGAACAAGTAAATCGTGATATTCAATCCGTTTTGTTGTATATGTTGCCTTCCTTTTTATTATTAATGCTGGTTGTGATCGGGCTTGCGCGCAAAATAGCCAAACCCTTCGTATCTTTGGCCAATCTTGTGAGTAAGGCCGGGAGACAAGAGGTGGAACTCTCTGAGGGTAGCCAGCATTGGAATCGAGAGGCTGAGCTGTTATCTCGTGCTATTCGCTTTGCCTTAACCAATATCAAAAAGAAGACGGAGCAATTGACCCACGATGCTCGAACAGATCCTTTGACAGGGCTAACGAACCGAAGAACACTCGAGGAAACCATGCAAAAATGGATGGCGGAGCAAATCCCCTTTTCTATTATGATGATGGACCTTGATCGATTTAAAGCCATTAATGACACATATGGCCATCAGGCTGGAGATGAAGTGTTGAGGCATTTTGCGAAAATCATTTCTTCCTCCCTTCGGCCTGAGGATGTCAGCTGTCGCTTTGGCGGTGAGGAATTTGTTGTCCTCGTTTCTCATACTGGTTTGGAGGAGGCCTATCAGGTAGCCGAACGAATACGTCGTGCCTTGGAAACACGGACAAACCCAATCGGGCAGCGACTAACCGTATCACAAGGCATTGCGCACTATCCTTCTCATGCTGTTTCTCCAGAAGGTCTGCTGCATGTAGCTGACGAGGCCATGTACAAGGCGAAGAGAGCGGGTAGGAACCAAACCATGATTGCGGAAGAGGAATAAAATCTATGTTAGGAGCGAAGAGGCGAGAGATCGCCTCTTTCTTCATTTGAAAAAATTCACGTGTCAGGTGCTAAAATAGTAAATTTGGAGATATATTATCGCGCTCTTTACGTATGTATGTAACAAATGGATAATTAAGGAAATTTTTCGTTCGAAAATGTGAAGCACATGATTCTTGTATCTCACTTTGAAAGAGGGGGATTGGCATGGAGAATGTTGTCACATGGGAACAGTATGAGAGGGCACAACGCTTGCATCCCGCCAATTATTACGATGCAATATTCAATGCTTTTATCAGGCCAAACTGGATCAGTGGGAATCAGTTCTGGTACATCCGTGAACTACGTCTGGAAAAGGGGACTGGCAGGCAATATGTGATCGTGGATGCTGAACAGAATACGAGTCAGCCAGCATTCGATCACGGACGCTTAGCTGTCTGTTTGTCAGGTAATGCAGGCAAAACGTATAGCGCAGAAACGTTGCCACTTGGGGAACTTATGTTTACTGAGAGTGGATCGGTATTCCAGTTTGAGATGGACGGTACGGTTTGGAACTGTGATTTACAGGAATACAGCTGCAAGCCCATCGATCATTTTAAAAAGCCGTCGATGGATGAACGGCCGTCTCCAGATGGAAAATGGGTGGCGTTCGTATATGATCACAACTTGTATGTTCGATCGCTCGAAACCGGAAGGCGTATCAGGCTTACCTATGACGGCCAGGCTTACTATGATTACGGAACCCAACCTGAATGTAGGCTCTCGACCGTGGCGGAGCGATTGAATGGCAGTAAGCTTCCTCCAGTGGTGATTTGGTCACCCGATTCCAAGATGCTGCTGACCCATAGGCTTGACCAAAGAAAGGTGCGCGAGATGCATCTGATCCAATCTGTTCCGAAAGGGGAGGGGGCCAGACCGGTACTGCACTCGTACCGTTATCCACTAGTTGGCGATCAATACGTACCATTGGCAGAGCTGGTCATCTGTAATCTGGAAAGTCGAACCGTAGTCCGGATTGAAAGCGAGCCTTTACAGGCATGCCCAGTCTCACCCCTCACTCCGGGGATGCAAATGGCCGGATGGTCATCCGACAGCAAACAGATCTATATCACCCGGATGTCCCGTGATGCCCGTTCGGTCGATTTTTCCGTAGCGGATGCTTGCACTGGTGAGGTTTGCACGCTACTGCGAGAACAAAGCGATACGTTTTTGAACCAAGACCTGCATAATCTCGGAGCGTCTAATCCGAATATTCGATTATTGGCCGATGGCTCGTTCATCTGGCATTCAGAGCGTGATGGATGGAGCCACCTCTACCATTGCGATGGCAAAACGGGAGCGATTCGCAATCCGATCACATCGGGCCCCTGGACGGTACGTAGGCTGATGGCAGTGGACGAGCAGCAGGGATGGGTGTACATCACTGGAGGGGGGCTTGAGGAAGGACGCGATCCTTATTATCAACACCTGTATCGCGTTCGTCTGGATGGAACTGGTTTGTCGTTGCTAACACCTGAAGATGCAGAGCATGATATTGTGTTTTCTCCCACTATGAAGTATTTCGTCGATACGTTTTCGCGGGTTGATTTCCCGCCAGTAACTGTTCTCCGCTCGGTAGATGGCAGCCTCATTCGAGAATTGGAGTACGCTGATGTGGAAATGCTGCTCGAGATGGGGTACCAATTTCCAGAAAGGATTACCGTCAAGGCACGAGATGGCGTGACTGATCTTTATGGGGTGATGCTGCGTCCATTCCCGTTTGATTCTTCCCGCAAGTATCCGGTTGTCGATTACATTTACGGGGGACCACAGATCATCAACACACCGAAAGCTTTCGCACTCGATCCAGGCCGAAACCATGACCCGCTGGGTGGTGGACAGTCATTAGCGCAGCTGGGCTTTATCGTATTGATTCTGGATGGAATGGGAACACCTTATCGTTCGAAAGCATTCCATGACGTCTCAGACAGAAAGTTGGAGGAAGCAGGAGGCTTGCTTGACCATGTGGCAGCGGTAAGGCAATTGGCTGAGCGCCACCAGTATGTGGATGTTGACCGGGTAGGCATCTGGGGCTCGTCAGGGGGAGGCTACGCTTCGACAAGGGCCATTCTCTCATTTCCTGACTGTTACAAGGTTGCTGTTTCCGCGTGTGGGAATCATGATCAACGGCTGTATATAGCAGCATGGGCAGAACGCTATCAAGGATTGTATGATCCGGTCTTGTACAGAGATCAAGACAATGCTCGTCTGGCAGCGAATCTGAAAGGAAAGCTCTTGCTGGTGAGTGGCGATATGGATGATAATGTGCATCCTTCCCAAACGATTCGGATGGCGGATGCATTGGTTAAAGCGGATAAAGACTTTGACATGCTGATATTGCCCAACCGACATCACGGATTTTCTATGGAGCCTTATTTTATACGCAGAAAATGGGATTATTTTATACGGCACTTGATGAGAGCCGAACCTCCATGGGGAAATCAAATAGCCAACAAAAAGGCCAGTGATAAAGAGCCGATAGAGAAGTAGTGCAAGAGGAAGAAGCCACCTGATGAAGGTGGCTTCTGTGTTCTGTCACTATTTTACCTCGCGAAAACTTGCGCTGACCTTTTGCAGTTCTTGCTTGAGGGATGCAAATCTTTTTTCTTCTGTCCAAGCCATGATTTGATGAAAATGTGTAGGCGTTTCGACTAATGTCACAATATAAGCGACCTTAATGCCGTCTACTTCGCCTTTGGCATTGAATTGGATGGCCACCTGGTTGTCGACTACAGTACGAATCTGTTTATCAATGGATACATTATCTACTCCCTCTTGAAGGTTTGCTTCAATGACTTGGGCATATTCTTGAAGCGTCAATGAACTGTCTACATCCTGTTTCGATTCTGACAGTACCAATAAATACTTTTCGCGACTACGATTGGAGATTCCTATATCAAGTTCATCGTGAAGGGTTGAATCCTTGCTCCAATCCGAAGGGGCCGATATTTGAAACTGTTTATCCTTGCTATAGAAAATTTCTTCGGTAGGCGGTCTTGATGCGATATCGATCATTCCAAAAATGAAACCAACGATGGATAAAACGGCTACGATGGAAAAGACAATAGCGAGTACGGTGGTTTGCTTTTTGCTGACGTTGTTCAGATCCTTCACTTTCACGACGTATGTATTCGCTGCCAGGTCGCCTAACCGTTGCTTTTTGTCGGAAGCCAACACACTGATACCGGCTGGCAATCCGCCTAGAAGAAACACATTTGTTTCGAATAGACGAATGAGGGAACGGATAAATGATTTCCATAACCCCGGTGGTCTTCCTTCTGCATTAACAGCAATGATGCGGAACGTAAATTTTCCGATCGTATATCCGGTAAGTCCTTCTAACAGTACATAATAAGAACATAGGATAATTGCGGCTAAGATGAAGAAAAAGAGACTGTAGACGTCTTTGGTGATGGAAACCCCAAACGAGAGAAAGCCGGTTAGAAAGCAAGCGAGAAGAATATAATCAAGAACATGGGCTCCCCATCTCATAAAAAAAATCGTCGCCCTGTCGTACGATTTCGATAAATCTCCCATGTTTTTGGGTGGCTCCTGCTGGGCAAGCGGAGAAAACTCTGTTGGTACCGATGATGATGGTGGTTGTTGCTCCAATTTTGTGCACCTCCTGAAGAAATGTAAACATATTACATTTAACCATTTTGAAAATTGTATTGTCAATTGTAGACGATTAGAATGGGAAAAGAGAAGCAAGGCACGCAGATATCCCATGCAGGGGAGAGGAGAATAGCATATGGAAATCCACCAAATACCCGAGCAATTGCCATTGATCAAACATTCCAAAGACCTTTGGGGCTCTTTTGCATACAGCAAATGTAAGGATGCATACGGTTATGACAAAAATGGGCTGAAAAGATACGCACTGATCGTTCAGCTTCAATACGATCAGACTGTGACAGAAGCAGACAAGGAGCTCCTGTACTATTTGATGAGCCAAGAGATTGAGATGCATAAGTTCCATCCGTATCAGGGATTACATGAATCGATGGACATCGTGGCTTACCTGTTGGCGAAGTATAAGGATGTCAGCCATATCCCTCTCTTTGAGCAGGCAAAATTAAGCAATTTTGATACCTATTATGGTTTTGATACCGAGTATATTATTTCGGCTGGGATTGAAGAGGCTATCACGTATATCGAAGAGAATGATCTGTACCGAATCAGCTCTTTCTTTCAGAATAAGAAAGAGGAGCTGGCAACGATGTATTCGGCTGAACATATGGAGCGATGGTTTCAATCCAAGGCGAGGAATTACCCCGCCAATCCCGAGGATGAGTCCTTGATTACGTTAATGGACAGAGCATGTGATTTCGGTAACATGGCAGAAGCCAGAAAATTACTGGAGAAGCTAGAGGAGCAGCTCGGCTCTGACAAAAAGAATTATTCTCTGCTGTATCATCAGGCAAAACAATTGGAAGAGTACGACAAGGCACTTCACTACCTCACACTAGATCTCCCGGAGCAGGAAGATTCGTTTGACAAAGTATTCCTTTGGTTAAAAATCGCCGAAATCCATTTGCTCAAACAGGACTGGGTCCAAGCTTTTGCGAGCGTCAAGCAGTGCGAACCAGAGCTCAAACTCTTTTCTTCCTGGAGGAGTGCAGGTTTGGGCAGAAGCTTGAGCGAGACCTTGTTGGATATCAGCTTGAAGGCAAAGGATAGCAACGAGGTTTTGGCTAGAGAAGCGTACCACTGGGCTAATCAGATGTTGAAAGCGACAAACAACTACAGCAAGAACGTTTTGAGAAAGGCGCACCAGTGTGCCAAGGTGCTGCAACTCAAACAGGATAAAAGGCTGTACAGTAAAAAGGTTGCGATAGAAGCCAGACGAATCAACAGAATGGTTAGATGACTTTCATAAAAAAAATACCCACGCAGGAGCGACTTTGCTGTATCTTTAATCTGAGCAATATTTCCTATCATTATATGATCCCATTTTCCCCCGTTAGCCAACCTCATTACGCTTCCAGTCATCAATAGAAAGGCTACGCTCCATGTTTCCTTCATGAATGTCATTTTACTTCTAGGCAGGAGATGCGTATGGATTTATTAACGTACAGTCCACTTATCGCAACCAAGCTTCATGTTCCGAAGTATGGTTCGGACTTGTTACTTCGGCATCAGATATGGAAAGAAATCGATGACGCTGGCGCCGCAAGATTGATTCTCGTGTGTGCGCCAGCCGGTTTCGGTAAAACGACTGCAGTCAGTCAATGGACGCAAAATTCCGGCAAACCGACCGGTTGGATCTCCCTGGATGAATCAGATAATGATCCCGTGCGCTTTTGGCGATATTTTGCTAGGGCAATTGATATGGCACAGGAAGGCGTGGGCAAAGAATCTTCCTCGGTGCTTCACCCACAGTACACAGCTTCTGCTGAACAGTTGATGTCCGTGTTACTCGAAGAAATTGCCGGGTTTGAACGTGATTTTTATCTGGTATTGGACGATTACCACCTCATAAAGGAGCCTTCTATTCATGAAGGATTGCAGACACTGATCCAGCATGCTTCCTTCTATATGCATGTCGTCCTGATTACGCGGGAGGAACCTCCTTTTGCCTTACACCGTCTACGCGTTCGGAAACAGTTAAAGCAACTGGGCTCAGACACTCTTCGCTTCAATGAGGAGGAGTGCCGGCGCTTATTCTGCGAGCAACTGGGTCTGAGTTTGTCAGAACAAGCCATTGGCCTGCTAAGCAAACGAACGGAGGGATGGGTAGCCGGTTTGCAGTTAGCAGCGCTTTCCATGCAAGGAAAGCCCGAAGCGTCTAAGGTCATTCATCATTTTTCCGGTAACGACAAGTACGTCGGAGAATATTTGACGGAAGAAGTATTGAAACGACTTCCAGAAAAGGTGCAGATGTTTTTGCTGAAAACGTCGATACTGCCGCGTCTGACAGGCGATCTATGCGCAGCTGTTACCGGAGAGGCGGACGCTCACGACATTCTTCGCATGCTGGAGCGAACGAATTCATTTGTGATCGCGCTGGATGGCGTAAATGAGTGGTATCGTTATCACCATTTGTTCGCAGAACTTCTACTTTCCCACGTAAGGAAAACATATAACGAACTGCTTCCTGCCCTACATATCTCTGCAAGCTGTTGGTTTGAAAGTCACGGGTGGATCATGGAGGCGACTGAGCATGCGTTTCTCGGAAAGGATTGGAACCGGGCGAGCCGTTTGATCGTAACACATGCACCGTGGATGTTGAAACAGTACGAAAATATTACACTGCGCAGATGGATGAAATACTTTGATTCGTCCTGGTTGGAAAGCAACCCCGAGCTGTGCATTGCTTTTGCCTGGCTGCATGCTGTGTCCAATGAAATTGATCAGGCAGAAATCCTCCTTCAATTGGCTGACGAAGCAACTCGGATCAATCATGGGAGCTATGACGACTGCCGCGTAGAAATGTGTGTGCTTCGGGGATATATCGAAGTGATGCGGGGAAATGTAGACCTTTCCCTCAAATACATGGAAGAATCCGTTCACATGAAGCCAAAATTCAGCCGCTACTTCATCGTCGGCATTGAACTTAATTCGGATGAGCCATACGTCCTGCGCAGTCGTGTGGCCATGAGCGGGTATTTGTCTAACGTGAATGAATACTATCCAAAACTAAGGGCGATCTGGAAGCACAGTGGTCTTGGTATATTGGCCTACGGTTCTATCGTTTTGGGCGAGCTTTATTATGAGCAAAATGATTTTGAGCAGTTGAAATATTTCGTACCTCGTGCGATTCAGTTAGGCACGATCTCTTTGAACTTCGGTGTGTTGGTCCCGGTTTATCTGACGTTGGCTCGATGGAGAAAAGCAGAGCACCGTAACGACGAGATGTGGCTGGCCATGGAGGAAATCACTTCGCTATGCCGCCAGCATGATGCGCCTCCTCATTGGATGTCTTTTGTAGAAACGTTCCGCGTCCGATTATGGATCGAAGAAAATCGACGGGAAGAAATAGAAAAATGGGTCGAGCCCTATGCGAAAATGAATGTAGATATTGTCGCTTCCCGGCATGAATTTGAGCGAATGACGTTGGCCCGGGTATACCTCTATTTAAAAAACGACAGTGCAGCCATTATGCTGCTAACCAGCTTAAAGCACGAGGCGGAAATAAAGGATCGGCTCGGGAGTCGGATTGAAGCCTTTCTTCTGCTCAGCCAAGCTTACATGATCCAAAAACAGCAGCATGAAGCGATGGAGTGTATGCGCATGGCGGTGACGTTAGCCGCGCCAGAAGGCTATGTACGCACTTTTTTGGATGAAGGCCCTGGCGTTGCCAAAATGCTCTATTCACTCTATAAAAGCAAAAACGTATCCAAGCAAGAGATGGCCTATCTTTCGATGCTGCTCAAAAGTGTGGAGAAGGAATTTCCTACGCTTGATATTCAAATTCGGGTATCCCCTGCATTGGAAAAATTGACGGAAAGAGAGTCGGAAGTGCTGTCACTGATCGGTGAAGGGTTATCGAATTCGGATATTGCGGACAAGCTGCATCTCACACTGGGGACGGTAAAAGGGCATGTGCATCAAATTTTTAGCAAGCTCCAGGTAAAAAATCGTGCACAAGCAATCGTCAGATTAAGAGAAAGTGAGATCGACCAGTAAATCCCCCGCCTATACGGAGGCCACTGAAAAAGTCCCAACGAAAGAAAACGAGCCGTTAGAATCGATTCTAAGGCTCGTTTTGCATGTTTTCAGTGGCCTAAGCCATTTTCGGGTGTTTGTTTTTCTTCGTAAATCCATCTCAAGTACACACAACGGTCACATCAGCCATCTATACTCATCTTGTAAAAACAAGGTTGGCGGTCATAGGAATGGTAACGGTGAGATACAGGTTCGTAAATTTCACGATAAATTGGTAATCTATGCAATAAATGCACAACCACGAGTAAGGAGCGCGGAAATGAAACGGAAAGTGTTACTCGTAGAGGACGACGAGCTCATACGTGAATTTGTATCGGATTATTTTAAAAAAGAAGCTTGGGAAGTGTACGAAGCGCAGCACGGTAAAATGGCGATGGAGCTTTTCGCTTTGCACCCTGTCGATTTAGTTGTGCTAGATATTATGATGCCCGAGATGGATGGCTGGTCGGTGTGCAGAAAAATCCGCCAGCAATCCGACATTCCCATCATAATCATTACAGCAAGAGTAGACGACGATGACCAGTTGATGGGTTTCGAGCTCGGTGCAGACGAATATGTCACCAAACCGTTTAGCCCAAAAGTATTAGTGGCCCGTGCCAAAGCTCTGATGAAAAGAGCAGAAGGGAGTATCGGGAGGGGAGATGATATCGCTCAGTTTGGAGCATTGACGGTAAACAAACGAGCTCACACTGTTACGATTGCCGGCGTCCCGGTTTCATTGACACCAAAAGAGTATGAGCTGCTTCTGTTCTTCATCAAGCATGAAGGGACGGTCTTGTCCCGAGATAGCATATTGAATGGGGTTTGGGGGATGGACTACTTTGGCGACCATCGCACTGTTGATACCCATGTGAAAAAACTGCGGGCCAAGCTGGATACAGAGCAGCATCTGATTCAGACGATGATCCGTTTTGGATATAAGTTTGAGGCAAAGCGATGAAACGACTTCGACTAAACGTTGTGACAAAATTATTTGCCGCCACTTTTGTTTTTGTCTTTTTGCTCTACGCTTTGATATTGATAGGGGAAAAGTTTTTCTTTGAGCGCTTTTATTTAAATGCGAAAGTAAGCGAGCTCTCGCAAGCAATGGCATCTTTCCCAGATGAGTACGCCAAACTCCCTCCCGACAAGCACAAGCTGGATAAGCTGGTGGGTACATTGATGAATCGCACAGATGCCAGCATCGCGATCGTAGATGAGCAGCTCAGGCAATTGAATCTCGACCCCTATTTTCTGGAAATGAAAGTAGCAAATAAAAATCAAGTGATTACCTTACCGCTAAAAGAAATGAAAAGCACCGATCTTCCTGAAGGACTCCATGTTGGAGACACGATTACCATCGACGGAATCTATATGGATGAGAAGAATACGATCATGAAGCCGATACGGATTGCGAGGCAAAGTCCATCCACAAATGTGACCGAAAATGGACTAACCCGGGTTACGGCAGTTATTTCTGAACTCATGCTGCCTAGTCAGCAGCGGGCACATAACCCTTTTTATCAGGATTCTCTCGTAGCTGATCAAATCGGACAATGGCTGACGCAGCAATCCGACGAGATTACACAGATGAAAAGCGGATCATTCATCCAGCGGAAGTGGACTGATCCGTGGAGTGGTGTAAACTATGCCATCGTGATTCATCGATTCTCCTATCAGGGCGGGGCGAATTATATACTGGCGGTGACGACGTTGCAACCAGTGAGCGATGCGGTAAGTATGCTGACCAGCTATTCCCTATACGCGACGCCAGTCATCCTCGTCATCTTACTGCTGCTGTCCTTTGTCTTTTCGAAGATCATCACGCAACCATTAGTTACGTTGAGTCATTCCGCTTCACGTATGGCTAATCTGGACTTCACAGAACTTGCTTCGATTCATTCGCGGGATGAATTCGGTGAGCTCTCTCGCCATCTGAATACGTTAGCTGGTAAGCTGGATCAGACATTAAAAGATCTGAAAAGTGCCAATGTCACTCTTCGCGAGGATTTAGAGCATAAGGAAAAAATGGAGCAGCTTCGCAAAGAATTGATTGCAAACATCTCTCATGAACTCAAGACCCCGCTTGGTATTGTGAAGGGCTTTGCGGAAGGATTAAAAGATGATGTCGCACATGAAAAGCGGGAGCGATACATGGACGTCATTTTAAGCGAAGTCGACAAGATGAACGAGCTCATTATGGATATGCTGGAGTTGTCCAAATTCGAAGCCAAAGCCATTTTGCTTCGTAGACAATCGTGTTCCGTATCGGAAATAATAGATCGCGTAGCCGCTTCCTTTCAACTACAGCTGGCAAACAAGCAGGTACGATTATGGCTTGCCTTACCTGAAGAGTTCAACGTATGGGCAGATCCAAGACGTATTGAGCAAGTGATCGTGAATTTGCTCGGTAATGCAGTCCGGCACGCCAATCCATCAAGTGAGATTCGGATTACCGGGGTCCTCGAGCGGGAGTGCATCCGATTTCGAATCGAAAATGAAGGAGCGCACATCCCAGACGATCAACTAACGCGGATATGGGAGCAATTTTATCGAGTAGATAGCTCTCGCTGGCGGAAGTCTGGCGGCACGGGTCTCGGCTTGGCGATCTGTAAACATATCCTCGATCTGCATGGCAGTGATTATGGTGCGGAAAATACCGTGAATGGAGTCGCTTTTTCCTTCACGTTGGATGAAAATGAAAACAAAGGTGGAAATGACAATGAATTTGAAAAAGAATAATATGAAAAGCTTACTGGCTGTATTGGTTCTATCACTCGTTACTAGTGCTTGTGGCACACCGGTCCCTTCAGAATCGACTGGTCAAGTGCCGCAGCAAGCTCCTCAGGAAAACAAAGAAAACACGGAGAAACAACCGGAGAAAGTTGCAAAAGACATTGCCACAGAACAGCAGGAAAAAGAAATTCTCGTCGTGGTCGACCAGGAACCGAAACCCATCGAGGGGAATAGCTTCGATTTCTTTATTGAACAGCTACCTGCCGGCTATTCGTTAGCTAGCATGCAGTGGAAGTCTGAGAAAACTGACATCGTAAACACGATAGAGCAAGCGATCAAAAACGACACAGAGGGTATCTCTGGTGGGAATGGCTTTTACATTAGCGGCAATGGACAGTTTACCGGTTTCTTTTACAAGGATGAGTTGAAGGGGGAAAAGGGGAAATTGATCTTGGTCTTTCAAAATGAGCAAGGCAATAAAAAGACATGGGAGAAGGAGCTAACCCTTAAATAACACCCGCTAAATTGGAACCCCATTTTTGGGGTTCCTTTTGCTTGCAACAGTACGGTGGGGTTTTTTATTGAAAAAAATCAATCACGAAAAGACATAACTTTAGTTAGTATTTTTTGCAAAAGACTGTTGTTACCATATTTTTGTTTCACCTAGATGTTTTGCTGGGGGAATGTGTCGACAGTAGGGGAGTTGAAATGAAGAAGGAAGGAGGACAACGTTATTGATGAAAAGAATGATGGCTCGTTTGTTGGTATTTACTTTGCTGTTTGCAATTGTCCAACCTATGCTTATTCAAGAAAAAGCCAACGCAGCGGAACTTCTAGAGATTGGAGTAGAGGCAGACAAGTTCGTGGATGCGTTTGGTGCCTATCCTGATGGCTTGGATTATCAGGGTGTTCCCAATACGCTGATCGTCGGCTATGCGCGAGACTCTGGTGGGGATTATGGGGCTGCGAATGCTGCTCTAAGTTTTGACCTGAGCGGCGTGAAAAGTGAGAGGAAAATTCAGTCTGCTGTTCTGAAAATTTATGTGCATAAGGTAGAAGCAACAGGCGGAGATATGCCTTTCATTGATCTATGGGGCTCGTTTGATGACAATTGGAAAGATGATTTTGCGACTGTGCTGCCCTCGCATCAGGAAAGAATCATAACAAATGAGTTTATTCCCACTAATTTCACAGGGTGGAAATCGTTTGATGTAACCAGCTTTGTCATGAGTAATATTCCAGACAAAAAAGCTACCTTTGTTTTAAGAGGAAGACAAACAGCACCACCTGTTCCTGTCTTGTATCAGCCTCAAATCATTTTCTACGACAAAAGAAATGCTAGCTATGCTTCTCAGCTAGAAATCACGTATGCTCCTAACACTCCACCAACCGATATCCTCTTATCGTCCAATTCGATTCCCGAAAACAATCAAATAGGAGCGGTAGTTGGTACGCTTTCGGCAGTAGATCCTGATCAAGGAGACACCGTTACGTTCAGTATTCAAAACACTACGGTGCCATTTACTGTTGACGGAAATCAACTGAAGGCGACAGAAACGTTTGATTTTGAAACGAAATCGACTTACGCTGTACCGATCACCGCAACAGACTCGGCTGGCAATATATTCACCAAGGCGATGACCATCCAGGTGACGGATGTAGATGAACCACCAACGACAGCAACGGTTACCATCAATGGCGGTGCTGCGTTTACGAATTCACCAAATGTGACGCTCACCATGGCCCATGATGATCCTGACGCAGCCAAGCCCGAATATCGTTTGACGAACGTGGAAGGCGGTCCTTGGAGCGAATGGAAGATGTTTGAGACGCCTGTTACCTGGAGCCTCCAAGCAGGAGAAGGGACCAAAACGGTCTTCATGGAGCTGCGTGACGGAACAGGAACTGTCCTGAAAGCGCAGGATAGCATTGTGCTGGATATAACACCACCGACAGGAACCATCGAGATCAATAATGGGAACGTAGCCACTACATCAGAAAAGGTAGAGCTTACCATTCAGGGAAGTGATGCAAACGGCCCGGTAGAAGTGATGTTGTCGAATGATAACAGCTTTACAGGCAGCTGGATACCTGTTCCTGTCAACAACAAGCTGGAATGGAACTTGGCTAGTGGAGACGGACAAAAAACAGTCTACGCGAAGTTCCGTGATGGTGCAGGGAATATGTATTATACATCTGGTACCATCGTGTTGGACAAAACGCCACCTGTTGTGACAGGGGTAGCGAATGGCAGCTTCTACACGGCAGATGTCACACCTGTCTTCGACGACGGCACAGCAACATTGAATGGTACTCCTTTTGTCAGTGGCACAAAGGTGAGTGTGGAGGGCAAGTACACGCTGGTAGTGACGGATACAGCGGGGAATACGACAACGGTAACCTTTACCCTGGATAAAACCGCGCCGACTGGAACACTTGCGATCAATAGCGGAGCCACTCATACGAATAACCAAGATGTCATTTTGCAAATCGATGCCACTGACGTTTCCAGCAAGGTGAAAATGAAGCTGTCCAACGATAACATCAGCTGGAGTGCGCTAGAGGATGTGGCCACCGCCAAGTCTTGGAAGCTAACAAATGGGGATGGACAGAAAACGGTCTATCTACAGTTGATCGATGAAGCTGGCAACACTCATGATTTACAGACAACAATTACACTCGATACGGTTGCGCCTGTAGTCACAGGGGTAGAGAACAACAAGCTGTACAATCAGAGTGTGACGATCAGCTTCAACGAAGGAAAGGGGACCTTGAACGGAAAGACGATAGCTGACGGAGAAATCGTCAATGACGATGGCGCTTATACGCTGATTGTCACGGATGAAGCGGGCAATACAGCAATGCTTGCATTTTCGATTGATCAAACGAAGCCGTCGGGCAGTCTCAAGATCAATGGTGACGCCGATTATACCAATACACTAGCAACCACATTACAAATTGCCGTTACCGATTTCAGCAATGAATTACAGATGCGCTTTTCCCATGATACGAGCGATCCAGCCAATTGGACTTCTTGGGAAACGCTGACCACAACAAAGGCATGGACCTTGCTGACTGGAGACGGAACCAAGTCGGTTTCCATGGAAGTAAAGGACAAAGCGGGGAATATTGCCAGCTTTACCGATGAGATCACACTCGATATGACCAACCCTACGGGGGCTTTTGAGATCAATCAAGGTCAGTCGTATACCAACACGAGCAAGGTTACGTTGAATGTGGAGTCGGCTGATGCTCATGGTGTGGAAATGCGCTTGTCGAATGACAACCTGACGTGGAGCGATTGGAAAACAGCGCCGACAAAAGGCGACGTTCCATGGGAGCTGAGCGGTGGAGATGGAACCAAAACAGTCTATCTGGAGTTAAGAGATCGGGCTGGAAACCGCTTGGCCCTTCAAAAGCAAATCACGCTGGATTCCGCTGGACCAGTTGTCACAGGAGTCACCCAGGATGGTGTCTATGCGAGCGACGTAACGATTACCTTCAATGAGGGAACAGCATTACTAAACGGCAATCCGTTTACGAGCGGTTCTGTCGTCACTGCGGAAGGATCGTATGAGCTGGTCGTCACGGATGATGCGCAAAATCGTACGACGATCCGTTTCACGCTGGATAAAACACCACCGGCAGGAACGCTCAGCATCGATAACGGAGCCGAATTTGCGAAAACAGAAGACGTTACACTGCAACTTACTGCGTCAGGCAATACCAACGACATTGAAATGGCGATCTCTAACGCCGATGACAATTCGGGTACGTGGGAGCGTTTTGCGGAGTCAAAAGCATGGAAGCTGGCTGATGGCAGCACAAACGGTACCAAAACGGTTTATGTCAAGCTGCGGGACAAAGCGGGGAACGTTACAAAGCTAAGTGATACGATTGTACTGGATGTGTTGGCGCCGACTGGATCTATCACGATCAATAACGGAGACAATTCCACCAAGTCTCGTGATGTTACGCTCGCTATCACAGCGAACGACAGTACCAGTGATGTACAAATTCGCTTCGCAAATGGTGACAACGACTGGAGCGATTGGGAGGCAGTAACTGCGACCAAAGCATGGCAGTTGAAGTCCGGTGATGGAACCAAGACTGTCGAGATGCAGATCACAGACCGGGCAGGGCACATTACAAC
This sequence comes from Brevibacillus sp. HB2.2, assembly GCF_013284275.1. NCBI lineage: Bacteria > Bacillati > Bacillota > Bacilli > Caryophanales > Paenibacillaceae > Brevibacillus > Brevibacillus sp. HB2.2. Next base: position 60,385 of record NZ_JABSUV010000004.1, read on the forward strand.
CGTTTCCGATACGATCGAGCTGGATGCAGATGCGCCTGTTGTTACTGGAGTCGAGGACAAAGGCATTTACAAAGATGACGTAACAATCACATTCAACGAAGGAACCGCGACGTTGAACGGTGCTCCGTTTGCAAGTGGCGACCGGGTAACAAGTGAAGGTAAGCATGAACTACGGGTTGTAGATGCTTCCGGTAACGAAATCAAGATCACGTTTACTTTGGATAAAACAGCACCAACAGGAACGTTCGTCATCAACAATGATGATCGTCTAACCAGCTCCACCAGCGTGAGACTGCATGTTACTGCTTCGGACAATTTGGGAGATGTCGAGATGCGTATCTCCAATGACCAAGGCAAGTGGAGCAACTGGGAAAAAGTGACGGGAACAGTAGCGTGGAACTTGCCGTATGGCAATGGAATGAAAAAGGTTCTGATCCAGCTTCGCGACCAGGCAGGAAACACCGTTGAACTGGATGATTCCATTGAGCTATACGTGCCAAATGTGCCGAATCCACCAACAGGAGAGCCGGTGACCGGGGTTGAGCTGGAGGAAGAGCAGTTAACATTGCATGTTGGCGATACAGAAAGCCTTCGAGCCACAGTAAAACCAACGAATGCCACCAACAAACGGGTCAAGTGGGAAAGCAGCGACTCTGAGATCGTCGAGGTAGATGAGGATGGTAAGATCAAGGCAGCAGCTCCTGGAACTGCGACGATTACAGTGACGACCGTAGACGGGAACAAAACCGCTTCGGTGGAAGTAACCGTTAAGGAAATACCCACCTTCCAGTTGGAAACAAACGAACCGTCCTTCTGGATTAAGCCGAGAGTAACCACAACCTTACGAGTTTATAAGGTAGAAGGCAAAAAACGCAAAGACATCACGCGAGACAAAAATGTTGAGTACGACACGGAAAACGGGTTGGTTACCGTCAAGCAGGGTCGCATTACGGCAGGCAAAGAAGAAGGAGAAGACATCGTTATCGTTCGCTATATGGGCGAGGAACTGGAGATTCCGGTGACGGTTTCTACGAAAACGATTCGTTCGTTGACGACCTCCTTCAAGGATTTGGTGCTGGAGATCGATGAGGAGAAGCAGCTAACGCTGACAGCCGTCTTCAATGACAAGAACACCGAAGAGGTGACAGGGAAAGCAACTTGGTCCTCTAGCAATGAAGAGGTCATCGAAGTAACAAAAGAGGGAAAAGTGACAGCGCTGGCTTCCGGGAAGGCTGTCATTACTGCGAAATACGGCGGTAAAAAGGTAACTAATCGTGTGCTCGTCGTAGAGGAAAAGAAAGTGAAAGATTTGCGAGTATCGCGCTCTTCGCTGCGCTTGGAGGCAGACAATACTGGAGAGATCGTCCTGTACGCGGTCTATGAAAATAGATACGAGGAGATCGTTACCAAGGATGCCGAATGGACAGTGGAAGATCCTGAGATTGCGACTGTAGAAAATGGTGTCGTGACCGCACTGGAATCTGGTAAAACAACCATTACAGTGGAATACGGCGGCGAGACTATTACGATTAACATTACGGTCTGGTAAATGAAAAGGGGCTGTTCGATCTACTGTGGAGGGCAGCCTCTTTTCCATTCTGTTTAAAAGGTGAAGAAAAAATATGGAAAATGCACTCCTTGCTTTTGCAACTAGCATCTTGATTGGCGCCATTTTTTTGGGGATCTTATGGTGGGAAGGCTCGTGGTTTAGTCTTCGGTTTACGAAGTGGTACTTTGGTATTTTGTTGGCTGTGTCGTTGGGCGTAGGTGTGTATAACTTTTCCTAGAAATGTCTGAGACATTTTTCCTTTCTTGGCGTTAGGTAAGCTGTGAAACGAACCTAGCACAAGGGAGAAGAAATGTCTTATATTTTTTATGTGCAAAAATTTCCTAATGATAGTTTCCGGTTGAGCAAAGACGACTCAATATGATCCTATTTGACATAAAATTCTGACATGATATAATATCTATAAATGTAAAAAGATTACAATTCATACTTGATATGGTTAATTTTCTGCGATTCTTTCCTAACAACTCCTTTGCATTTCAACAAGCTTCCCTCCTTTCATAGAGTCAGTAGCTAGTTTAGCAACTCTGATTCGAAAGAACCATTTCTCATGATCAAGTGCAGTGTCCTGCATTGGTTTGATTACACATAACAACATCCTCACTCTACACTCCATCTCCCATCATAGCAATCCAATCAACTAGTGTATAAAGCGCTAATCATTCAACTCCCACATGAAATCTAAACTCCAATTCACCTAAAAAGAAGAGTCACCCCGCGGCGAGATTACAGTCGTGGGCTAGAATTGTCGATTCATCAAACTGTCATTCTTGGTATTCTTCCAATTGCATACTCCACAAGCGTGTCAGCACTGACAAAGACCGATTATCAGACGCTGGCCTGATTATTTCATATGCTGTGCGATGAAGCCACTCATTGATTCCTTTGCAGACATTGCTAAGAGGAGGGGAGGTGTCGTGTTGATTAATCAGAACAGGTGAGGATCTTCGCTCGTTTTGGAGATTCCCATCATTACCAAACGCGAAAAGGGAGGATGACCATGTCCATGGAAGAGCAAAAGAACCATTGGCTGTCAGAATTAGCTGGAGAAGCTCCATTGCTACAGCTTCCGCTAGATATCTCCAGGCATCACCATACTGGATATGCGGGCGAGACTCAAACGATTGATCTTTCAGATACGGTGAGCAAGCAAGCCATACAGGTGGGGATACAAGAAAAGGCCGATCTGTTTACTGTACTGTTAGCTGCCTATCACAGTTATCTTTACAGGTATACGGGTCAAAAGGATATTCGGATTGGTGCGGTGAGAGACTCTGCGTTTTGGATAAATCGAGTCCTTGTTGATGGAGCTATGAATTTTAAACAGCTACTAACCGAGGGCAAGGATAAAGCAGAGAAGGGACAGATGTTCGCAAGTCTTTCAGCAGCCACGCCATTATTTCATACCTTATTGAGAGTCGGAAAAGCCGGAAATGTAGTCACGATAGACAAGCTTTCTATCGAGTACGACGAGTCAACTGTAGATTTGCGTGTGGATGTTGAAGAGGCAGACGTCTTGCGCATATCTTTCACCTACAATGCCAGATTGTTTACACAAGAAACCATCCGAAGAATGCTGGAGAACTTTTGTAACTGGATGGAACAGGTTGTAACGAATAGGGAAACACCTGTCGATCAATTGCGATTGATCTCCAAAAGTCAGGAAAGAGAATTGCTAGACGAGTGGTGCAGGAGTGACGAGGCTTTTGAGCTTCCTGATACCATTTTAGCTGCCTTTAATTGCCAAGCTAATCGTCATCCAGATGCCATCGCACTCGTTTTCCGGCAAGAGGAAGTTACCTACAAGGAATTGGATATACGCTCGAATCAATTGGCCCATCATCTTAGAAAGATAGGTGTTACGAGTGAGACGCTCGTTGGCATATGCCTGGAGCGCTCCATTGAAATGATCGTGAGCATCTTGAGCGTGTTGAAAGCAGGAGGCGCTTACGTCCCGATGGACCCTGCTTATCCTGTTCAAAGACTCCGCTATATGATAGAAGATGCAGAATTTCCAATCGTCATCGCGGATGAAGCATCTGCCGCGAGAATACCTGACGGAATAAAAACTATTAATTTATCTGATGATTCTGAAACAATCTCGAGTGAAAGCATGGAAAAGCCTGAAAACCAAGTGAATGGTAACGATCTGGCCTATGTAATCTATACTTCGGGCTCGACTGGCAATCCGAAAGGGGTCATGATCGAACATCGCTCCATCATGAATTTTCTTCAAACACTGGAGAAGCGTAGTGAACTGACGAATACAGACAGAATCTTGCAGAAAACGTCTATTTCTTTTGATGCGTCTGTCTGGGAGCTCTATTGGTGGATGGTGAAAGGTGCGAGCTTGTACATCCTCCCTAACGGCGAAGAGAAAGACCCTGCCCTGCTGGTAAAAGCAGTGGAGAGATATAACATTACCCATCTTGAGTTTGTGCCATCCATGTTAAAAGTAGTCTTGGATTATATCGAGAATGATTGTATGTCCCCTGCCCTATCCTCTCTGAAATATGTCACTGCCGGTGGGGAAGTGCTTCCACCTCAAGTTGCCCAGAAATTTACGCATCTACTGACTATTCCTCATGGGACAATCTTATATAACACCTATGGTCCAACGGAAACTACCGTCGAAGTTGCCAGCTACAAATGTATGCCTGAGGATCATCGCTCTTTGATCCCCATTGGAAAGCCAAACTGTCAGACACAATTGTACGTATTCAATGAGCATTTACAAATCCAACCCGTCGGAGTGGCTGGCGAGCTCTATATTGGTGGAGCAGGTGTAGCAAGGGGGTATTTAAACCGTCCTGAATTAACCGAAGAGCGTTTCATTGCCAATCCTTATCGTCCAGAGGCAGATTCGCGATTGTATCGAACGGGAGATTTGGCTCGGTATGCAGCCGACGGTAATCTGGAGTATCTTGGTCGCAATGACAATCAGGTCAAGGTGAGAGGATACCGGATTGAGCTTGAGGAAATTCAAACGATTTTAAGCACTCATCCATCTATTGAGCAAACCATTATAGTGGCCCAAAAGGATTCCTATGAAAATAACAAGCTTATCGCCTATGTGATAGGGTCTGGAAGCATAACGGAATGGCGTGATTATTTGAAGGCTCAGCTTCCGGAGTATATGGTTCCAGCGTATTTTGTGAAAATGGATGTTTTCCCGCTTATGCCCAGCGGAAAAATTGATATAAAGTCACTGCCAGAGGTAGGAAATAGCAGACCGCATATTTCAGCAGAATTTAAAAAACCGGAAACAGAACTGGAAATGCAGCTCTTGGACATTTGGAAGGATTTGTTTGGATATGAGGAGATTGGTGTAGAGGATAATTTCTTTGAATTAGGCGGACATTCACTGTTAGGGACGCAGGTTATAGCAAGAATCCGCGCAGTCTTCAAAAAAGAACTCCCGTTGTCTACCCTGTTTCAATATCCGACAATCCGAAGCATCATGCCAGTCATCAATGCCGCAGAGGATACATACTCGATGGATGCGTTTCCTGCCATAAGCAGGGCATCACGAGACAGAGATTTGCCGCTTTCTTATTCGCAGGAGAGAGTGTGGTTTTTAGAACAGTTAAGCTCCAATAATTTGGCTTATATCTTTCAGGCAACCATGAAAGTGCGAGGGATGCTAGATATCCCCATTTTGAATCAATGTTTTACCGAGATTGTACGTAGACATGAAATATTTCGAACCGTTTTTCTTGAGAAAAATGGGCGGCCGTATCAGGTCATTTATGAACCATTCGATGTGAAATTGCCCGTTATTGATGTTTCTCATGTACCTGAGAGTGATCGTGCACGTGAAGTGCAGAGATTGATTCGAGCAGAGATCAAGAAGCCGATCGATATTTCGCAGCTGCCGTTGGCTAGATGGCTGGTTTACAAGATCTCTGATAGGGAATCGGTCATTCTGTTTGTAGAGCATCATCTGATTCATGATGGATGGTCGTTCCGAAAATTCCTGAAAGAACTTTTTACGCTGTACAGTGCGTATCTGGAGAATAAACCATCTCCACTCGCGGAATTGCAGATTCAATTCGCAGATTATTGCGTGTGGCAGAACGAGATGTTTAAACGAGGCAAGGAGAATAAGCAGTTAACATACTGGAAGAATCTGTTGAACGGAGCCAACGGGATTCTGGAACTGCCAACCGACAGACCACGCCCGGTCAATCAAACATTTAACGGGAACATGTTCACCCATTTAATACCGGAAGAGTTGTATCTTCAATTGCGTGATTACTGCATGAAAACAAATACGACCTTATTTATGGTCATGATGGCTGCCTTTCAGACATTGCTGCATCGGTATTCGAATCAGGAAGATATTATCGTAGGTTCGGGTATCGCGAATCGGCGCTGGAAAGACACCGAAGACTTGATCGGGATGTTTGTAAACAATATTGTGATTCGGACGCAGTTTACCGATCAGATGACGTTTCAGGATGTTTTGCAAGCAGTCAAAATGTCAGCATTGGAAGCCTATGAGAATCAAGAAATTCCATTCGATCAGGTAGTCGATGCGTTAAAACTGAAGCGCGATCAAAGCCGGAACCCTGTATTCCAGGTCATGTTTAGCTTTCAAGACACGAAAGTTACCCATTTACCTGTATCCGATTTGAATATTCAACTCACCGAAGGCATTAGCAACGGATCGGCAAAATTTGATATTAACGTGGTAGTGACGAACCACTCCGAGCTCTCCGATTCTCTATTAACGAAGGAGGAATACGGGAGTATCAGCTTGGATTGGGAATACAATACGGATTTGTATGACGAATCTACCATGCGCCGCATGATTGAGCACTATATAGAATTGCTGAAAAGTGTTCTTACCCACAGTGACCAGACGCTCCATTCTATGCCAATGTTGACCGTGTCTGAGCAGAATCAAATACTTCAGAAGTGGAATGACACTTCTGTTGCGTTTGCGGATCAGAAAACCATTCATCAAATTTTCGAGGAGCAAGCTGAACGGACACCAGAGCAAATCGCGGTCATATTTGAAAACGAGCAGTGGACTTATCGGCAGATCAACCAGCGTGCCAACTTCCTGGCAATAAGATTGCGAAACTTGGGAGTGAAACCGGATACATTAGTCGGGTTAATGATGGAACGTTCACCTGACATGATGATTGGTATCCTTGGCATTTTAAAAGCTGGTGGCGCTTATATGCCGATGGACACGATGGCACCGAAAGAAAGACTGTCCTATATTCTTCAGGATAGTGATACGAAAGTAGTCGTCATGCAAGAGAAATTCAGGACAGCGATCGATTTCAATGGTCCGGTTCTGTACTTTGGTGAGAATATGCCTGAGCAAGAAGTAGAATGCGACAATCTTGAACCAGTTGCTCACTCGACAAATTTGGCTTACGTCATCTACACCTCAGGCTCGACGGGAGCACCAAAAGGCGTCATGATTGAACATCGCTCTGTCGTCAATCGCATGAACTGGATGGTTCATCGCTATCCTATGGGCGAACACGACACGATCATGCAAAAAACTCCCTATTGTTTTGATGTTTCGGTAACCGAATTAGTTTTATGGTTTTTCACCGGAAGCAAGCTATGTTTTCTCGCTCCTTATGCTGAAAAAGACCCGGAGCTGATTGTAAAAACGGTCGCCAAACACCAGATCACGTATATTCACTTTGTTCCATCAATGCTCAGCATCTTTTTAGACCATCTGGAAAGCAACGATTGTGCGGAAGAAATCAAAAGCTTACAGCGCGTGTACACGACTGGGGAGGCTTTGACTACGGAGCAGGTTCAACGTTTTCATCAATTGATTCAACAGCGGAATCAAACGACTCTCCACAATCTGTATGGTCCGACGGAAACGACCATTGAAGTGACCTACTATGATTGTCACGCGGACAGTACGGTCATTCCCATTGGGAAACCGATTGATAATACGCAGGCTTATATCATGAACAAAGAATGTCACTTGCAGCCCGTTGGCGTCATGGGAGAGTTGGTGATTGGGGGCGTAGGGCTTGCTCGAGGGTATGTAGGAAAGCCCGAGCTGACAGCAGAGCGTTTTATCCCAAATCCATATGGTCGTTTATCGGCAGAAAAAATGTACAGGACAGGAGATTATGCGCGGTGGATGCCAGACGGCAATATTGAGTATATTGGCCGATTGGACAACCAAGTGAAGATTCGCGGGTATCGAATTGAATTGGGAGAGATTGAAGCGCTCATGAGGAAGCAGCCAGGCGCAGGGGAAGTCGCTGTGATAGCCCAAGAATTTGAGCCGGGAGATAAACGGTTAATTGCCTATTACAGTGGTACCACATCGGTCGAAGAGTATAAGCTCCTTCTGCAGAAACAGCTGCCACCTTACATGCTTCCTTCGTATTTTGTACAGGTGGAGAAAATGCCGCTCACATCAAGTGGCAAATTGGATCGCAAAGCTTTGCCACTACCTGACAGCCATACGGTAAGCCATCACTATTCAGCCCCTCGCAACACAACAGAGGAATTACTATCACTCATATGGAGCGACATTTTGCACATCGACCAAATTGGCGTATCTGATTCGTTCTTTGATTTGGGAGGCCATTCTCTATTAGCGACGCAGGTCGCCTCGCGCATACGAGAAGTGTTCGGTCAGCATCTCCCTCTGCGAGATATTTTCGAATGCCCGACCATCGAGAGCCTGGCCAAGCGGATATCCGAATTGCGCTTAGGCGGAAAAGCGGCTCAATTGCCCGCATTGCACCAAGTGGATAGGACGAAACCGATTCCGCTATCCTTTGGGCAGCAGCGGCTATGGTTTTTTGACCAACTGGAGCCTGGGAGCAACGTCTACAACATTCCGTATGTCTGGCGTTTAAGCGGTGCTTGGGACGTTAGCGGATTGGAAAAAGGCTTTAACCGATTGATTGAACGTCATGAAATGCTTCGTACGGTATTCGCAAAACAAAATGATACCGCTGTACAGCTCGTCAAGCCTTATCAACCGATATCGTTGCCTGTCATTGATCTCAGCCATCTCTCTATGGAAGAAGGGGAAAGGAACGTCACTCATCATATTCAACGGAATGCTGAGCGCGTATTTGACTTGAGTCAAGGGCCGCTGATTGAAGCGGAGCTGATTAAAAAGAAAGAGTCTGAGTATGTTCTTTTGTGTGCCGTTCATCACATTGTTTTCGATGGTTGGTCAGAGGATATTTTGCTGGACGAGTGGATGGCTTTCTATGAAGAAGCAGTCAGTGGCACGCCAGCCGATCTACCGCCATTGGCTATTCAATACGGGGATTATGCAGTATGGCTGAGGGATTGGTTAACGGATGAGACAGTAAACGAGCAGCTGGTGTATTGGAAAAATGAGCTGGCGGGTGACCTTCCCGTGTTACAGTTGCCATTCGATCATCCACGGCCAGTCATTCAAAGCTATAGAGGGGATATGCAGCATATACAAGTGGAGCCTGCCTTATTAGCGAAAGTAAAAGCATTCAGCAGACAGGAAGGGACAACCCTGTTCATGACCTTACTGGCAGCTTACCAAGGCTTCCTCTCCCGCTATACCGGACAAACAGACATTTTGGTCGGTAGTCCGGTCGCCAATCGCAATCGCAAAGAAATGGAAGGATTGATCGGGTTCTTTGTAAACACGCTTGTTTACCGGGTGAATGTAGAAGAAGGGCCGAGCTTCAGGCAATTGGTCACCCAAGTCAAGGAAAAAGCATTGCGTGGACAAGAGAATCAGGACGTACCGTTCGAAAAAATAGTAGAAGCCCTTCAACCAGAACGAAATACAAGCTACTCACCTGTTTTTCAAACGATTTTTACAATGAATACTCATCTGCGAAATGTAAAGGAATGGCCGAATCGAAAAGTTGAGCCTGTGACGCTTGCCATCAAAGTTGCCAAATTTGACTTGTCTATTTCAATCGAAGTGATGAATGAGCACTCTGTATTGTTTTCGTTTGGATACAATGTGGATTTGTTTGAGTATGCCACCATAAAACGAATGATCGGGCATTTTGTGAATTGGCTAGAACAAGTGACGACATATCCTGACGAGAGCATAGAAAACTTGCGGCTCATTACCGAGGATGAAGAAAAACAATTGCTAGAACTATGGAGGAGCAATTAGGAGGGGCTGTATGAACAATTCCATCACTGCATTCTTTGAGGAGCAGGTTGAACTTCATCCTGACAACATCGCTTTGCTATGGAAGGATGCCTCACTCACTTATCAAGAGCTGAATAGCAGGGCCAACAAGCTGGCAAATTATTTGAAAAAGTGTGGGGTAGGGACGGAAAGCAAAGTCGGCTTGTATATGGATCGTTCGTTCGAAATGATCATCAGTATGGTAGCGATTTTAAAGGCTGGCGGGGCTTATGTCCCGCTTGATCCTGCCTACCCTGAGCAGCGAATCCATTATATGCTGCAAGACGCAGGCATTACGATAGTACTCGCACAAGAAAGCTTGGTATCGCGGCTGCCAGAAGGCTTGAAGGTCGTATGCCCTGAGTGTGACCAACTAGCGATTAGCATGGAATCAGATGCGAATTTGGAGCAGCATGCCGCTCCAGAAAGCCTTGCGTATTTGATGTATACTTCCGGCTCGACAGGAAATCCGAAAGGGGTACTCATTCCTCATCGCGGCGTGATCCGGCTCGTTAAACATGTATCTTATGTATCGCTTACGGCAGAAGAAACTATGCTGCATATGGCGTCGATTTCATTTGATGCATCCACCTTCGAGGTATGGGGCAGCTTGCTAAATGGAGCGAAGCTCGTTGTTTTTCCATACAAGGAGCTTGATCTTGGCGAGATGGGGCAGGTATTGCGTGATTATCGAGTCAGTACATTATTGTTAACAGCAGGAGTCTTTCATCAACTGATTGATTTCCATCTCGAGGATGTAAAAGGGTTACGTCAATTGCTGGTGGGTGGGGATATTATGTCCCCCAAGCACGCTCAAAAGGTAGTAGACAACTTGTCTGATACGTTATTGATCAATTGCTATGGTCCTACGGAAACCACGACATTTGCCACCTTTTATCCAGTAACAGATAGAAGCGCCATCCAACACTCCGTTTCGATCGGTCGCCCTATCAATGACACAGAAGTGTATATCTTAAACGACAAGCAAAAGCTTGTGCCTGTTGGTCTTGTAGGGGAAATGTACGTGGGGGGCAAGGGACTGGCTCTGGGATATTGGAATCGACCCGAGATTAATCAAGAGAAATTTATTAAACATCCCTTTGATCCAGACCCGGAAGCTATCTTATACAAGACGGGTGACATGGTGAAATATGTGCCTGATCGAGGACTTGAATTTATCGGACGAAAAGACAACCAAGTAAAAATAAGAGGGTACCGTATCGAACTGGGCGAGATTGAGACCGTCTTGAATCAGCCGGAAGACGTCAGGGAAGCCATCGTCATTGCACAGGAATATGGAGCTGACGATAAAAGGCTCATCGCCTATATGGCTGGAGATGGAGAAGTCGAACAGTGGAAAAAGTATGCAAGTACGCAATTGCCTCCTTTCATGGTTCCGTCCTATTTTGTGAAAATGGAAGCATTTCCACTTACCACGCAAGGAAAAGTGGACCGAAAGGCGTTGCCATTGCCAGAAACCGTCATGATGGAGGAGGAATTTGTTGCACCACGTACCGCGACAGAGAGTCGGATAGCATCCATTTGGAGTGAGACTTTAAAAGTGGAACGAGTTAGTATCCACTCCTCCTTTTTTGATTTAGGCGGTCACTCTCTGCTTGCGACACAGCTCATATCCCGCATGGAGGACGCTTTCCAGCTGTCTATACCGTTGCGAATCTTGTTTGAATGTCCGACGATCGCGAGTTTACATACAAGAATAATGGAGCTCAGTCAGAATGGAAAAAGAGAGCGGATACCAACGATTACGAAAGCGCCGCATACAGAAAAGTTCCCATTATCTCATGCACAGCAGCGTTTATGGTTTTTGCATCAATTGGAACCGGATAGTACAGCTTACAACGTTCCTCATATTTGGCGTTTGACTGGACCGTGGAATGCAAGTGCGCTGGAAAAAGGATGGAATGCGCTGCTTTCTCGCCATGAAATATTGCGTACAGTTTTTCCGAATGAAAATGGTCAACCTTTCCAGGCTGTCCAACCATATCAGTTTACACCCTTGCCTGTCATCGATCTGAGAGAACGAACCAAGGCCTCGCAAGAAGACCAACTCAACGACTGTATTGAGCAGGAAGCAAGCATCAGGTTTGATTTGCATCGAGGCCCCTTGATTCAGGCAAAATTGATTGCATTAGGGGAAGAAGAGTCCGTTCTGCTGTGTACCATGCACCATATCATTACGGACGGATGGTCTGAGGAAATTTTATTGAAAGAATGGCTGGCCTTCTATGAGGAGGCACAGGGTGGAAGTCGTGCGGAGTTTGCTGCCCTACCGATTCAATATGCCGATTTCTCTGTATGGCAGCGTGAATGGCTGTCGGACGATGCGATAGATCTACAGCTAGATTATTGGAAAGCGGAACTGTCTGGAGAGCTTCCCGTCTTGCAATTGCCAATTGATCGGCCTAGACCTGCGATTCAAGGTTATGCAGGAAGTATGCATAAAACCGTGCTGCCATCGACGTTGCTTGAGAAATTGAAAACCGTAAGCCGGCAAGAGAATGCGACTTTATTTATGACCCTGTTGGCAGCATATCAAAGCTTTTTGTCCAGATATACCGGACAGTCGGATATTTTGGTGGGGAGCCCTGTAGCGAATCGAAATGTAAAAGAAATTGAGGGATTAATTGGATTCTTCGTAAACACGCTCGTATATCGGGCAAGTTTTCAAGACGGTCCTACCTTCAGACAACTGCTTGCTCGCGTAAAAGAAAAAGCCCTTCTGGCACAGGAAAACCAAGAAGTCCCATTTGAAAAAATCGTAGAGACGCTTCAGCTTGAACGCAATACAAGCTACTCCCCGGTTTTTCAGACCATGTTCACGTGGGCTGAATTGTCATCGAATGTTTACCAATCGTCTGCCGGAGCGTTGGAAATCATGCCCGTTCGTCATAACGTTTCAAAATTTGATATCGAGTTGTCCATGGGTGAGTCTGAAGCTGGTCTGATCATGAACATGATCTATAACACGGATTTATTTGACCAAGCAACCATAGGAAGAATGGCTGTTCATTTCGAAAATTGGCTGCAAGAACTGGTGAATGCACCGGACGCTCCGATTGCATCGCTCGAATTGTTACCCAAGGATGAGCGTCACAAAATCGTAGGGGATTGGAATCGGACAGAAGCAACTGTTCCGGAGAATACATGCTTGCATGATTTGTTCATCGAACAGGCAAAAAAGACTCCGGATCGAATCGCTGCCGAAATGGGCAGTGAAGCGATAACCTATCGGGAACTGGACAGGCGTTCTAACCAGCTGGCGCATTATTTGATTACGCTCGGGGTTCTATCCAATACACCTGTCGGGCTATGCATGAATCGCTCCCTTGAACTTGTCATATCGATTCTCGGCATCGTAAAGGCAGGCGGAGCATTTATTCCCTTAGATACCGAGCTGCCGGAAGCAAGGATGGCTCATTTGCTGGAAAGCTCAAAAACGAATATTTGCATAACAGAACAGGAATTCAGGCATCTGTTCGAGCAAGCGACGCATGTTCAATGCATAGAGCTAGAGGTAGACAAGGAAAAGATAGCAAGCATGCCTGAGGGATTGCCGGAGCAAACCGTAAAACCGACGGATTTGGTTTCAATTTATTACACATCAGGATCGACGGGCATTCCGAAAGGGGTGGAAAACCTCCATGTCGGATGGGTTAATCGAATGCTATGGATGCAGCGCCAACATGGCTTGGAGCAAGGGGAGTCCGTCCTGCAAAAAACAACACTAACATTCGATGATGCAGCTGTTGAGTTTTTCTGGCCGTTGTCTGTAGGCGGTCGGATCTCACTGATGGAGCCGTGGTTGCATCGAGATCCAGAGGCAATTATTCAGGCAGCTATTCAGTATCAGGTGGCATGCATTCAATTTGTGCCGAGCATGCTCAGCATGTTTGTCGATGCCCTTACACCTGATGATGCAGCAAAATTGGGGACATTAAAAAATGTTATCTCCAGTGGAGAAGCGCTATTACCGGAAACAGTAGGCAAGTTCTATCGGAAATTGAACGCCAAGCTCCATAATACTTGGGGGGCAACAGAGGTCTCAATTGACTCTACCATTTATACCTGCTCACCCGAAGACGCGTTTGGGAAGGACTGTGTCAGTGTAGGAAAGCCGATTGACAACAACAGAATATACATTCTGGACAAAAATTTAAACCCGGTTCCGATTGGTGTCATAGGCGACCTTTATATCGGTGGTCTGGGACTAGCAAGAGGTTATTTATACAATCCCGAAAAAACCAAGGAAGCTTTCATAGAGAATCCATTTGTAGTAGGGGAAAGAATGTATCGAACCGGAGACAAAGGATATTACTTGCCTTCCGGAAATATCAAATTTGTTGGCAGACAAGATAATCAAATCAAGATAAGAGGAATCAGGGTTGAACTAGGGGAGATTGAGTCGACATTAAGCAGATTTCCGTCCATTCGTGAAGCAGCCGTAATTTCCGTTCAAAACGACAGGGGTTCTACAGAGCTGGCTGCGTATATCGTGGGCGAAGGGGATATAAACGATTGGCGCACCTTCCTGAAGGGGCAATTACCTGCTTATATGATTCCGACCTATTTCACAAAGCTGGACAGCATCCCGAAAACAACAAGCGGAAAAATTAATCGCAACGCACTGGAATTACCCGTGATGAAACCATCCGACTCCTCCATCGCTGCACCACGTACGATTCCTGAGGAGCTTATCCACTCCATCTGGTGCAATATCTTGCAGATGAATCAGATTAGTATCAAGGACTCCTTCTTTGATATAGGTGGGCATTCCTTATTGGCAACCCAAGTGATATCCCGTATGAGAGCGGTTCTGGGAATGGACATCCCCTTGCGAACCATATTTGAGTTTACGACGATCGAAGCTCTAGCAGCCCGGATAGCTGAGATCAAGCAAGGCAGCGAGTCGAACACCCGTATTCATGAAGTTTCACGAGTAGAGGATCAGCCGGGTCAGTCATTATTTGAAGTATCCCACGGCCAAAGAAGACAATGGTTCCATGCAAAATTCAGTGACCAGGAAGCAGTGGGAGGGGTGTACCTCTTTGAAGTTGAGGGCCCTGTTGATAGTCAGGTTCTGTACAAATCTATGGGTCTCATGTTTGAACGGCACAGAATTATGCGTACGACGATCATAGAAAAGGAAGGGCAATTGTATCAAAAAGTGCATGATGACCTGAAGGCGGATAACGAGTATGCGGACTTGTCTTCCTTATCTGTTACGGAAGGCGAGCAACGTATCAAAATGGATTTGGAATCTGACTTGTACAAGCCATTTGATTTTTCCCGAGAGTCTTTCTTTCGGATGAGGTTATATCGAGTCGCACCAACGAAGCACTTTTTCCTCTTGGGCACTCATCATATTGGATTTGATGGCTGGTCGTTAGATGTGTTTATGAATGATTTGGCGGACGTGTATCAACAAGAAAATAGCGGGGGGCATCGTCCGTTTTCCAAACCGCTGGATTATATTGATTACACCTTGTGGCAGCAGGCGCGGTTACAAAAGGGAGAATTGAATCGGCAGCGGGACTATTGGTTAAAACAACTGCAACAAAATGTCGCTGCACCGCTCATACCGAGAGATGCACATCCATTCACTCACGACAACCAGATTTCAAATGTAACGTCGCTTCCCATTGAACCAACGACAGTGCAGTCGCTATCAGAATTGACTCGAATGGCCGGCGGTACCGTGTATACGACCATGCTTACGGCGTTAAATATTTGGCTTTCGCTCATTACGGACCAAACGATCATTACTGTCGGATCTACTTTATCTGGCCGTACCCAGACGGACCTCGAAGGAATTATTGGTCCTCTTATCAATCCCGTTGCCATGCGCACAGATTTGTCCGGCAACCCAACCGTTTTGGAAATGTTGAAGAGAACGAGAGAAACGGCGTATGCGGCGTATGAGAATCAAGAGTATCCGTACAATATGGTCGTAGAGGATCAACTAGCCGCGAAGGGCCTGAAGAAGAATTTGTATTCCGTTGTTTTTATTGGACAACAAGCCTCGAATAGTTTAATTGAATTAAACGGCATTATCTACAGGTATTGTCCGTTAAATCGTTTCCTGGATGAAACGATGGTCAAATCATATGAAGGAAGCCATTTTATAAAAGATGATCAATTGGATATGATGTTATTTTTGTCCACGAATCATGACCAGCTCACATTTACTGCACAGTATAATGCGGATGTATTTAGCAGGAATGCCATGGATACGTTTATGAGTCAAATCGAGTACATCCTATGCCAAATGACTGAAAATCCAATGCAGCGTTTATCTCAATTGAAATTGGCGGAAGAATACGATTTCAATGAACTGTTCAGCTAACGGCTTGATTGCTTGTTCGGGCATGCTGGTGAAAGCCGCATGCCCAACCATTACGCAGTAAAGTATCGGGGTGATCATGAATGGATCAGAGAACCTTTATCAAAACAATCGCTCTGTCTGAAACACAAAAAGATTACTTTATTCACTATTTGGTACACCCGACAAGTGCTTTTTATCATGAGCAGTTTCTTTTCAGATTCGAGCAGCGACTAGATGTAACGATGACGATACGTACGCTTACCGAGATCGTGAAGCGTCATGAAATCAATCGGTCCATTTTTGTGTTAGAAGACGAGCCCATCCAAAAAGTCTACAGCGAGCCTATATTGGATTTTGAGCATGTGGCTTCTGAGGACTGGGACGACAAGACGATTCGAGCATTTCTGAATCAGGAACTGAGCAAGTCGTTTCAGTTGGACGAGGGGCCGTTATTCAGTTGCAGATTGCTGGATTATAAAGAGATGGGCAGCATTCTAAGCTTTAAGTACCACCACATCTGCTCAGATGGGTGGAGTGTTTCGCTCATGCTCGATGAATTTACGATGATCTATCAACAGTTGATAGCAGATCAAGAGCTTGTGATACAACCGTCCACACATCATTATGCGGATTTTGTTGAGTGGGAACTGAATTATTTAGCTAGCCAAGAAGGAGAGGAAGCGAGAGCTTTTTGGAAAAAGAAGCTGGGCGGACCTCTTAAGAGGCTAGAGTTGCCGATGGATAAAACTCGTCCCAGTACTCCGTCGTTTAAAGGCGGGATTTCTTTCTTTACGTGCAAACACGAGCTTCGCGATGAGATGATAGCTTACCGTAAAAATCATCACTATCAAACGGATGTTATTTATTTGTCTCTCTTCCTTGCTTTTCTTTCTCGTATTTCAGGCCAAGATGACATTACTATCGGTGTACCTAGATTTGGCAGGCCCCAAAAGGAGTTTTATTCCATCATGGGACCATGTCTTGTAATGCTGCCACTCCGAATCAAAATCCCGAAGAATTGTTCATTTAAAGAGTTAGCCCGACTTGTTCAAGAAGAGTTGTCATTATGCTCCCAGTATCAAAACTACCCATTTTCTCTGATAGCAGGAGAGCTGGATTATGATCGCGATAAAAAATATTCGTCATTTTTTTCAACCGCTTTTGTCCATCAAAAAGCGATTAAGCAAGATGGGGCCTATTTTGTGGGCAATGCCCAAAATACGTTTCAAAGCAATGACTTAACAATCAGTTCTTATCCTATTCATAAAAATATATCCCAGTATGATTTATGTTTTGTGGTTGAAAAGGACAACCAACAGGACATATTGGCAGGATTTGAATACAATACGGATATTTTGAATGAAGAAACGGTCGTCCAATGGATTGCCGATTTTGAAGCCACCAGTCTATTTCTTTTGAAAAATGATAGCGAAAATATCCTGATGCTAAAAAGCCAAGCGAAAAAAGACTACTGGACGAAGAACTTTGTCAATTTGCCATCCTTTAAAATATTGCCTGAGGATGGAAGCAGTCTTTCTAGCGATTCCACTGTGTTCGAACGGGAGAAGTTTGAAATAACAGGGTTGCTGTCGACTCAAATATCCCGTCTGGCCCAATCTTGGGACAGCTCATCGTTTGAGATTTTCATGAGTACATTTTTGGTACTTTTGCATGCTGAAAGCGAGAAGGAGGATATAGCCCTAGCATTTCGGGCGGATTGTGATCAGCAACAAGGAATTTCCTTCCTATTGCTACGAACGGATTTATCAGGAAATCCACTTTTTTCTGAGCTAGTTCTGCAAGTACAGCGCCAGGTAAAAGAAGCCTATCAATATAAAGACGGCTTGGAATTGTTGCTACATGGACAACCTGAGCCGCAAATTTTGTTTGAAATGAACGAGGAAGAACCACAATCCACGATTGATTTTCAATTCCGCATCCACGAGTCACAAGGTCAACTGCATGGAACCATTACCTATCATGCAAATGTACTCAAGGGGGAGACCGCACAAAGAATGTTATCCCAATATGAATACGTATTGCAAAGTGTGATAGCCCAGCCGCATCAACGAATCCGTGAACTAGTCAGTCATCTAAACAGCCAATTTCTTTCCAATGATGATTATGAGCAACTATTCCTTTAGTGAAAGAGGTGCACGGGCTTGCAACATTTAACAAAAGAAAATGTAGGGGAAGTAATTGAGCTTTCGAAGGTGCAGAAGCAATTCTTACGCCAAGACATGATAACAACGGTGCGCTATCTGATCAAACAGCCTATCGAAAGGGAAAGAGCTCAAGAAGCGTGGAATGAATTAGTCAGTGAGACGCCGCTAATGCGAACGGTTTTTCGTAAACTAAAAAATAAACATGTACAAGTGGTTTTAAAGCAATTCCCGATTTCTATTGACTGGCACGACCTGCGAGGATTATCTCCTGAACAACAGGAGCAAAGGTATCTTCTTGAGAGGGCGTCCCATCAGGAGCCTATTACCTTTGAGGAAGGTCCATTGATCCGACTATCTGTAATGCAGATGGAGGAAAATCAAACGGTTATCATTTGGACCAATCATACATTGTGTATGGACGATGTCAGTCGCGGGCTTCTTCTGGAGGAATGGCTAAAGAGAGCAAAGGGCAATTATTCATCTAATAAGCATCGAACATCATTCAAAGACTATTTTATCTGGGAGTCAAGTCAAGATGGCTCCAGAACGAAAAGCTATTGGATAGATAAAATCAATCACAATGATAACGAGTCAGTTTTTTATCCAGTACAGGGTCAGGGTGCACAAAAGGAAGCGAATCAGCAGACCAGCTGCCATGCTGTACTTTCCGAACCATTATCCCAAACAATCAAGAGCATGGCATTCAAACAAGGCGTCTCGATTGAAGCTGTCTTTCAGGCTGCTTGGCTGCTGTTATTAAATATGTATAGCGGGGATGAAAAGGTAGCGATTGGTGTTACCGTCTCTGGGAGACCTGAGTCACTGGAAGGGGCAGATACCATTATTGGGCCATTGGCTCACAGTTTGCCAGTCTTCATGACATTACATGCGAATCAAAACGTGTGTGATTTTGTAAAAATCGTTCAGATAAGCTGGGAAGAATTGCAGCAAAATCAGTTCATTACACAAGAGATGATTCGTAACTATGCTGGAGTCCCGGAAGATCATCCTTTAATCGGAACAACAGTGACGGTAGTGAGTGGTGTAGGAGATGATTATGAATCGGTCGTCCTTTATCGAGGTGGCCTTCCCTCGCTCGAAATAATGGTGAAGGTTGGCCAGTCCATACAAATTCAATTCATTCATCCCCATACTTCTGCCAAGCGCGATCTGGAAAGGCTACAGTCCCATTACATCCGTATACTTGAGCAGGTTTGCTCGGATTTCGAAATGAAAATCAGCGATCTAAATGCCATGACGGATGAAGAGCAAAACATGATGACGAACGTGATGGGCAATTTTACGAAGTCACATCGAAACATGGATCAACTGGCTCAGCAAATAATAGAAGAACAGGTTAAGCGCAATCCTGATGCTATCGCTGCTGTCTATATGAACCACTCTATTACCTACAGAGAATTGAATGAGACTTCCAATCGTTTGGCTCATTGGCTCCGCAGAGAAGGATTTGGTAGAAATGATCTGGCTGCCATTTTATTAGAGAGAAGCATCGATATGTTGGTTGGCATTCTGGCCGTTCTAAAAGCAGGGGGATGCTATGTTCCGCTAGATACCGCCCACCCTGATCAACGATTGGTTACGATTCTGGAAAATAGCAAGGCGAAAGTTATACTAACCGAGGCGAGTTATCAGTCACGCAGCATGACATTGGCATCGGAAGTAGCGCAAAAACCTATCGTGTTTTGCTTGAACGAGGGAAACGGCGTAAGTCCGGATAAGACTTCTTTACAAACATCGGATACGAATGATCCTGAGATCATTAATGCCTATGATGATTTGGCAAATGTCTTTTTTACTTCGGGTTCTACCGGTATACCAAAAGGAGCAATGATTGAGCACAGAGGAATGTTGAATCACCTTTTTGCAAAAATCGATGTGCTCGTCCTGAGCCAAGACAGCATTGTTGTACAGAATGCTTCCCATTGCTTCGATATATCGGTGTGGCAATTCCTGGCTCCCCTGATGGTAGGGGGCAAAGTGGTGATTTATGACAACGAGACAGCAACAGACCCGGAATTATTGTTTCATTCCATAAGCCGTGACAAGGTAACGGTGATTCAAATGGTTCCTGCAATGATTGAAGCCGTGCACAACACTGCGCTGGCTCACTCTCAGGAACAACAAGCCTTGCCACACTTGCAATATATGATCTCTACTGGTGAGGGACTACCGGTAACACTGTGTAAAAAGTGGCAGACCTTGTATCCTGAAGGCATTGTAGTGAACACATATGGAGCCACAGAATGCTCGGATGATACGATGCATGAAATCATTGATCGTTCTTATCAGCATGATGATTATCCGTATGTTGCGTTGGGCAATTCCATCGGCCATATGAAGCACTATTTGCTGGACAAATGGATGCGTCCGGTTCCCACTGGTTGTGTGGGAGAAATCTACATTTCCGGGATGGGAGTAGGGCGGGGATACGTAAATGATCCCGAACGTACCGAGCACGCATTTTCAGAGAATCCCTTTTTGAAAGAGAAAAAAGAAAGACTTTATAAAACAGGCGATTTGGGACGTTATTTGCCTAGTGGAAGACTTGTATTCGTGACGCGTGCCGATTTCCAGGTGAAAGTACGCGGACATCGGATTGAGCTTGGCGAGATAGAAAGTGCCCTTTTACGTCATGAGAGCGTTAGACAATGTGTCGCGGTCGTAAGCAAAGATAGGAATGGAGACAATCGAATCGTCTCTTATGTTGTCCTGCATGAAAAACAGGATGATCAGGAGTTCCAGCAATATCTCAAAACGATTCTGCCGGAATATATGATTCCAGAGTGTATCATGATCCTCGATGCGATGCCTCTTAATCGAAACGGAAAAGTAGATAAAAAAGCATTGCCAACAGTGGATACGGTTCAAACCAAGAATGAAGCATATGTCGAACCTCGTAACGATTTGGAGCGAAGGTTAGCAGCGATCTGGAGTACAGTGCTCAGTATAGATGATATGGGGATCGATGATGATTTTTTTCAACTTGGCGGACATTCCATGAAAACCATTCAAGTTCGCTTGCGAATGAAAAAAGAGTTGGGCATTGAAGTTACGATCAAGGATTTGTTCGAGCATCGAACGATTCGAGAGTTATCCTCCTTACTGGCTCACAGGGAAGAGTCAGCAAGTGGTCAGCTCCATACTAGTCAGGAGAGAACGACAATTCACAAGGCAGAGGAGAAGGATTACTACCCGGTTTCACATGCGCAACGGAGATTATTTTTTATTCAGCAGCTGGAGCCTCAAAGTACGGCATATAATATGCCGACGATTTACCATATAACGGGACCCTTGAAGGAGCGTATTTTGCATAAGGCATTTTCGCTCTTGGTTCAAAGGCATGAGGTACTGCGAACGAAATTCCTGGTAAAAGACGGACATCCGGTGCAACAGGTGCTGCGGAATCATGATTTTACCTATTCATTTGTTGACGTTTCCAAGCAGTCAGAAGCCGCGAAGCAAAAAGCCATTCAACTGATCATGCAACAAGAGTCGGAGACGTACTTTGACTTAGAGAGCGATGCACTGTTTCGCGTGAAGTTATGTAAGGTGACCGAAGAAAAATATACATTGTTGCTGAACATGCACCACATGATCAGCGATCAGTGGTCATGGGGGATCTTACTGAAGGATTTCTGTCAGATTTACGAATCCTTGCAGCAAGGGATCGATCCCGTATTACCTGCCCTGCACATTCAGTATAAAGATTATGCAGTCTGGCAAAATCATGCTATCAATCACGGAGAGCTGGCAGAATCAGAAGCGTACTGGTTGAAGACGTTCCAAAAAGAAATTCCTGTATTGGACTTGCCTACAGACTATCAGCGTCAGCCCGTCCAAACATTTTTCTCGGCAGTGGAATCTTATCATCTTCCAGAAAATATCTTCGGTCGTATGCGGGAGATTGCTCAGCAGTATGATGCATCCATGTTTATGGTGACTTTATCCGTTGTCGGCATTTGGCTGTCCAAGCTGACCAATCAACAGGATATTATCATCGGTACTCCGGAAGCGGGAAGAAACAACATGGATATCGAAGAAGTCATCGGATTTTTTGTGAACACCCTTCCTTTAAGGCTTGAAGTGAATATGAAACATACTTTTGTTGAAGCGCTTCAGGCTTGCAGACAACTGGCGCTGGAGTCATACGCGCATAATGAATACCCATTCGATAAAATGGTGGAGAAAATTAACCCTGAACGAGATGTGAGCCGCAACCCTATTTTTTCTTTTATGTTCCAGTATATTGAAAAATTAGAGGAAGACAGAAAAATAAGCGGCTTGGAAATGAAGGCAGTTGAATCCTATAATTCCATGACGAACTTTGACTTGTCGCTTGTATGCCTGGATCAAGAAGATGGGGCGAGTCTTAGCATTGAATATCGGACAGATTTATTTCAGCCAGAAACTGTTCAACGGATGCTTGGATATTTGCATAACATCATCGAACAAGTAGCGAATCAGCCAACTATTTTTCTCAAACAGATAGAGTTATTGTCCGTGGAAGAAAAACAGGCTGCGGTAAGCAGATTTATAGACGTTCATTTTACCAACGGGGATGAAAACAAAACGATCATTGAACTGTTCGAAGAGCAAAGTGCGAGAACGCCAAATCACATTGCTGTCGTTTTTGAAGAGCAAGAGCTGTCCTATTCCGCACTGAATAAACGGGCGAATCAACTGGCGCGAACATTGGTAGCGGAGGGTGTCTGCGCCAATCAATTGGTTGGCATCATGGCTGAGAGATCGATTGAGATGATTGTCGGTGTATTGGCGATTTTAAAAGCAGGTGGAGCCTACATTCCGATTGATCCTGATTATCCGGAAGAACGGATTCGGTATATGCTAGAGCATTCGGGAGCGGAAGTTTTCCTACTGCATCAAGCATTAAGAGAGAAAGTCGATTTTGACAAAAAAATAATTGTACTCGATGACCATGAATCCTATCATCATGAGCATACAAATTTGGGATTATCCATACAGTTCGACCAGCTAGCCTATGTCATTTATACATCAGGTACAACGGGAAAGCCGAAGGGAGTCATGATCGAGCACCAACAGCTTCAAGCGCTTGCACAGGCATGGAAGCAAGAATACAAGCTGGACGAATTCCCGGTCCGATGTTTGCAATGGGCGAGTTTTGCTTTTGATGTTTTTACTGGAGATTATATAAGGAGTCTGTTATACGGCGGAAAGCTGGTCATTTGCCCAGCGGACGCAAGAATTGATTTGGAACGGATTTATCAGCTAATGGAAAAGCACGAAATCAACCTGTTTGAATCCACACCGGTCCTTCTGATCCCTCTCATGAACGATATTTATGAGAAGGGCCTCAACATGGATTTTATGAAAATACTCATCCTTGGATCGGATCAATGTCCGCTACATGTATTCCACACCCTTGTAGACAGGTACGGCCACACTATGCGCATCATTAACAGCTATGGCGTGACGGAGGCAACCATTGATGCTTCCTATTACGAGAAAGAGACTCAGCAAGATTACAAGTTTTTACCGATCGGCAAGCCGTTGCCAGGAGTGAACATGTATATTTTGGATGCGAACGGCAATGTAGTGCCTGTGGGGATTCCTGGCGAACTGTATATCGGTGGACGGGGAGTAGGAAGGGGATATTTCAAGCAACCAGATTTGACGAATGAAAAATTTGTTCAGAGTCCGTTTTGTTCGGGTGAAAAATTGTATAAGACAGGAGATATGGCTCGATGGCTCCCCAGCGGAAATATCGAATTTTTAGGGCGATTCGATAATCAAGTCAAGATACGTGGCAATCGCATCGAATTGGAAGAAATCGAAGCGGAATTGTTAAAAACGAGCGATATTCAAGAAGCTGTCGTTATCCCAAAAGAGGATGAATCAGGTCAAAAGAGGCTGGTTGCTTTTTATGTGGCGGCGCAAGAGGTGGAAGCGAGCATGGTGAGAGAGGCGCTACGAAAAACGTTGCCGGCGTACATGGTACCTTCTTATTTTGTTCAGTTAGATGAAATACCAGTGACCCCAAATGGAAAGATTGATCGAAAAGCGTTAACAGAACTCAACATAACGCTGCGTAGTGATAGGGAATTCGTTGAACCGAAAACAGAGATCGAAAAGATATTGGTATCAGTATGGCAAGACGTTTTGCATGAGAAGCAGATTGGGATTTTGGATAATTTCTTTGAGCTTGGCGGGGACTCTATTAAGTCCATACAAGTTGCTTCTCAATTGTCAGGCTTGGGATACAAGATGGAGATCAGAGATCTGTTTAAATCTCTAACCATTGCAGAACTGGGTACAAGACTGAAACCGATAAAACAAAAAATTGATCAGCGAGATATCGAAGGTGCTGTACAGTTGACCCCGATTCAGCATTGGTTTTTTCAGGAGCACAATCAGCATCCCCATCACTATAACCAATCTTTTATGCTCTATCGAAAAGACCGGTTTGATGAGAGGCTGGTTCGCAAAGGAATTGAAAAGCTCCTGCAACACCATGATGCTCTACGCATGGTATTCCGCGAAACGGAGACGGGCTATCAAGCCTATAACCGAGGGGTCAGCGAAAGCGACGACATGTACAGTCTGGAAGTGTGGGACTACCGAAATATAACCGATGCAAATATACAGCAAGTGATGGATGCACAATGCACCGCTATACAATCCCGTCTTCATATTTTTGATGGTCCACTTATTCGGTTAGGGCTATTCCAATGCGAGAATGGCGATCATCTGCTGATGGCAGTTCACCATTTACTCGTAGATGGGGTATCGTGGCGAATACTAATCGAGGATTTCAATCGAGCGTATCTACAGCTCCTTCAAGACAAGGAGATGACGCTGCCTCTTAAGAGCGATTCTTACCAATTGTGGGCACAAAAGCTGAACGAATATGCCCATAGCGATAGAATCGAGGTCGAACGTGCTTATTGGAATCGTATCGAGGGGATAGAACTTCAATCGTTGCCAACCGATTACGTTGAATGGAAACCTCTTCGGAAGCAAACCAGGACAAAAACAATCGTGATGGATGAGCAACAGACCAGGGAATTGTTGAAACAGGCCAATCGCGCTTATCACACGGAAATTGATGAGTTGTTGTTGTCTGCAATCGGGGTGGCCTTTAAAAAATGGGCGAATATCGATCGATTCGCCATCAATATGGAAGGGCACGGCAGGGAATCGATTCTACCTGATGTGGAGATAAACCGAACAGTGGGATGGTTTACAAGTGAATATCCCGTGATTGTAGACGTTGGCAACGAACAGGATCTGTCTGCTATCATCCATAAAATGAAAAAGGATGTGCGCCAAATTCCTCACAAAGGGATTCACTACGGGATATTGAAATATTTGGCGGCAAATCCCCGAAAGAACAACATAAAGCCTGAGGTCAGCTTTAATTATTTGGGGCAGTTTGATCTGGATCGAAAAGAGGAGGATGGCGACATCCAATTGTCGACATTTTCTGGTGGCGAATCAATGAGTCTGGATCAGTCCCGAGAATGCAAGATCGATATTGAGTGCGTTGTATTACATGGTCGTTTTCATTTTATGGTAGCTTACAGTGAGAATCAGTATAAAAATGAAACCATAGACGAATTAATGGCATGCCTTCAGGAGAGCTTATGTGAAATCATTCAACATTGCTTGACGAAAATACACAACAGTACTGACCGCGGAATCCCCGGGGAATCGGTAGATTTCGAGGGAGTGGTAGACCGATTTTTTGATGCTTCTAGGATGAATGATATTCCTGGTGCCGTCGTAGTTGTCGTCCATCATGGTCAAGTGCAGCTAAAGAAAGCATATGGATATGCGAATCGAAACGAAAGAGTGCGGATGAGTGCGGATGAAACGGTAATGAAGGTAGGCTCGATATCCAAAATTGTCACAGTCGCAGCCATCTTCCAACTCGTGGAGCAGGGACTTATTGGATGGAACGATGATATTCAGCCGTATCTAGATGATATGGAAATACCGAGAAAGGTTGAAGGACCACTGACGGTTGAGCATTTACTCAGCTACACAGCAGGATTTGACGAGCCGTTTACGGGAAATGACCAAAGCTACCATTACGGCGAGCGTGAGTCCGTAACCTTGCAGGAATACATTCAACGCTATATGCCAACAGTTATTTATCAACCTGGGGAACAATACTGCAATGAGAATTTCTCTTTTATGCTGGCAGGGTATTTAGTAGAAAGAGTGACTGGAGTTCCCTTCCATCGCTATGTCAGTGATAAATTATTTAAGCCTCTCGAAATGAGAAGGAGCAGTTTTCTTTTGCAGCCAGAGCTGGAGGCAAAGTTGGCAACAGGCTATGATCTGGAAAATGATCCGATTCAAAGGTACGATTTTAGCCCTGCGGACTCTCCTGATGGCAGTCTGCTCTCAACTGGGGACGATATGGCAAAATGGATGCTGACGCTATTAAACAAAGGCGCTTATGGGACTGAAAGGGTACTAAATGAAGATTCGATTAGCAAAATGTTCGCAAGTAAAGCGGTGCCTCACCCACAAGGGGCTTATACAGGGTATGGCTTCACTGCGAAATTCCATCCTGATTATGTCCATGAAAATATTTTAGCGAAAGCAGGCGAGGTAATCGGGTATAACTCCTTCATGTGGTTGCTGCCAGAAAAGAATCTGGGAGTGTTTATTAGTACGAATAAAAATCAATTTAACAAAATAGAATTTTTTGATTATTTTATGAAGAACTATCAACCTGCAGAAACGATATCCATTTAATTGGGGGGCCTCTATGAGCATGATAAAGACGAGTTCCATTCGTAATTTTCCTCAAACAACAGACGTAGGCATCGGAGCAGCTAACGGTACTTTTGGGGAGCTTCTGCAGGGGATTCTAGGGGAAAATAATCGGGATTTTCTAGTGACTTTGCCTATAAAAAATGCGTCCTATGCTACTTTTTATTCTATTCCATCCTTACAAGAGATCGTCATTGTACCTCGTTCCAAGCAAAAATCGAAAAAACTCGTAGAAAAAATACTCAAGCATTATAGCTTTCCGGCTGGCGGAATTTTGGAGATCAATTCGGAACTCCCAGTAGGAAAAGGCATGGCAAGTTCATCGGCAGATCTGGTGGCTGCCTCCAGAGCAGTAGAAAATTGTTTTCATATAAAAATGGAGCCTGCTTTACTGGAGTTGTTTTTATCGACAATAGAGCCGACTGACGGAGTGATGTATGAAGGAGCTGTTGCTTACTACCATAAGGAGGTCAAGCTCCGAGAATATCTTGGGGAGCTCCCCCCCTTGTGTATTGTAAGCATTGATGAAGGGGGAACAATTGATACGGTAGAGTTTAACAAGCAATCAAAACCGTTTACCAATGAGGAAAAGATGGAATACAGTCTCTTGCTGCAAAAAATCACGAAAGCGATCAGAGAAAGAGATGTCCACACGATAGGCGCCGTGTCGTCCAGAAGTGCGATCTTGAATCAAAAAATTCTGCCTAAGAAGCTATTGCCTGAAGTCATGGAGATCAACGAAAAAATTGGAGGGTTAGGAACGGTTGTGGCACACAGCGGGACCAGCCTCGGTATTTTATTGTTGAAAGAAGAACCTGACTTCTATCAAAAGCTCGAACTGGGGTATAGATGGTTAAGCGAATTGAATAAAGAAGTGCATGTGTACCACACGTAGCGTTCGTATTGGGAGTGGATGATCGAGATGGAACAGCCAGTAAGCGTTAATGAAAAGGTATCTTTTCGGGCGTTGCTGAGCTTGAAAAGTTATCGCTATTTAATCTTTTCGCAATTTGTCTCGAATATGGGAGATGGAGTGTATCGATTAGCGCTTATTTGGCTAATGAAGGTTTTGACGGAAAGTCCTTTGTTAATGTCGATTTTATTGGCAGCGGAGACCATTCCATTGATCATATTCGGATTGTTTGCGGGCGTTATTGTTGACCGAGGAAATAAAAAGAGGATCATGGTCGTTTCGCATTTATTGAGAGCAGCGCTCATTTTGTGCATCGTTCTGTTGTTTTTGTTTAATAGGCTACATCCTGCTGCACTGATCATCATTGCCGTTTTGCTGACCACAGTCAGTGCCTTCTTTCGGCCAGCACTCACGGTAGCGATTCGGACACTGGTTCCCGAACAACATATGACGCAAGCCCAAAGTTTATCGCAGATGATTCAAACGATTGTCAGTCTGGCGGCTCCGGCAATGGCAGCGGGGTTGATCGCGTTTGGAATGGAATACGCTTTTATTTTGAATGTCGTCACCTATTTGTTAGGTGCACTGATTATTTTATGGATTAACGTGAAAGAGCTTGTCATTTCTACTGTCAGTGAGTTTACAGCCAAGATGATCATGACGGATTTGAAGGATGGAATCCATGCGATTACGAAGCATGATTTTTTGCGAAATTGCATGATTTATTTTACCATCCTCAATTTTTTGACGGCTCCAGAAGCGATTTTGCTGCCACTGGTCGTTACCAATGTTACCGAATTGGCCATGCTCGAGATCAGCTTTTTTATCGGGATTTTGCTTGGGTCCCTCTGTATTAATTATTTGAATCGATACGATGCGATTATTTACATTTGCTGCGGCATTAGTCTGTTCAGCATCGGAATCGGGATGTTTGCGTTTGGCATTCCGCTTGTTTGGCAAGTCATTTGTGTATTTGTGAATGGAATAGGCTCCGCATTTGTGAATATCAAAATGGGTACGCTGATCACCTTGATGGTGCCGAAAGAAGTCTTGGGAAGAGCATCGAGCTTAATTAGTGTAATGGTTCTGTGCGCTATGCCTGTTTCGGTCTTCCTGGTAGGTTTGACTACTGGTCTTGTTTCCATATTTACCATCTTTGGAATCATTGGCGGAGCGGGACTTCTCATTGTGGTTCTCATGCTGATGAATCCACACTTGAGAATGAAAAAAGAACAAAGCTACGAGTATGTGGAACAAAAATCAGGAGGTATCCCTCTTTAGGGCAACTCCTGATTAGATCGTTACTCAGTCGGAAGCGAGGTGTACTTTTGCATGAGTGTAAAATTAACGGGCCGTATAGCTTCGACACCAAGCCGCCTCTTGCATGATGAAGTATTGGAGCCACAGTTCAAATATGAAGTCGATCATTTGCTGCCTGGGTATATTCAGATTGAATTCGCCATGCTGTTGGAATATGTCAGGATGGGCTTGATTACACGACAAGACGCTTTGTCTATCGCACAGGCACTTCAGACCGCTACACCAGAAACAATCGCTCCTGACCCCGGACGGAACATGTCTGATATCTCTTTTGCCCTCGAGCGCTATATCGAAGGTTTGCTCCCGAGACCGGTACCATGCTGGCATATGGATCGCAGCCGCAATGATGTCCAAGCGTGCGCCCAGGTGATGTTTGGTCGTAGGCAATGGCTGGAGACGATAGAAGAATTGGGACAGCTGATTCAATCGATGCATACACTGGCTGTTCAATATCGTTCGGTTCCCATGCCGGGATATACACACTACCAATCCGCACAATTAATTACCCCCGGATTCTATCTTTCCTCTATGAACAGTGAATTTTTGCAAGCCATGAATCGATGGATACAAATTTATGACGAAATAAATCAGTGCCCGCTTGGGGCAGGGGCCATGGCAGGAGTGGAACTGCCGTGGGACCGTCAACGATTGTCCAAGCTGCTAGGGTTTCGACAGCCTCGGATGAGTGCGTTGTCGGCGGTTGCGTCTCGGGAGTGGGTCTTGAGGATGGCAGGAGAGCTGTCGACCTTCTCCGTATTGATCTCCCGGTTTACAACAGATTTGATTCAATGGGGCAGCAGCGAAATGAACTTCCTCCAATTGCCGGATGAGCTATCCGGAATCTCTTCTGCCATGCCACAGAAAAGAAATTTCCCGATCCTGGAGCGTATCCGGGGGAAGAGTGCGCATCTAACGGGATTTTATATGGATATGGTGCTCGGTCAGCGCAATACAGCTTTCACGAATCTGGTAGAGACGTCCAAAGAGGCGGGTACTCATCTTCTGAGGTTGTTTCAACAAACCAAAACGCTCTTGCGCCTGTTAAAGGCGGTGATCGATCATTTGCAATTCAATGAGGATCGTTTGCTCCATATATGTAAACGGGACTTCTTTGGAGGATTTACTCTTGCGAATTTGCTGACGCTGGAGCATGGGATTCCGTATCGCACAGCACAGGTAATCGCAGGCAGATACATCGTGGGCGCGCTGGAACACGGTGTATCGCCGGAGCCGGGAGATCCACGGCTACTCGATGAAGCTTGCGCGGAAGCAGGCTTTCAAATACCAGATACGGCCGCACTCCTCGCTGCTTCCTTCGATGTGCAGGGCGGCTTGTATGCGAAGAAATCAGCGGGCTCCACGAACCCGGAGGAAGTACAGCAGATGCTGACAGCACAGAGGGAGCATGCGGAGGAGCTGCAACGGGAATGGCAAGATCGACAAGGGCAATTGCAGGCGATCGAAGAAAGGCCGGGAGAGGGTAATGAAGAGGCTTCTTTCTGGCAAGCAAGGGAAGGATGTGAGCGTAGATGCGGTATGAACAGTTGGCAGATACGATCGGGGATACCCCTCTGGTCAAGTTGAGACTTGATGAAAGAGCAGTGGGCTCCGTATTTGCAAAGCTCGAATTAATGAATCCGTTCGGTATGAAGGATCGTGTAGCCAAGCAGTCGATCCTGGCAGCGATACAGTCGGGAGAACTTCAGGAGGGCATGCCGATTATCGAGAGCTCGTCAGGAACGCTGGCTTGCGGCTTGGCCTTGGTTGGGCGTCAGTTGGGGCATGACGTACACATCGTGACTGATCCGAGAATTGACCCGATTACCTATGCCAAGTTGACCTCGCTTGGCTGCCACGTTCACGTAGTTTCGCAGATGGGAAAACAAGGGTGGCAAAGCGCCAGACTGGAGCGGCTCCAAGAATTAATGAGCGAGCATCCAGGAGCGTTCTGGCCTCGACAGTATGATAATCCGGAAAATCCGCGTGCCTATGCTGCGCTGGCATCCGAGTTGATGCAAGACCTCGATCGAATTGACGTGCTTGTTGGTGCAGTCGGCAGCGGAGGTTCCTTGTCCGGGACCGCAAGAGAATTGAAGCGGCATTTTAAGGAGCTGCGCGTCGTGGCGGTCGATGCAGCAGGGAGTGTGATATTCGGACAGCCCGATCAGCCGACGCGTCTACAAGGTGGCTTGGGAAACAGCTTGATCGCCGAGAATGTAGATTTTTCCATGATCGATGAAGTGCATTGGTTGAACGATGCT
This sequence comes from Brevibacillus sp. HB2.2, assembly GCF_013284275.1. Classification (NCBI taxonomy): domain Bacteria; kingdom Bacillati; phylum Bacillota; class Bacilli; order Caryophanales; family Paenibacillaceae; genus Brevibacillus; species Brevibacillus sp. HB2.2. Next base: position 91,878 of record NZ_JABSUV010000004.1, read on the forward strand.
GAGGCATTTGCGGCTACGTTGCAGTTGGCGCGTAATGAGCATATTTTTGCTGGCAACAGCTCAGGTTCCGTGTATGCCGTAGCCAACTGGTTAGCGAGCCAGGTCGGGAGTGAGTGTAATATCGTCGCCATATTGCCGGATCGAGGGGATCGGTATGTCGATACGATCTATAGCCACTCTTACCGGGAGAGCAAGGGTCTAATGCAGACGAACCTGCGAGACACGCCGCAATGTGTGGAACCAAAGACAGTCGTGACTAGCTGGTCCTATTCTAAATTGATGGGGATGTATCCGAATGAACAAACACTTTCTGTTCGTTGAAGCGAATACGACGGGGACAGGTATGCTTGCTATGAAAAAGGCGCGCGAATTGGGGTTTACACCCGTATTTTTCACAGAGAAGCCTGAACGTTACCACGGTTTGAATGAGTTGGAATGTCACATAGTCGTGACAGACACAAATTCCCAAGCAGAGCTGACTGACAGTGTAGCACAGGTGAGTAAGGAAGGCAGGGAGATAGCCGGAATCATGTCGACAAGCGACTATTACCTCGAATCGGTTGCCAAGCTGGCCCGGAAATTCGGTTGGACAAGCAATTCGTTGGAGGCAATTGAGGTCTGCCGCAATAAAGCAATATTTCGCGAGAAGCTTCAGAGGCATCAAGTGTCTCAGCCTACATTTTTGGCAATAAGCTCTATGGAGGAATTGCTGGAAGCGCGGTCTTCCATTTCTCTGCCCTGCGTGGTGAAGCCCGCTGACGATAGCGGGTCCAATAACGTGCGGCTGTGCTTTAGCTGGGATGAAGTGGAGCATATGGCAGCGGAAATCCTTGCCATCAAGTACAATGCGCGCGGTCAGGAAACAGCTCGGACAGTTCTTCTCGAGCAGTATGTCGAGGGCCCTGAATTTAGCGTGGAGACGTTTTCATGGCAAGGGCAATGCTTTATTATCGGCATTACCCAGAAACGGTTAACGGGATATCCATTTTTCGTGGAAGCAGGGCATATTTTCCCTGCACCGTTGTCCGTAGAAGAGAAGCAGGAGATCGAGCGAACAGTGGAAAGGGCATTAGCGGCGGTGAAGTACCAGTTCGGTGCTGCCCATACGGAAGTGAAGTGGACATCAGCAGGTTGTGTTGTCATCGAAGTCAACGCAAGGCTTGCCGGTGGGATGATTCCAGAGCTGGTTCGCCGCTCCACGGGGATTGATCTGCTTTTGCAACAGATTCGGTGTGCGGCTGGACTTGCGCCTGAATTGTCTCAAACCATCGAAGAGCAACGCTATGCAGGCATTCATTTTCTCGTTGCTGAGAGTCAGGGAACCTTTAGCGGGATACATGGAATGGATACTGTTTGTAACCTGCCGGGGATTGCTGAGGTAGCGATTCATGCAAAAATCGGACAAAACGTCCAGCCTCCGCAAAATTTTTCGCATCGTCTCGGCTATGTCATCGTGGAAGGCAAGCAATACAGCGAGACGGCTGAGCTGATCCAGCAGGTAAAAGACGGCCTGAGAGTACAAGTAGGTCAGCGATTGGAGAGTGGGGTATGAAACCGTTGATAGAATTGAGAAGCGATACATTCACTTTGCCGACAAGTCAGATGATGGATGCCATTCAAGAGGCGGTACTCGGTGACGATGTGTATGGGGAAGATCCTACGGTTCGCCAATTGGAGCAAGAAGCGGCACGGAAGCTGGGCAAAGAGGCAGCCATTCTCATGCCGAGTGGAACGATGGCCAATCTGGCGTCCTTACTGGCGCATTGTCCGCGCGGTTCCAAAGTCATTGTAGGCAATGAGACGGACATTTACATCTATGAAGCGGGTGGTGCGGCTGTGTGTGGTGGCATTATGTACGAGCCGATTCCGACGCAGCCAGATGGAAGGTTGGACATCGCTGATATGGAAAGGGTATTTCCGTTGGAGCCAGAAGATCCACAATTCGCACTGCCTTCCCTGATCTGCCTGGAAAACCCACATAACCGGATGGGGGGACGTGTCCTGCCGCTGTCTTATTTGGAAGAGGTTCGCGCATTTGCAAACGAAAAGTCGGTGCCTGTTCATATGGACGGTGCACGCTTGTTCAATGCGGCTGTTGCTCTTGACGTGGATGCAGCTGAGATTGCTCGTTATGCGGATTCCGTGCAAATATGTCTGTCGAAAGGGTTGTCAGCACCGATTGGTTCCCTTGTCGTCGGAACAGAAGACTTTATTCAGAAAGTGTATCGTCTGCGCAAAATGCTGGGTGGCGGCATGCGTCAGGCAGGGATTATTGCAGCGCCAGGCCTGGTTGCCTTGCAGCAAATGACGGATCGATTGGCAGTCGATCACGCTAACGCCCTACGCTTGGCACGTGGTCTGGCAGAGATTCCAGGAATCGTGACTCATGTGGAAGATGTAGAGACCAATATTGTGTTCTTCCAGATTGAACACCCAGTCCATACGTGGCAGACCTTCATAGAAGCAGCGCAAGCACATGGGCTGCGCGTAGCGGAGCTCGGTCACGGCAGAATTCGAGCGGTGACTCATTCTGGTATTGAGACAGCGGATATCGACAAGGCGCTAGTCATTGTACGTGAACTGTTGCAGTTCCAAACGGTGTAGAGCAGATAGGTTCGCTCCCCCTCTATTTGAAGGGGGATTTATTATTAAGGTTTATAAAAGAATATAAAATCATCTGATTTTTTCAAATCTTTTAAAGGGAAAATATTTTCAAATAACAGAAAATTATTTAATATTAAAAAGACAGGCCTTGGGATGTATTACCCGTTATGGAAAAGGCTTGAAAACATGTGAAAGAGGGGGAAATGATTTGAAAAAAGGGAGAGGTTGGTTAAAGCCGTTGGCGTTGCTCTCTTTAACCGGCGCGCTATTGGTCGGTTGCTCAAGCGGGAACAATGCTTCGCCAGGAACTACAACACCAGCACCAACAAAAAAACCGGTGGAGCAGGTGGCTCCTCAGGCGACCAGTACGGATGATGAGAAACCAATAGACGGTGGAACGTTTACGCATTCTACAACGTCTGACATCGTCACGCTCAATCCGATTTTCGGGAATGATACAGCATCCGGCGACGTTATGGAGTACACTCAGGCGTATTTGTACAATCGGAACCCGTCTTTTGATTTAGCAGTTTACCCTTGGTCCCTTGCAGCCGAGTTGCCGAAAATAAGCGAGGATGGCCTCACCTATACCATCAAGATGAAGAATAATGCGAAATGGTCTGATGGAACGCCAATCACGGCTGACGACTTGATTTTTACCATTAATGCCATCAAAACTCCTGAGACTGGATCACCAGAAATTACGAAATACGACAAAGTTAATGAGATGAAAAAGCTGGATGATTACACCGTAGAAATCAAATTGAAACAATTGTACGCTCCATTTGCTTTTGGATTAATGCAAAAGTTGGCACCAGCCCATGTGTTGAAAGACGTACCGTTTAAAGATTTGCAAGCACATTCTTACGGAAAAGATCCAGCCAAGACACCTACTTCCGGACCGTACAAATGGTCCGAGTGGAAACAAAAGGAATTCCATGTGCTAGATGCTAACCCAAATTACTGGGGTGAAAAGAAGCCGCATATTCAAAAGGTTGTGTACAAAATCTATGCGGATCAAAACACACAAGTACAGGCTCTGATGAAAGGCGACGTTGACTTGGTAGATTCCATTCCTGTCACGCAGCTCGAAGCGGTGAAGGCGAAAGGAACGATCAACATTTCGACGGAGCCAGGTCCTAGCTATGAATATTTTGCCTTCAACTTTGACAAGAAGAACTTCCCGAACAACTACGGGTTGTTTGAAGGTCAAAAAACGCGTCAGGCCATTGCCCACGCAATCAATCGTCAAGGTATTATCGACAATATCTTGAAAGGAACCGGAAAAATTATGGATGCACCGTTCCTGCCAGGTACATGGGCAGACCCGGGCGATGCAGCAGTCCATTACGAATATAGTGCAGAGAAAGCAAAACAATTGCTGAAAGAAGACGGATGGGTAGCCGGGGCAGATGGAATTCTTGCCAAAGACGGCAATCGCTTCTCCTTTGAATTCATTTTCAACTCGGGGAACAGTCGCCGTGAACAGGCAGCAGTCGTTATTCAGCAAAACCTGAAAGAGATCGGAATTGAAGCGAAGCCAAAAGCATTAGACTTCTCGGCTCTTGTCGATCAGTATGCCAACCCTGGTAAATTCCAGGTTCTGTTACTCGGCTGGCAATTGTCTGATCCAGATCCGGATGGTATTTCTACTTTCGGGAAAAAGGCATTCCCGCCTGGCAACAACGCTGGCTGGTACGACAATCCGAAGCTGGATGCGCTCTGGGAAAAGGCTGTATCTACTGTAAAACAAGAGGAACGCGCTGCAATCTATAAAGAAGTCGGAAAAGAAATCTCGACGAACCTGCCATACGTATTCATGTATCAGTACGGAACGCCACGAGGCATGACTTCTCGCGTCAAATATAAGGATGAGTTTAAACCAGTATCCATGATTCCGTATGGGGAGACCTTTGGCTTCCTGAACTGGTGGATCGACGATACCAAAAAATAAGCTCGGCTTGTAGCGGTTAGCAATAGGAAAAGGGGGAAGGGCAGCCTTATTGCCCCTTCCCCTTTCAAACGAAAGGAGGATGCTGATTGACTGAATATTTAGTACGTCGCGTACTACAAGCCGTGCTTGTTTTATTTTTGATCACAGTAGTTTCGTTCGGACTCATGCATGCAGCACCCGGAGGGCCGCTAAAAGTCATGCTCTCACCGGGAATGTCTCCTGAAGCACAGCTTATTCAGATGAAAAATATGGGGTTGGATCAGCCTGTCTATATTCAATACATGAAATGGGTCGGTAATTTGCTGCAAGGAGATTTGGGCCATACCTTTAAAAATAACGTTCCTGTTGGTGATATTTTGTGGCCGACGGTTTGGAATACGTTTGTGCTCATGTCTGTAGCGTGGGGACTTTCCATGCTGATCGCCATTCCTTGGGGCATCTACAACAGTACAAAGCAATACGGTCTATCTGACCAGATCGCTTCCATCGTTGCCTATCTCGGATTTGCGATGCCGACCTTCTGGTTTGGGATAATGCTCCAACAGTATTTCGCGATGCAGTTGAACCTGCTCCCACTATCTGACATGTACACGATGGGAAAAGAGGGACAAATAAGCGACCTCATTTTGCACTTGATTCTACCTGTTACGGTGTTAACACTGGTGAACATCGCAGCCTATGTCAAATATACGCGCGCCAGTATGCTGGAGGTTTTGGAGCAAGACTATATTCGGACGGCACGTGCCAAAGGGATGAAGGAAAGACGCGTGATTTTCCGCCATGCTCTGCGGAACGCATTGATCCCTGTCGTGACGATCATCGGATTGGATTTGCCGACGCTGGTAGCAGGTGCAGCATTGACAGAAAGTGTATTTAACTGGCCAGGCATGGGCCGTCTGTTTGTAGAAATGGCTGTAGCGCGTGAGTATTCTGTGTTGATGTCGATCACGTTGCTGATTTCACTGATGGTGATTATCGGAAACCTGTTAGCCGATTTAATCTACGCACTGGTTGATCCACGAGTGCAGCTTGGACGTAAAGGAGGCAGGGCAGCATGAGTCAATTGCAGCTTCAAGATGACACTGTTGTTGAACCGAATCGGCCAGGTGGACAGCTTCCGACAAATTCTGTTGGGGAAAAGCCTCCTGGGCTATGGAAAACCGCGGGCAAAAAATTTATGCGTAATCCGTATGCGGTTGGTGGCTTGATCGTGCTCCTGTTTTTTGTTGGGATCGCCGCGGGTGCCGATTGGGTTGCACCGCATGATCCGGCAAAGGTTGATTTTATGATTACCAATCTGCCTCCTGGAACAGAAGGGCATGTGCTCGGAACCGACGAGCTCGGTCGTGATATCTTGTCCCGCCTCATTCATAGCAGTCGGGTGTCTATGCTGGTCGGCTTCAGCGTTGCTTTTGCTGCGGTCGTCATCGGGACGCTGATTGGAGCGATTTCTGGTTACTTTGGCGGCTGGATTGATACCTGCTTCATGCGTCTCGTGGACGTGATGAACTCCATTCCGAGTCTGTTTTTTAACATTCTGGTTTTGGCGCTTTTCGGAGCGGAATTTGTCTACATGATCCTGATTTTGTCGCTGACGAGCTGGACAAGTGTGGCACGTCTGGTGCGCGGGCAGTTTTTGCAGCTACGGGAAATGCAGTATGTGGAAGCGGCGAGAGCGATCGGCGTTTCACACTGGGGCATTATTACGCGTCACCTGATACGCAATGCGATGGCTCCCATCATTGTGTACGCGACTCTCATGGTGGGTTCGGCCATTCTGTCAGAGTCAGGTCTCTCCTATTTAGGCTTGGGGATTCAACCACCTGAAACAAGCTGGGGATTAATGCTGAGCAAGGCACAGGAATTCATGCTGGTCGATCCTTTGCAAGCACTTTATCCTGGTCTTTGTATTTTACTCGTGGTTCTAGCGGTGAACTTCGTCGGAGACGGCATCCGCGATGCATTCGACCCACGGAAGAAAAAGAAAAACCCGAAAAGGAGGCTGAACAAGTGGAACGCAACATCCTCGAAATAAAAAATTTGACCACTTGCTTCTTTACGGATGACGGCACGGTCAAGGCCACGGATCGAGTGAGCATCAACGTTGGCAAAGGACAGACGGTGTGCTTGGTAGGGGAATCCGGTAGCGGGAAGAGTGTGACGTCACTTGCAGTCATGCGACTGATTGATTATGCGGGTGGATTTATTCAGAGTGGGAACGTCATGTTTCACGGTCAGGATCTGGCGGCAAAGGACTTGGATGAAATGATGCACGTTCGCGGAAACAAAATCGCGATGATCTTCCAAGACCCGATGTCGGCTCTCAATCCGGTGTTTACGGTAGGAGACCAAATTGCGGAGAGCTTGATGCTGCATCAAAATATGAGCCAGCAGGATGCGTTCAAAAAAGCGATCGATATGCTTCGTTTGGTTGGGATCCCGGCGCCGGAAGTACGAGTGAAACAGTACCCGCACGAAATGTCTGGAGGGATGTGCCAACGTGTTGTCATCGCGATGGCCCTGGCTTGCAACCCAGAAATGCTGATAGCAGACGAGCCGACAACAGCTCTTGATGTAACGGTTCAGGCGCAAATTTTGGATTTGCTCAGACGGCTGCAAAAGGAATTGGGCATGTCGATTTTGCTGATCACCCATGACATGGGGGTAGCAGCAGAGATGGCGGATCGAATCGCGGTGATGTATGCAGGAACGATTGTGGAGGAGGGAACGGTCGAACGGATATTTGACGAGCCCCGGCATCCTTACACGATTGGCTTGCTGCAGTCTATTCCCGGATTTGAAGGAGAGCGCGGCGGAGAATTGTACACCATCCAAGGCACCATCCCGAGCATCACTCAATTGCCGACGGGCTGCCGTTTTCATCCGCGTTGTCCGTATGCGATCGACAAATGCCGAAAAGAGGAGCCCATTTTGCGCGAGGTTGTTACGGGACAACAAGTGGCTTGCTGGTTGAACGAAGATGTCAGCAACCAATTCAGAATAAATCAGCGTGCCGATTCAGTCGCTGGAAGCAAAGCAGAGGTGAACCGCCAATGAACCGGGATTATTTGATCGAAGCCAACCATATCAAAAAGTATTTTCCGATTAAGGCCGGCTTGTTGAGCCGTGTCATCGGTCATGTAAAAGCCGTAGATGATGTATCTTTTGGAATTCGACCAGGGGAGACATTTGGGCTCGTGGGGGAATCCGGCTGCGGGAAGTCGACACTGGGGCGTGTCGTACTGAATTTACAAAGGGCGACAAGCGGAGAAGTGCTGTTTGACGGAACCAATATCCATCAGGTGAATAGACAAGAGAATTTGAAGCTGAGACGGGATATGCAGATTATTTTTCAAGACCCGTTTGGTTCGTTGAATCCACGATTTTTGGTAAGTGATATTATTGGAGAGCCTTTGCGGGTTCATCTGCGGGCTTCTGCAAAGGAAATGGATGAGCGAGTAGTCGAGTTGATGAGTCTGGTGGGACTCGATCCTTCGAGACGAAATCGGTATCCGCATGAGTTTTCCGGCGGACAGCGGCAACGGATCGGTATTGCGCGGTCAATCGCACTCTCACCACGGTTTATTGTGGCGGATGAAGCTGTTTCTGCGCTGGATGTGTCCGTACAGTCACAGGTTTTGAACCTGATGATGAAATTACAAAAAGAGATGGGGCTGACCTATCTATTTATCGCGCATGGTCTGAATGTGGTACGCCATATTTCTGATCGGGTAGGCGTGATGTACTTGGGGAAAATGGTGGAGATTGCACGAACGGATGACTTGTTTGCACAGCCACTGCATCCGTATACGGCGGCATTGTTGTCGGCGATTCCGAAGCCCACTCCGCATCGTAGACAAGAGCGGATCGTCCTGCAAGGGGATGTACCATCTCCGGCCAATCCGCCGTCAGGTTGTCGTTTTCATCCTCGTTGTCCGATGGCGCAGGAGAGATGCAGCAAGGAGATTCCCGAGCTCATAGAGGTTGGGCAGGATCGGCAGGTCGCGTGTCATTTCCCTTTAGCATAGAGAGAAAAAGAGCCACCTATGATGGGTGGCTTCTCTGTTTTTCCAAATTATTCAAATTGAGATAGACAAAGTAAATTTGGTTTGGTACATATAAATCAGTGTCGACGGATGTAAATAAATGAAGGAAATATCCGCTGTGTTTTACTTTATTAGGCCATGAAGGGGAGAGATGCATGGTGCAACATAAAGGGAATTGGATGATCACCATTGCGATGGCAGTATGTCTGATTGTGGTTCTTGGCTTTGGCAATCAACAAACAATGGCGACTGCGCCAACAAAAAAAACAGTGATAAACGTTTTTGGCAGCGATCCTGTCAATATCAATTCACACCGAAGCTTTGTCGCCGTTCAAGGAGAGTGGATTTTTTATAACAACGATGGCTTATACAAAATCAAACAGGATGGAAGCTCTCTTCAAAAGTTGAGCAGTGATTGGGCCCATAATCTGAATGTGGTAGGGGACTGGATTTACTATACGCGCAATAAGCCTAGGAAAGAAATCTATCAGCTTGAGATGCCCCATTTCGATATCAATGATACGTATGAAGATGTGACGGAGCTCATGAAAATCAAGACAGACGGCAGTTCGAAAACAGTCATCAAAAGTGGAAGCCTTGCGGAAGGGGATCGCAATAACGTATATAGCTTGTACGTAGTGGGAGATATCATCTATTACGCAGATGGTTATGGTCCTTTGTACAGTATGGACACGAACGGAAAAAATCAAAAGAAGTTGCTTGATCAGTTTGAGAAAGTTTATTTCTATCAAGATTGGATTTTTTACACCAATGAGAGTCGTCAACTATACAAAATGAAGCGGAATGGAACGCAGAAAAAGCTCGTAAGCAAAGACAAAGAGCTGACCCTTATCGGTTTGTCTGGTGATTTCATTTACTACACAAAATGGGTAAACGATAAAGGCGTCGTCGATGTTTATAAAATCGGACTGAAGGATGGGAAAATCTCTCTCGTCAAGAAAGGGTTGCCTCCAGCAGAAAATCCGATTATTGTTGCTGGGAAGCATCTATACTACATCTCAGAAATAAAGGACGCACATACGGTAGGCCGAATGAATATGACGGACGGCAAGACAACCCCACTGTATCCATTGGCCAGCAATTCCAGCCAAACAATAAACATCGGGGGAGATTTCATCTTTTTTTACGACTATCAAGCTTCCGATCATGACAAAAAAGATATATTCAAAGTGAAGATAGGCGAAAACAAAGTGGAAAAGGTGACTCCAAAGGCAAAGTAAGGATAAGAGCCACCCCAAGGCGGGTGGCTTTATTGTTATGGGCTAATTCCTCGGGGCATGCAGCTGGGACACGCATGCCGACGATGCGTAACAAAACAAGTATTAAAATCAAATCTAGCGGCGTGACAATTACCTACGAATTAATGGCAGTCACAATCAAGAACACGAGCATATACTGATACGGTATCTTCACTTTCTTCTCCAGGCCGCCATTCAGTTTGAAGGCGAGAACGTCAAGCATAAAAAAACATTCAACTGGATTTGGGACCAGAGGTAATAAGCCAGTGGCAAGGGGTGGTTCAAGGTAGGGCAAGTCTACTTGATCTATCGAAAATCCGCGCGATGGCAATGATATAGGAAAGTGGTTTCATTCTTCGCTATTATGGAATTCATTCTGACTAACTCCTTTTCGCTTGGATTATCCTTAATTAAGGCAAGGATTGAGGATGTCAATGGTGTCAATGGGAGCGACATTGTCTGTAACAAAACCGTCACGAACAGTGGAAAAGCAGCACCCAGAAGAGGGGTCTAAACAAAATCAGAACGGCATAAGGTAAGGGGTATTACCAAGACGGAAGAAGGTCATGATGAGCATTTCGTGTTTGATAGCGGTGAAAAATGGGCAGACCAATAAGGGAGCATTACGTTACGAATTACACCTAGTATACCGATAGGGGGAACGTGCAATTGTTGAGTTCATTTAAACCACTGAAGAGAATTGAAGAGAACAGCAAGATTATACAGCAGACGATCCAGTACATAGGTAATCAAAAAGTTAGTACGATAACGATAGAAACGCCTAAAAAACTACCTAAATGTAGGTAGTTTTTTCCTATTTGTAGAATCTGAATAAAATGTTAAAATAATGTAAAACTTTACCAGAAGGAGAGGTTTACAGGTGCTAAAGAATCTCGTGCAGAGCCATGTAAAGATTGTTTTTTCTGTTCTTGGCATCTTGTTCGTTCTGGTCTCATGGCTCGTATTTGAATTGTTAAAAGGTTTGCTGCCAGATTTGATAGCAGTCATACATAAGTGGATGTTTCAACCGATTGAATGGCTGTTTATCCTGGCACCGCCACATGAGGAAAACAAGCTAGCTTCATTAGGCTCTGTTCTAGGCTTGTCTATCTTGTATTCCGCTATTTTGGCAGGAATGGTATTCATCGTTTTGTTCATCTGCAACAAGATTAGAGGGAACGAGATCGAGTTCCAGATGGAAGTGAAATATTGTGAGAAAGAATTGGCCAATGCGATTTACAGCTTGGATGGGAGCGGTCAATCAACAGCTATTATTAATGCGAATGCGATCACGTTTATGAAGGCATTTGAAATGGAAGTAAAGACGATTTATGGTTTGAAACCGGACGAGCTATGCTGCTATTGGATCGTACCTACGAATAATGACAAGCAGTTTGAAGTGTTTTACTTAACTGAGTTGAAAGATTTTGATACAGTACGTACGCTACTACTGTCTTCTATGCTTCAAGAGGATTGCAGAATTGCCGATAAACAAGTAAAGGGACGAATTCAAAACACGGACATCGAACAATTTGCAATTGTGAAAAATTTCGGCAAGTTCCGACTTGGATTTGCGGTCGCTGTTTACAAGAATGACACATTTACTCCCGAAAATATGCAGGAGTTCGAGCGGTTGACAACGTATATGTTACTATTAGGGTTTGTTACCAAGTTTGTGAATAAGGTCAAAACTTTAAAGAGAGCTAGTTAGGAGTGGGATACGATGAAATTAGCTGAGTTCTTCGCGAAAAGAGGTAACGAAACTGCTGTTTACTCGAAAAATCTCTCTTCCAAGAAGAAGATTCCCAACAGCAAATTTACTCCTGGCTTCGCTAGCTTAAAACAGATTATAGATGAGCATAGTCCGAGTGAAGGACATGATAATAAAGTGGTCGGAGGAAAATGACACTGCCTGTGAGCAGTGTTATTTTTTTTTGGATACCTTTGGATAGAGAAAAAGCCACCTGATGAGGGTGGCTTTAGTTTTGGGAGATCTCTACACGGTGTTTGCTTTTTCTGTGGGACCATATCAGGACAGGGACTAGCAACAGCGATAATGCGCCTCCGGCAAGCGAAAGTGTTGCGTAGCTGGCATTGGCGACGACCATACCAGACAGGGCTCCACCGGATGCACCAGCCAAGGCAATCAAGACATCAACCGTTCCCTGCGTTTTCGCGCGAGTGGCGGGTTGCGTTGCATCCACGATGAGCGCTGTACCGCTAATTAATCCAAAATTCCAGCCCAGTCCGAGCAGCACAAGAGCGGTGATGAGTAGCGGCATCGAATCGGCTGGGGCAAAAGCAGCAGTCAGGCTGGCTGCAAGCAGTATGACACCTGAAGCATAGGCCATTGTGGAGCGACCGATCTTGTCAACGAGTACACCCGTCAAGAGCGAGGGAAGGTACATCGCACCGATATGAAAACCGATGACGATGCCTACCTCGGAGAGACCATGTCCGTGGTGTTTCATATGTACAGGCGTCATCGTCATAATGGCGACCATGACGATCTGCGTCAAAATCATGACGGTGGCTCCCACGATGATTCCCCGGTTGTTGCTTGCAAGCTCATTCCCATTCAGACAGGCCGACGAGCTCTGATTCACCTGTTGTGCTTCGGCGATTGCTTTCGAAACGATGAACGGGTCCGGGCGAAGCAGTACCCAAAATACGAGACCTGCGAGGATGAAGGCTGCGGCCCCCAGGATGAAAGGGCCAGCCAATGCGGGGACACCGATGGATGTAGCGAATCGTCCCATGACTTCCACCAGGTTTGGTCCTGCAACGGCCCCGAATGTAGTGGAGACCATGGCAATACTTACGGCAGTCGCTCGCTGTTTAGGCTTTGCTAAGTCTGTGCCTGCATAGCGGGCTTGCAGGTTAGTAGCGGTGCCAGCCCCATACAAAATTAAGGAAGCAAATAGAAGGACAATACTGTTTTCGACGGCTGCGAGCACCACCCCAATTGCCCCAATCCCTCCGGCTAAAAAGCCGCTAGCGAGCCCTAAACGGCGTCCAAAGCGTTGAGAGAGTCGACCCACTAGCAATGCAGCAACAGCAGAGCCAAGCGTGAGCAATGCGGCAGGGATGCCCGCGAGACTCTCCGAACCGAGCATATCCTGAGCGAGGAGAGCTCCTACGGTGACACCTGCCGCAAGTCCTGCACCGCCGAAAATTTGTGAGATGACGACAATCCAGAGCGTTCGTTTGTATAGTCTTTGCTGCTTGTCTGGGGAGTCGATGTAGCTTTGTAAATCTTCAGGTTTGAGTGACATCTGATCCACCTTTCTATGGAGCGAAAGCTTTCGTAAGTTATGAAATTTCAGTCATTGCTTCGTGTGGAAATGAATGGGTAATTTGCATTCAGTATAGTATTGGCGACGGGTAAACACAAGGAGAATCCAGTTTAGGAAACACTTTGCAAAAGCGAAAACACCGGACATTTTCTATCCGGTTAGAGTGCAGAAAAAGTCCCCTTCTGTAAAAAGGGGACTTTTCATACGGTTTTAGACGAGATCATCTGTATACCGTGGCACATCGGTGTTCAATACCTTCAGATCCAGATGACTGATGCGCTCAGGATCGGAGATTAAGTCGACTTCGGTAATCTTTCCGTAATTCATTGTAAACTTGAGTACGTAAAGCAATTTTCCTTGAGGAGCCACAATGATTCCTACTGATCCGTTAACGAGGGCTAATTGTGCTGCTTTCTGTGCGCGTCCCGAAACTTGTTTCGCTAGAGCAACCGCTCCTCGCGTTACTCTTGAAGAGCCTGTTTGACGATCGTCACGAAGAATAACGTGCGGATCGAGCGCAGCTACCAGAGTATCGAAATCGCCTACATGTGCTGCAGCAAGAAAAGCTTGAACGACGTCGCGTTGGAGAGCAAGGTCTACTTCCTGCATTGCTTTCGCCCCGCGAATTCGGTGGCGTGCCCTGCTTGCAAGTTGTCTAGTAGCGACCACCGACTTACCTAAAATAGGCGCAATCTCATTGTAGGGCATGGCGAAAACATCGTGCAGCACAAACGTGATGCGTTCGGCAGGGTTCAAATTACCAAGAACGATTAGAAGTGCAATACCGACAGAATCAGCCAATATGGTTTCTTGTTCGGGGTCAACAATATTCTCTTGGCTTGTGAAAGCATCGGGCAATTGAGTTTCTATCGATTCTTCGCGCCTAGATTTTCGCGAGCGTAACATGTCGAGGCAAACCCGTGAAACAACGGTGGTCAACCATCCTCCCATGTTCTCAATGCCGCTTGCATCCACACGACTAAGACGTAACCAGGACTCCTGTACCGCATCCTCCGCTTCGTTCAATGATCCAAGCATTCGATACGCGACTGCCTGAAGGTGCTTTCGGTGTGATTCGAATATATTTGCCAACCAAACCTGTTCGCTCATCCTTTAAACTCCCTCGCGCAAAAATAAAAAAGCCAATATAAATTCTGACGGATGAAATCTTAACAATGTGACAAATACCGGTTATTTAATTTTGTCACAAGTCCCGGGGGGCGATTCGTCAACATAGTAAGGAGCCTAAATCGGTTCTAAGCAAAATGGGAGGAGTGCTTCACATGCAATCCTAACGTTTCTACCAGACAGATCGTAACCGTTTCTGCGAGCAAATAATAGTTGAAAGTGGGTACTACATTATGGCAACAGTATTACATATTACGGCAAATCCACACGATCATGAAAAGTCATACAGCATGTTAGTAGGTAAAGAGTTTGTACAGACTTATCGATCTGCAAATCCAAATGATGAAGTTATTCATCTTGATCTGTATAAAATGGATATACCGCAACTTGATCTCGATGTTTTTAGTGGTTGGGGCAAACTGAAAGCTGGTATTGCATTTGATCAATTGACCGAAGCGGAGATAAGGAAACTCAGCCGTATGGATGAGTTGGTAGACCAATTTGTTGCCGCAGATAAATATATATTTGTTACTCCGATTTGGAATTATTCGTATCCACCGGTTATGAAATCATACATTGACTCCATTTGCATAGCGGGTAAGACTTTCAAATATTTACCGGATGTCGGCCGAGTTGGCTTGTTGAGTGATAAAAAAGCCGTTCACATTCAAGCTAGCGGAAGCTTCTTGTCACCAGGCTCAGAGGATGCAGACTTAGAAATGGGTCACCGTCACCTGAAGCTCATTATGGAATTCGTTGGACTTCCTACTCTTGAGGCGATATTTGTGGAGGGCATGGCTGCGAAACCCGAGCAAGAGCCTGCGATAAAAGAAAAGGCGATGCAACAAGCGCGCGAGATTGCCATGAAATTCTGACGACTGCCCCTTTTGGGGGATTGAAAAAAGAGGATAGCCTGCACCTAAATTGCTTTTGCTAGGTGTAGTGCTATCCTTTTTTATTCATTTTCCTACGATAATCAATAGTTCACGGAGGTTTTGTATGAGAATTTGATTTTCTTCCAGTGTACCTACACTAATTCGAATATGCTCCGGTAGCCCCCAGGTCTCTCCGTACCGCAAAATGATTCCTCTTTCCAGTAGCTCTTGATAAATCCTACTCGCATTTGACCCGAATTTTGCCAAGATAAAATTAGACATGCTCACGGTATAAGGGATATTCATTTCATCGAACGCATCATAGAGCTGCTTGCGGCCTTTGGTGTTTTCCACGAGGGATTTTTCAAAATGCTCCACGTCTCCAAGGGCGGTAATGGCGACTGTTTGTGCCAAGGAATTGACGTTAAACGGTTCTTTTACTTTCAAGATTTTTTGGATCACCGATGGGTGAGCGACGCCAAATCCCACGCGAATTCCAGCAAGCGCGTAAATTTTTGAGAAGGTTTGCAAAACGAGAACAGGGTATCCTTGGCGGACAAATTCAATACCTGTTGTGTAATCGTCAGCCGTTACATAGTGACTGTAAGCAGCGTCGAGTACCACAAGCACCCCATCTGGCAATTGGTCTAGTAATGCCGACAAGTCCTGACGAGACAAATAGGTGCCTGTCGGGTTGTTCGGGGAACAAAGGTAGACAAGCTTTGTTCGATCCGTGATAGCCGCCAAAATTGCAGAAACATTGAATGCATAATCGGCCTCAAGCGGAACCGTTTTGATGACAGCCCCCATGAGATGTGCACCGAATTCGTACTCAGGAAAGGTCGGTGGAGGCATAACGATTTCGTCCTCGGCTTCCAAGAAGGTTTCGGAAATGAGCTTGATCAGTTCGTCACCGCCATTCGTGACGATTAAATGCTCCGGAGTTACCTCAAGAAGATCAGCTACATGCTCTTTCAGCGTCGTTGTATGGGCATCCGGGTAACGATGCAGCTCCGGGAGTGCACCGAGAATGGCGCGGATGATCTTGGGGGATGGGCCGAGTGGATTTTCATTTGAAGCTAATTTAATGATAGAAGAGAGTCCGTACATTTTTTTAATTTCCCAAATCGGCATTCCAGGTTGATAGGATTGTATCTTTTCAAGTGTTTTTCGCGATTGTGTAGTGGGCAGTTGGTTCATCTATATGGCCTCCAAAATTTCATAGTAGCAACACTGTAAGTGAATTCCTCAGCACTGTAACCAGCCAATTTACGAAAGATGAAACAGACCAATTACGAGGAAGGACACAAATTGGATGGTTCATAAAAGTCAAGATTGGATCATGAAGGAAGAGGCCGCTTCCTTTATAATCAGCCCAGAAACATCACTCATGCAAACAACACGGAAGGATAGTGAGGTGGGAAAAATGTTGATTCAAGGGCAAACGCCGCTCTTTAACGGGTTGAGAAAGCATGCCCAGAAGAATCCAATCCAATTCCATATACCAGGTCATAAGAAAGGGAAAGGGATGGATCCTGAATTTCGATGGTTCATGGGAAAAAATGCACTTTCCATCGATTTGATTAACATTGAACCATTAGATGATCTGCATCAACCAAAAGGAATTATCAAACAAGCGCAGGAATTGGCAGCTGAAGCCTTTGGCGCTGATCACACCATATTTTCTGTTCAAGGCACGAGCGGAGTCATCATGACGATGATTATGGCAGTATGTAATCCTGGCGATAAGGTCATCGTGCCACGGAATGTACACAAATCTATCATGAGCGGCATTGTTTTATCTGGTGCGACTCCTATCTTTTTACATCCAGAAATAGACCCTGTCTTCGGGATCTCACATGGAATCACACCACAGGCTGTGGAAAAAGCATTGGAACAGCATCCAGATGCAAAAGCAGTCCTCGTCATCAACCCAACCTATTTCGGAATTGCCGGTGACTTGAAGAGTATCGTTCAAATTGCGCATGCCAGAGGAGTGCCTGTACTCGTAGATGAAGCGCATGGCTCACATGTTCACTTCCATCCCAAGCTTCCCCTATCGGCGATGCAGGCTGGTGCAGATATGGCAGCAAGCAGTATGCATAAATTAGGAGGCTCTCTGACGCAGAGTTCGTTGTTGAACATGCAGGGAAATCTCGTCTCGATTCAGCGTGTACAAGCAATCTACAGCATGCTCACGACGACATCTACCTCCTATTTACTGCTCGCGTCGCTCGATGTGGCGAGAAAGCGGTTGGTTACATCCGGGAAAATGCTATTGGATCAAACGATTCAGCTGGCAAACGAAGCACGGGCACAAATCAATAAAATAAATGATTTGTATTGTATTGGGAGAGAAATTATCGGGACAAATGGAGCGTTTGCCCATGATCCGACCAAGCTGGTTATCTCGGTAAAAGACCTCGGCATTACAGGACATGAAGCTGAAAAATGGCTCCGTGATCGCTTTAACATTGAGGTAGAGCTATCTGACCTGTACAACATCGTTTGTATTATCACACCAAGCGATACGAGAGAAGATTTGCAAATCCTTGTCTATGCCTTGGAGGAGCTAGCTGCCGGGTCCGAGGATCAAGGAAACAGAAAAGCCCGTCCGAAAATGCAGCTGCCGAAAATACCAGTACTGGCTGTCACCCCGCGCGATGCATTTTACGCACCGACAGAGATGATTCCCGTCGAACAAGCTGTGGGAAGAATTATCGCGGAGTTTGTCATGGTATATCCACCAGGTATCCCGATCTTTATCCCGGGTGAGATCATTTCGGAAGAGAACCTCATCTATACGAAGAGAAACATGGAGGCAGGTTTACCAGTACAGGGCTTTGAAGACCCGACGCTACAAACTATACGTGTCATCAAGGAATAACGAAACAATAGGAGGAAAGGCCGCCATGGGGTGGCCTTTTTCTTTTTATGTCTAAAAAGTGACCAAAATGCAGCGGATTCTTGAACATGGCTGGTTGATCCACTTTGTCATTGGCTGGTGACACTCTATCGGTCCGGCTTTAGAGTAAGACTTGTTTCAAAAGTACCCTGTGCATGGTGATAGGAGATGAGGACAAGGACATGAAGACGTCCAAGACAGTACGCTGTATGTCATTTTTGTTCATGTTCATCCTGGTGTTCTTGACGACCGGTTGCGCTGATAACTATATCGTGCTCGATCCGAAAGGACCCATTGGTGAACAGCAAAAGGACTTAATGATTTTATCCACGCTTTTAACGTTAATTGTGATTGTTCCTGTGTTAATTCTAACTTTTGTCATTGTATGGAGATACCGTGACAGAAAAGGAAGAAAGGCGAAGTACACGCCTAATTGGGAGCACAGTACGAAACTGGAAATCATTTGGTGGGGCATTCCCATCATCATTATTACGTTAATTGGGATCGTGACAGTTCGGTACACGTATTCGTTGGAGCCATCCAAGCCGTTGGAATCCGAGAAGAAACCGATCACGATTCAAGTGACGAGTTTGGATTGGAAGTGGCTATTCCAATATCCTGAACAAGGCATTGCCACTGTGAACTATGTGCAGTTCCCAGAGGATGTGCCGGTACGCTTCGAAGTGACATCTGACGCCCCGATGAATTCATTCTGGATTCCACAGCTTGGCGGTCAGATTTATGCCATGTCCGGAATGTCGATGACTCTCTACCTGCAAGCAGATGAGCAGGGTGAGTACATGGGATCAGGTGCGAACTTTACCGGAAAAGAATTTGCGAAGATGTTCTTTACAGCGAATGCGACTTCCCAAGAAAACTTTGATCAATGGGTGAATCAGGTGAAACATACTTCCCCTGAGCTGACACTGGATGGTTACAAAGAGTTGACCAAACAAGGAACATCAGATGTGCGCTATTTCTCTGCTTTCCCTGAAGGTTTGTACGAAATGACGGTGACCAAGTATGCTGCTTCACACAATCACGGCTTATCTACGAGAGTGCAACCGCCAGCGCGGGTGAAAGAATAGTCGGTTGAAATAGAAACAGGGAGGAGAGAGACAACGATGTGGGAGAGTGTGAAAGAATTCGCCTCTGAATTTTTCGTAACAGGCGATCCACTTATTTATGGTGCGGACGTCAGCATTGTGCTCAGTATCATCGCAGTTGTATCGGTGCTGACTTACTTTAAAAAATGGGGATGGCTCTGGCGCGAATGGCTGACGACTGTCGATCACAAGAAGATCGGTATCATGTACATTCTTGCTTCCGTTCTCATGTTGTTTCGAGGAGGAGTAGATGCTCTCCTAATGCGGGCGCAGCTCGCCATGCCTGAGATGCAGTTTTTGAGTGGGGATCACTACAACCAGATTTTTACGACGCATGGCGTCATTATGATTCTGTTTATGGCAATGCCGCTTATGTTTGGTTTATTCAATGTCATCGTGCCGCTGCAACTCGGTGCACGTGACGTAGCCTTTCCGTTTCTGAATGCGCTCAGCTTCTGGTTGTTTTTCTCAGGGGCGATGCTGTTTAACCTGTCCTTCGTCATTGGGGGCTCCCCGGATGCAGGATGGCTGGCTTACCCGCCGTATTCGGAGCTAGCCTTTAACCCGGGGCCAGGTCAGGATTTCTACATTTGGGGGATTCAGATCTCAGGTATCGGTAGTTTGATGACCGGGATTAACTTTATTGTGACGATCTTAAAAGTGCGTGCTCCAGGTATGACTTTGATGAAAATGCCGATGTTTTCCTGGTCGGTTTTGTCGAGTTGTATCGCGATCGTTTTTGCATTCCCAATCTTGACGGTTACCTTGGCACTGCTGTTTATCGACCGCTATTTGGGTGGGCACTTCTTCACCTTGGATGGCGGCGGTAATCCGATGATGTACATCAACCTGATTTGGATGTGGGGTCATCCGGAAGTTTACATTATCGTTTTGCCAGCGTTCGGGATTTTCTCGGAGATCGTTGCAACGTTTTCACGGAAAAAGCTGTTTGGTTACAAATCCATGGTATTCGCCATGATCATCATTAGCGTTCTCTCGTTCCTCGTATGGGCGCATCATTTCTTCACGATGGGCTCCGGTGCTGACGTCAATGCGTTCTTCGCCGTCACGACCATGTTGATTGCGATTCCGACGGGTGTGAAAGTGTTTAACTGGCTGTTTACGATGTTCCGAGGAAAAATTACGTTCGAAACGCCGATGCTGTGGATGGTCGGGATTATCCCGAACTTCGTCATCGGTGGGATGACGGGTGTCCTTCTGTCCGTGGCACCTGCTGACTTCCAGTATCACAATAGCTACTTCCTCGTTGCACACTTCCACCAAGTGATCATTGCGGGTGTCGTATTTGGATTCTTCGCGGGTTTGTACTACTGGTGGCCGAAAATTTTTGGCTTCAAGCTGAATGAGCGTATTGGCCGTTGGGCTTTTTGGCTGTGGAACATCGGGTTCTACCTGTGCTTCATGCCGCAATACGCATTGGGCTTGATGGGGATGACACGTCGACTTTACACGTACGGCTGGGACAAAGGCTGGTTCGAAATGAACCTGGTATCGACGATTGGTGCCGTAATCATGGGTGCTGCATTCCTTGTCCAAATTTGGGACATTGCACACAGCATCAAGCACATGAAGAGAGATACAACAGGCGATCCATGGAATGCTCGTACGTTGGAGTGGTCGATTCCTTCTCCAGCTCCGTTCTATAACTTTGCCGTCATGCCGCAGGTAACGTCTCAAGATGACTGGCATGAAAGAAAGCTGCGCATCGAGCAAGGCTTGGAAAAGCCAGCGAAAGTAGAGCTGGAACCGATTCATATGCCGAAAAACTCCGGTATTCCGATTGTGATGTCCATGTTCTGGTTCTTTGTCGGATTCGGTTTGATTTTTGACTGGCTGTGGATGGCTGTACCAGGGTTTATCGGTGTGATTGCATGTATGGTTGTTCACTCGTTTAACTACGACACGGACTACTATGTCACGGTGGAAGAGATTAAACGTACAGAGGCGGAAGCAGGGAGGGTGATTACGTAATGGCTAATGTGAATGCTGGACATCATGATCATCATCCAGACCAAGAGGAATTGCGCACGTTTGCCTTTTGGATCTACCTCATGACGGATGTTATCTTGTTTGCTACCTTGTTTGCGACTTATATCGTACTGCAAGGCAGCACGGATGGTGGTCCAGGTCCAAAAGATCTGTTTCAGATGAGTGGGATTTACGCGAGTACGTTTATTTTGCTGACCAGTAGCTTTACGAGCGGTCTTGCGATTCTCGCGATGAATAAGGGGAATCGTCTTGCCTTGATGAACTGGCTGGGAGTTACCGTATTTTTGGGGGCATCCTTCTTGTTCCTGGAAGTCAACGAGTTTATCCATATGGTAAGTGAAGGGGCAACGATTGGAACGAGTGCATTCCTGACTGCCTTTTACACATTGGTAGGGACGCATGGCTTGCACGTGACGCTCGGTATGGGGTGGATGATCATCGTCATCATGCAAATCGCCAAGCACGGTATTACACCCGTAACGAAACGAAAAGTAAACATCACCAGCTTGTTCTGGCATTTCCTTGATGTTGTTTGGATTTTCGTCTTCACCATCGTGTATGTGATGGGGGTGAATTAATTGAGCAAGCAATCTGTGCATGGCACGACAGAACAACACGGCGGTCATGGTTCCCTGAAATCGTATGTGATCGGTTTCGTCTTGTCGCTTGTTTTCACGATCATTCCTATTCTAGCGCTAGAGAACGGCTGGTTGGATAGTGATAAGCGACTCATCATCTATTTAGGAGCGGCTCTGTTCCAGTTTATTGTCCAGTTATTCTTCTTCATGCACCTGAAAGAAGAGGATAAACCACGCTACAACTTGATGTCGCTTTTACTCGGGTTGTTTATCGTCTTCCTCATTGTGATCGGCTCTATCTGGATTATGATGTACAACATGGTCGCACTATAATGACATAAAATTCAATCGGGGGCGTACTGCTGTACGCCCTGATTCTCGGTTGCAGACCGTCCCTTTTTGGAAGGTAACCTTATTCCCGGCGGAAAGGTAGGGGGTTTCTGTGAAAGCCATCAAGTATCTCCGGATTGGTTCCCTGTTCCTGGTTGCAACTGCATGCAGTAATGGTGCGATGGAAGGGCAAACAGAAGTTGCAGATGCTGAGAAAACTGCGATGCAGCTATACAAAAATAATTGCATGAGCTGCCACGGTAATGATTTATCCGGTAGGGTGGGTCCAGGCTTGCAGCAAGTTGGTTCGAAAATGACGGAGGAAAAACTCATTGAAATAATTACGGTCGGCGCAAATGGCATGCCTGGTTATGAAAAAGTGCTAAGCACGGAAGAAATCGGCCAGTTAGCGAAGTGGCTCTCAGAGAAAAAGGAATAGGAGAGGGGCGGTACAATGAAAAAAACAGCTTGGTTGATCATGCTCAGTATCCTGATGGTTTTGGTAACTGCGTGTGGTCCAGCAAGATTTGATTACAACTATCCGGTTAATGAATTTGCTTATACGGACCAGGAAGGGAAGCCTTTTTCATCAAGTGATCTGGAAAATAAGGTCTGGGTTGCTAACTTTGTCTTTACGTATTGTGGAACCGTTTGTCCTACGATGACAGCAAACATGGCTGAATTGCAGAAAAAAGCAAAAGAAGCTGGCGTAGTTGTGGAGTTTGTTTCGTTCTCGGTTGATCCAGAAAGAGATACGCCAGAGGCATTGAAGTCCTATCTGGGTAAATTCAATGCTGACTTCTCCAACTGGCATGCACTGACTGGCTACGGATTTGATGAGATCAAAACGTTTATTCTCAAGTCATTCAAGACGCCAATAGAAAAGGACCCTAATTCCGATCAAATCATCCACGACACGTTTTTATATTTGGTCGATCAAAAGGGAACGGTGGTTAACCGTTATGAAGGAATGACGGACGTGCCCTACAATCAAATTATCGAGGATATGAAAGCGTTGCAGGAGTAGGGGAGCCAGTCGGGTACGCCGAATAATAGGAAAGCAAGACAGATGCTCCATTTGGGAGGGGATGTAACATGTCAATTCAGCAACAAAACGTACGAGTAGCAGTTGTTCAAGCTGCTTCGGTCATAATGGATCGTGAGGGAAGTACGGAAAAGGCGGTTTCACTGACATTGGAAGCAGGCGAAAAAGGAGCGAAAATCGTTGTTTTTCCCGAAGCTTTTATCCCTGCGTATCCGAGAGGACTTACTTTTGGAGCAAAAGTAGGCAGTCGCTCCCCGGAAGGGCGCAAAGACTGGTTTCGTTATTGGGACAATTCGATTGTCGTCCCGAGTGAAGAGACAGATAAGCTTGGGGAGGCAGCGCGCAAGGCTGGTGTGTATCTCATCATTGGTGTGATCGAGCGAGACAATGAAAATAGCGGTGGCACCTTATATTGTTCCGTCTTATTTTTCGGACCAGATGGTGAGTTGCTCGGCGTGCATCGCAAGCTGAAGCCAACTGCATCCGAACGGTTGATTTGGGGCGAAGGAGACGGAAGTACTTTACCGGTATTCGATACTCCGTACGGTAAGATCGGGGCTCTGATTTGTTGGGAGAATTATATGCCGTTAGCGCGAGCAGCGATGTATGCAAAAGGCGTTCAAATCTACATCGCACCTACAGCAGACGCGAGGGATGCATGGCAAGCTACCATCCGCCATATCGCATTGGAAGGTAGATGCTTCGTTTTATCGAGCAATCAGTACGTAACAAAAGATATGTATCCGACTGATTTGGCCTGCTACGATGATCTGGCTTCTTCACCAGACGAGATGAGCAGAGGTGGAAGTGCAATTGTGGGGCCATTGGGCGACTATATCGTCGAGCCTGTTTTTGGTCGGGAGGAGATTCTCTACGCTGATCTAGACATTCGCGATATCGCGTATAGCCAATTCGATTTTGATGTCGTTGGACATTACTCGCGACCCGATGTTTTTACATTGTTGGTGAATGAAGAGAAAAAAGAGAATGTGAAGTGGATGAAGTAAGTCCGTTTGTCAAATGCAGCAGGCCTCCATTGCTTGATGAAAGCGGTGGAGGTCTTGTTGCTGTAGCGGAGGAGAAGCGCATTTCCAGTCTACGCTTCAACCTACGCCCGCAAGGGGGGAGACTGTCCGCACCGGAACAAATGGCGGGAGCGCTTCAAACGTAGCAGTTTCGAAGAAGTATTCCATAAGTGAAGCTGAAATTCCCCGCCATTTCTTCCGGTGCTGAGATGGGCTCCAGAGGCGCTTGACTGGAAATGCGCTTCTCCTACGTAGCTTTGTCCAACATCCTTGTAGGTAAATCCAAGTAGTAAAATACTTGAATCAAAGCTTCCTGTCTTGACCTCTTAAACGCTCTGATAGCTTGAAAGAAACAAAAGCTGTACGAAAGCCCTGTCACATGTTTGGAAGGAGACCGCCCGAACGTAGAGAGGATACAGGCGACTGGAAAACATGTGGCAGGGCTGCCCCCGACCACAATCGTTGGCCGACCACCATCTTTATAACAAAACCGCCTTCAGCGCATCCGCAAATTTAGCGACACCAAGCGTAATTTCCTCTTCTTGTGGCCGCGCAAAGGTAAAGCGAACGTAGCCGGAGTCTGAACCATACACACTTCCTGGCACAAAAACGACTCCTCTGCGAAGGGCTTCTTCAAATAATTGGTTGTCGTTCACATCCGGGTTAATTTTACACCACAAGTGTAATCCGCCTTGGGGAATGGTGAATGAAAGCTCATTGGGCAACTCTTTTTGCAGTGCCTCCACAAGCAAATCTCTTCTGTACTGTAAATGCATGCGTAACCGCTCTAAATGAGGCAGGAAGTTATCGGAATGCAAAAACTGGGCCGCGATTTTTTGTGGCACCACGCTCAGGCCAAAATCCATCTGCTGGCGGGCATCTGCCAAACGCTCGACAACGGAATGAGGCGCCACCATCCAACCGACTCGTAAACCGGATGCAGCAATTTTGGAAAAGGAACCGATGTAGAGAACGGAGCCAAGCTGATCCAATGATTTGAGTGGTAGTGGAGGCTTGCCGTCATAGGAAGTGAGACTGAATGGATCGTCCTCTACAATCGGAAGACCAAGTTCGCTTGCTACATCCAACAGCTGCATGCGCCGAGTGGGATCAAGACAAATCCCAGTCGGGTTTTGAAAGGTAGGATTGATAAAGATCATTTTGATCCGATGCTTTTTATACAAGGCTCGAATATCTTCTGGATTCATGCCGTTATTGCTGACGGGGAGGCGGAACAGGCGGAGACCAGCAGATTGAAACATAGGCAACGAGTAACAATAAGAGGGATCTTCGATGGCAACTGCATCGCCGGGTGCAAGCAGACATTGGGTGATCAAATACAGAGATTGTTGAGAACCCGACGTGATCAGAATGGAAGAGTCCGTTGTCTGTACATTCCGGTAACGTGACAAATAGGAGACCAGTTCTTCACGCAATGGCGTAAAGCCTTGCGGATTATCGTATCCCAAATATTCGGTGAAGGGGTTTTCCTTCATCTGGGTACTGATCTCCTTGCTTGGTGAGAGCTGGGAAGACAATTCTCCACTCGCAAAATCGATGAGACTGCTGTCTTTTTGTAAGGCCTCTCTGATCCGACGCAGATAAGACAAATTCGGGAGGAATTGACCACCTTCTACATATCGATGCCAGTTCGGTGTATGCTTCGGAGTTGCCTCCCATTTATTTTTACACACACGAGTACCGCTTCCTGTTCTGCTCTCAATGATGCCTAATGCCCGGAGTTCCTCGTACGCTAAAATAACAGTGCTTCGGTTTACACCTAATTGCTCAGCCAGTTTTCTCTCAGAAGGGAGTAGGCTCCCAGGGGGGAACTCTCCGTATGAAATTCTGCGTTCAATCTCATCGGCTATTTGGTGGTATAAAGTTTGACTGCTCGACCGATCAGGCTTCCAAATAATAATCACAACCTTGCACATATTCATTGTTTGTTATATGGGGGAATCCAATTTCATCATAACATTGTTAAGAAAAACACATGTGACAAAACCGTTCCAAACTGTTGAACATGGGAGTATGATTAGGTTTCCATCTAATGGATATGAATACTCGTGATAAAAATAGATAGATTTTTCTTACAAAGAGAAAGGGGGAGTCAATCCGATCGAGAATGAGTAAAGACAGTAAAGGGAATAGGGAATAGGGAATAGGGAAAAGAGGTGTGAGCATCATTGAGTAATTTGACATTACGGTATGTAAAGGTTTTGGTTGTAGCATTATCCGCAGCATTTGGAACATCCATTTTCTTAGGGAATCTGATGGACTACCAATCCAACTATCAATTTGTCCAACATGTTCTGTCCATGGATACCACGTTTGAGGGGAACGCACTTATGTGGCGAGCGATTACTGATCCTACTGCTCACACCATAGCTTATATCGGAATTATCATTGCGGAAGGATTATTCTCACTTTTTGGTTGGGTCGCTACAGGAAATATGCTTCGTCATGTAAAAAAGGATGCAAAAACGTTCAATAACTCGAAAACATTCGCATACATCGCTTACATGGTTGCTTTTTGCATCTGGTTTTTCGGATTTGCCATTGTGGGTGCAGAGTGGTTCGCCATGTGGCAATCACAAGTATGGAATGGTCAGCAGGTAGCGTTTAACATTACAGAGGTGATGATTGGATTCGTTCTTTTGGTTTCCTTGCGAGATCGAGAATTAACAGATGGGTAATACAAGAGCTACGTTCAATTCGGGGTAGAGGGCTTCCGACAGACTGTAACTCCCGCTCTACCCGTTGGGGCGCCGCTACTTCCGCATCGGGAGACCTTGCCTCGTTGGTAGAAAGAGTTGGATGCAACAAACAGAAAAAGCACCCATTGGCGGGTGCTTTTACTCTTTATAAGGGGGAATCGTTGTTTCCTTATTGCACTTTATAAGACATCAAAATTTCTTGCGCGAGCGGTTTCCACTCTTCCATTTGTGCCTCGGTGCAATTGAAAGTGGTCATCAGCATTTTGCCGTCGAGCTCTGTAAAGAAGATGAGGTTGTAAATTTTTGTATCAGCAGCTGGAGTCAGAAGTTCGAACACACCAACATTTTTTCCGTTGATTTGGATAACTTCATCGCGATACCAGGTTGCACCTTGGTACATGTTGGAGAAGGCTTGTTTCATTGGGTCCTTCATGTCTTTGAGAAGGTTGTCCTGAATAGGTGTTTCTGTATGACTAAACGCAATGTTAATGGTACCTTTTTCATCGGTATAGATCAGGGAAGGACGATTTTCCATCGGATATTTTGCTTTTGCCATCTCTTCGGACATGACAGTAAAGCCTTTTGGAATCAAGATTTCCACTTTGTCGTTCAGAACCTTTTTCGCTTCCAGCTTGTCGCTTGTTGTTGCAGCTGGTGTAGTAGAATCTGTTTTTGGAGCTTCTGTTGTTTTAGCAGCGTCTGTGGTTTGTGCTGCATTTTGCTCAGCTGGCTTTGTATCAGCTGGCTTGTTCGAACAAGCAGAAACAGCCAACATGGAGAGCAGCAAAGCTACGGATACTAGTTTTTTCATCTGAATTGATCCACCTTTTTATACATAATTGGAAATGTGCGGAATTTCCTTTCCGATTCTATCATGGGGTGTATAATATTGGGAATACGGGAGGTTAATTGCGAATATTCGAATAATAACTCCCTCTCTTACATGCCCAAGGGAACTAGGATAAAATACACCTATTTAAACTGTGGTAAAATGAGTATAATTACCTATTTTCATATATTGTTTGACGTAATATAGCGGTCGCGAATCTTCTCTCTCAAATAATTTACCGCAAAACGCAAAAACGCCCTGTTCCACCCCATATAAATACCGAAATTGTTTAGCTGTGCAACATGACCGAGCATGACAAAGCGCTTGAAACGGGCATTCCGACCTTTTGGAGCTTGCAGTCTGCCATTGATGCGTAGCGTACTCCATCCCCACAAATGGGTGAAGCAATAATGCAGAGCCTCAGATGACAGCTCCACATCACAATCGAGTGGATTGCATGGGGATTCGATCAACCCATCTGCTAGGGAAAAGCGAAATGTCTTTTGATAGTCTGACAAATAAAAGGTAACGGGCCTAACGATAGAGAGAAACAGCGAATGATTATTTTTCCGAATCTGTTCTTTGAAGTCCAAGCCTGCCTCGAGTAACATGTCCCATTCGATTTTGATCGAAGGAAGAAGAGTAGGAGAGGAAGCCATCTTCTCATAGTCACGTTCGTAGAGGGCGAGCGCTTTTGCAGGATCATGGGCTTCATGTGGCGTCCACGTATCCCCGGGATACAAAATAATTGGTTCGGCATCCGTTTCCTCCCGCAAAAGGCGGTACACACTGTCTACTTTATTGATCGCATCATTCATGTAATAGTTTTCGTCGTGACAAAACCAGGCGAAGCTGGCGAAGGGAATCACGTAGAGAGGTTGAAGGACTTCCACCTGTTTTTTCACCCGGGCGAGCTTTTCCATGGCTCGTTTTTTGCGGAGCAGGAAGTCTTCCTTGTTCCCCGCCCAGCCTGCATACGAGAATTGCGTCCATACTAGATCGATGTCACCGACACGGTTCAGGATATCCTTGGCTTCTTGTGTGGTGCTGACCTCGCAATCGTTCAGGTTCAGGATTGTCATATCAGCTGTTTTGATGCACAGCCAGGAATCGCCGACAGGAAACGGCCGACATAAA
Source organism: Brevibacillus sp. HB2.2 (assembly GCF_013284275.1). Lineage (NCBI taxonomy): Bacteria > Bacillati > Bacillota > Bacilli > Caryophanales > Paenibacillaceae > Brevibacillus > Brevibacillus sp. HB2.2. The sequence goes on from NZ_JABSUV010000004.1 coordinate 120,725, forward strand.
ACAGAGATATCGTCGGACAAGGAGTACCATTTGTCCGGGGAGAGCTCAATGACTTGCTGAAAGCCAAAGGCACGGCACCAATCGATCACTTTTTTATCGGTTGACTGCTGGTAGAGGATCGTAATTCGCTTGCGATACTCCTCGGGTATGGTTCGCAGGCTCTGTGGATGAAAATGATCCGGATGCTCATGAGAAAACCATATATGCGTAATCTCGGCAAAATCCTCAGAGGTGAAGCGGGTTTTGGCTAATAAGCCCCAGCCGTTATCAAAGGCAGTTCCCGTAAGCCAAGGATCGGTCAATAATTTGATGGAATCGTGTTCCCATAGAAACGAAGCGTGGTTGATCATTTGAAATTTCATGTGGTTTGTCTCCCTATGTATACTAGCGATTTGCTAAAAGGGATGATCCTGCCGGGAAGGAAAACGTGACAGGAATTTGAAAAATATATTTTTTCTGGGGGATGTGTCACAAGCTGTGCATGAGGAGGATCGTAACAAGTGAACAGCAATCAACGAGTCGAAAGGATGAACCGACATGAAAAAGCAAGCACTTGTTACCGTGAGCATGGCAGCACTCCTTCTCTCAGCAGTATCCCCATTCGGGATCGCACAGGCACAAACCAACATGGTAGCCGCTGCGAATAAAGCGAAAGCGATCACTTTTGATCAGCTCCTTAAAGAAATGGATAAAAAACAGCCAGTCTCCATGTACATCGAATCCACGCACACATCGAAAGTGAAGCAGGGCACCCAGACCCAAAAGGCAAAAACATGGGATAACACGATCAAAGGCGAATGGAGAGAGGAAATCTCAGATGGGAAAAGGGTTCAGTATGCCGTAGGGAAGGCGGGACAGGTGGCAGCGTATCAAGAAGGCGGCAGAGGATTTGTCCACTCCGCAACGATTGGCCCATACGATAATGAAATCAACAAGACGAAGCGAGAGCTAAGTCGCTTGAAAGTGACGCTGCCAGATTCGAAGGTGGAGATTACCGTGAAGGAAGCACAACTGTTGAATCGAGCTGTGTATCACGTCGCGAAAAAAGAAGAGGCGAAAATCAATGGCAAGCCTCATCATTACCAGGATGACCTGTGGATCGACAAAGAAACAGGGCTGCTGCTCAAGCGGACCTTCACCCACAATCAAGCACAAGCATTTTCGTACACCGTAGACAAGGTGGATTTCCAACCCGCATTTGACGAGAAAATATTCGAAGTGAGCATTCCAGCGGGTGTGGAGCAGAGCAAGTTTTCCCCTGAGGTGGAAAAGGGAGTAGCCGAGGTGACGAAGCTTTTCCCGGACACTGCGCAGTTTTCCGATTATGATGATTACGGCATCGAAGGTAACTGGCAACTCCTGAAAATGATGGAAACACAAAAACGAGTGTACAGTCCGACCCCTCGCGCAGAAGCTTTCGTTATCATGGATGCCCGTACAAACGAATTGAGCAAAGTCATGATCAAAAATCCAGATTGGGTTTCGAAAAAGCTCCCTGCCGAGACGGTGGCAAAAGAGAAAGCAGCTGCTTTCCTAAAACAGCTGGTGGGTGATCAATCAAGCCAGTATAAAGTAGAGGAAAAGGTCGAGCGGGGCGGTGGTGGTTCCAGTTTTGAAGACTATGACTATGGCTTTGTGACAGCAGACGTGACGTTCCATCCAGCCACAGGCAAGGGAATCACGATATTTGTGGATGAAGCAGGTCGCATCATAGGCTTTCAGTATACGGATGAGTAAGTAAATAGGTAGGGAAGATAGTCGCTTGCTTTTGCGGGCGACTATTTTTTTGTCAAGATGAACGCCAAAAAGCATTCGGAATACGAATGCTTTTCACGTGTAACCAATCCTTGATATTAACCGATAAAACGAATAATCTCTTCTTTCGCTTGTCGGGTTTTCGCACGGGGTTCATTTTTCCGATAGCCAAAAGCCACCATGCAAGCGACGCCGAAACGTTCTCTATCCAGCAGCCCCTCCGCCGCAAGGATATCCTCAACCTTTTCTTTTGCAAAGCCTTCAATGGGGCAGGAATCAATGCCGATCATCGCAGCAGATGTCATCATATTGCCAAGCGCGATGTAGGTCTGTCTGGATGCCCATTCGAACATGACTCGCTCGTCATCAAACAGGGAGAAGTCGTTTTTCAGGAAGTGATCGTATGCAGCGCCTTTTTGCTGTACGACGTTTTCCGGCAACTCCTGCGTGTCTTTCATCATATGTTGGATATACTCGGAATCAGCGGCCATTTCTTGTTTGGTCCGCGCCAATACGATGACGAAATGACTTGCGGTTGGCAGTTGTTTTTGCGCACCCCATGCGACAGGTAACAGCTTCTCTCTAAGCGTCGGATCTTGCAGCACGAGGAAGTTCCATGGTTCAAAACCAAAGGAGCTAGGCGACAGGCGAGCTGTCTCCATAATAAAGTCAAAGTCTTCCGTCGTAATTTTTTTAGCTGCATCAAACTCTTTGCAAGCATGTCTGAATTGATAGGCTTCTATAATTTGATCTTTATGCATGATGAGCTCCCTCCGGTAAAAGTGTTTTACAAAAATAAGCATACCGAATACACTAAAGAAAAGTAAGTACGCACTTTTTCGGTTAATACTTACGAAAAGGGAAGTGAGTGGGATGAAGAAGAAACCAGCGATGAGGTACCTATTAAATGGCAAGGAATATCCTTGCCCAATCGAGCTTGCCGTCTCGGTTTTTGCGGGAAGATGGAAGGTATCCATCATTTGTCAGCTGTTCAAAGGGAAAAAAAGGTACGGAGAGTTAAAGAAAAATATACTCGGTGTGAATCATAAAATGCTGGCAGAACAATTGCGGGAGTTGGAGGAAGCAGGAATCGTCAAGCGTGAAGTGTATCCGGTCGTTCCGCCAAAAGTAGAGTACGAATTAACCGAGCTAGGGCAAGGCTTGGGACCTGTCATTGAGTATTTACGAGAATGGGGAGAACATTTCCAAACAGAGGAACCAGAAGAGTCTCTATCTACTGCTCACGGGTCATAAAAATCGCCACCTGAAAGGGTGGTTTTTTTATTTTGTAACCTCGAGGTGGTATTTCCGACTATTACATAGGACAAAAAACAAACACAAAATTCCTGGGGAGGGAACAACTGTGAAACATACAAAGAAATTGGCAAGCACGTTACTAATGGCAAGCCTGTTGGCGACAACTCCGGTATGGCTGCAACACCCGACAATGACCGTACAAGCTGTGGACAATCAAGAGCAGATGAAGCTCTCACTTGCAGCAGAAAAAACACTCCAGACGCTTTACGTCATCCAGCCTGAATTAAAAAATATGGACAAAAAGATGAACGGACCGAAAAACGGCGTGTATGAGCTGCGTTTTGACAAGAGAATTGCCCCAGGCAAGATGGAGCTGTATGCCATGGTGGTCCTCGATGCAACGACTGGTGCTTTGCATAGCTACGAAAACGAACAGGAGATGCAGAAGCAAAACAATCAGCCATCGGAAGCGGTGGCCAAACAAAAATCTGCGGCATTTTTGCAAAAGCTCTTGGGCGATGATTTCAAAAAGTACAAAGCCACTCAGACAACAAAAGGCGAATGGGATGCTGTTACCTACACGCGCCATGAGCATGGTGTACCTGTTTTCACCGATCGTTATGTCGTTGGTGTCAACGGTTCGAGTGTCATGTACGTGAACACGTTTGAAGGCGCCCCGCTCCGAGCAGCCTCTTCCTTGTTTGCCAAGCCAGGAAAGGTAATGTCCAAAGAAGAAGTGACGGGGAAAGTAGCTTCGCTCATGGAGCTTACGTATTCCGCGCATAAAAAGGAGACAGGAAAGCCGGCTTTGAAATACTCGCTGGAGTCGACCGGATACTTGGATGCTGTGACAGGAGAAGAAATCGAGAGTGCCTTTTCCCTTAAAAGCCGTTACTCGGATGTCATTGCGGTCAAACCAGGCGGCAAAAAGCTCACAGCTAGCAATGCCGATGAAGCGATGAGCGTGCTGACAGAAGAATTTCAAATCCAGATGGATGGAATCACGTTAGAGAAGGATACGCATACCCCGGCGGAAATGAAAGGGGAAGGGGAAACGATTTACAGGTCCAAGGGAAGAGATGGCAGAATCACGGTCTATACGAACAACAACGAAGTGACCGGCTTTCAAGTCCGTGGGAAAGTCGAGATGGCCAATGATATACAGCATGGCAACAAACCGGCAAATGCCCAGCTTTCGTACGAGCAAGCCAAGGAAAAAGCGGTGCAGTTTTTACAGCCGTACCTCGACTCTAGTGTAAAAGAGCTGAAGATCGATCAAAAAGAGATCAGGATGCCATCTGCAACGTCATACAGCTTCAGCTTCTACGCGCTGCATGACGACGTGATTGTTACGGATCAGAATTACCTCGTCAACGTAGACGGACAGACCGGGGAAATCGTGAATTACATGAACTCCTTTACGAAGCCATCTGCTCCGTTCCCGGACAAAAAGACCGCCATTTCCAAAGAAGCAGCCGCCAAGCACTTTTTGAAGGACCGTCCTGCTGTGCTCGGGTACATGTTCCCTGTTCAGAATGAGAAGGTGCAAGCAAAGCCAAGTTTGGTTTATTCCATCGACACGGTTTCTTACTTCTTGCTTGATGCGGTAACAGGAAAGTCATTCAAATAATCGTATTCGATCCCGCTTCCCATCATGAGGGGCGGGATTCCATCATGTAGACATGTCCTGTCGCGAGAAGAGGAGGAAGAAGCCTTGGATGCTCGAGAAAATCGAGGTCAGCAAGACATATCAGGGATATACAGGATGTATTCCAAAGAAGTCTATCAGTATCTCTATCATTTTATTGGAAGTCGGGAAGCCGCAGAGGATTTGACCCAAGAAGTGTTTGTTCGCGTCATTAAATCCTTGCACAGATTTGAGGAGCGCTCGAGTATGCGCACTTGGATTTTGCATATTGCCAAGCATGTTGCCATCGATGAATACAGAAAGAAACGGCTGCAAACAATTTTTGCCGGGCCCTTGCTAAAGCTGTTGCCCAGCTCAGAGGGGTTGCCGGAAAAAGAGCTGCAGGATAAAGAGGAACGTACTCATTTTGAAAAAGCGCTGCTGCAACTGAAGCCCAAGTACCGAAACGTCATCGTATTGCGGGGAATCAGAGAGTATACGGTGAAGGAAACAGCGGAAATTCTCGGCTGCACAGAGGCGAAGGTCAAGGTAGACTTTCACCGTGCGATGAAGATGGTAAAGGAAACGGCGTTACACACTTATGAAAAGGGGGCTGGTGTGAATGAAATTTCCTAGCGATGAAGAAGTGTTACAGGAATTTCGGAACAGACCGGATGCAGTCCCCCGGAGCGAGTTTTTGCACACATTGGAAAGAAAGCTGATCGAAGTCGATCGACAGCATCGAAGCAGAAGCAAAACGCGACGCACGACAGTTCGATTGGGAGTATCGGCAGCTGTGCTGCTCGCAGTCTTTTTGCTGGCGCCGATTTTTACCCGGCTGATTACCAATCCGGAATCTATCATGACGACGCAGCCAGAGGCTCCGCTCGTGTTAAAGGGTCAGCAGCTGAAGGTGGCAGAAGTATCACCTGCCGCGAAGCAAACCTTGGAAAAGCTGTTCAATCTCGTTCCGGAATTAAAGACGATAGAACCCAAAGTCATTGGAAAAGAAGATGGAATCTATGAGATTGTCTTCTATCAAAAGGAGCAAGGAAGGGAACAGCGGTACGTATCTGTAGAGATGGTAGCAGTCACGGGGAAAATAAGCCGTTACGAAAATGAGAAAGCGATGAATGAAGGGGCCCCTTCGCCTACAGAAGAACAAGCGAAGCAAGTATCTGCTGCCTTTTTACAAGCGCTGTTGGGAGACGAATTCAAGCAATACCAAGCGAGTCAGTCCAGCGGCACTGATTGGGATGCGGTGACCTATACGCGCTATGCAAATGGGCTACCCGTTTTCTCAGACCGATACGTCGTTGGTGTCAATCGTAATGGTGTGACGTATGTCAATACGTTCGACGCCGCGCCACTGCAAATATCTGCGGAGTCGTTTGCCGAACCGGACGCTGTATTGTCCGAAGAAGAGATCACAGAGAAAGTAGCGTCGCTCATGGAGCTTACCTATTTTGCGAGTTCGAGACATACTGGGAAGCCATCGCTGACGTACTCTCTTCAGACGACTGGATACATGAATGCGGTAACAGGAGAAGAGGTATGGGGGGAAGCGTCGCATACAAGTCGGTACTCCGCTTCCATCCCGGTAACACCTGGAGGCAAGAAGGTCACTGTGCAAATGGAGGAAGAAGTTGCAAAGGCTATGGCGGAACAGTTTCAGGTGAATCTGGACGAATTTATCCTCACTGGTGGTAAGAAGACGATGGAGGGCGAGCAGATGACGTCCTACAAGGCCAAGAAAGGGCTAGGCAGAGTCACCGTCTACTCAAACAACGGGGTAATTACAGGTTTTCAGGTGCGGCGTGGTACAGAGACGGCCAGATCTACCCAGCATCAGAACAATCCAGTAAATGCTCAGCTTAGCTATGAGGAGGCCAAGGAAAAAGCCGTTGAGTTTTTGCAGCCCTATCTGGACAGCCGTGTGGAGGAATTAAAGATTGATGAGACCCAGATGTCGATGCCTTCTGCAACGGCGTACAGCTTCACCTTTTACGTCCTTCATAATGGCGTGATTGTTGGTGATCAGCAATACCTCGTCAATGTGGATGGGCAAACTGGGGAGATCGTCAATTTCATGGACTATTTCACGAGTCCGACCGAATCGTTTCCGGAATTGGATACAGTCATATCGAGGGAAGAAGCAGCCAAGCGATTTTTGCAGGGCCATCCGGTTGAATTGGGGTATGTGCTTCCGGTAACAGATGGGAAACTGCAACAAAAGCCACTTCTAGTTTATACGGTGGACACGATTTCTGGCTTTAGGCTGGATGCGGTAACAGGAAAGGCATTCAAATAAACATAGGTGATCCCGCTTCTCATCATGAGGGGCGGGGTTTTGATTGGCTCGGGTCTGGGGCGAGAAGCGCAAGCTCGTATGGCGCCTTTTTTCGTTCAACCTTGCCATTGACCAACCGGGTTCGATCGTTCAAAAAACCAAAGCCAGTTTTCTGCGAACAGCTGGTTGTCATTTTGAACGGCATAAGGCTGCTCCAGGTAATAGAATAGGATTTGCAGATGAGGCCTTTCTGGTATAACGCCGGGAGTTTTTTTTGCGTTGCCACACTCCAAAGGCACGCGGTGAGCCAGTGTACAAAAGGAGACAAAACGAGACAGGTGTCCACTTTTGTTTCCTGCCAAAATTAAAGCGGTTACAAAAAAACGCAATGTGACCTGCTTCGACGGTTGGCATACTTTTTGCGATATCCATTGTGTCAAAGGCCGGACCCCAATAAAACATGTTCGAGGAGGAGACACGCAAATGACGAAAGTGGATCAGCAAGTCAAAGGAATTCCGTTGTCCCGTGAAAAGGCAGCTTGGATGTACCAAACAATGCTGGAGATCCGGAAGTTCGAGGACAAGGTGCACGACCTGTTCGGCCAAGGGAAAATCCCTGGTTTCGTCCATTTATACGCGGGGGAGGAGGCCATTGCGGTCGGGCTTTGCGCGCACCTGGACGACAGCGACACCATTACCAGCACGCATCGAGGGCACGGACACTGCATCGCAAAGGGGTGCGATCTGAATGGAATGATGGCGGAGATTTACGGCAGAGCCACGGGACTTTGCAAAGGAAAGGGGGGCTCCATGCACATTGCGGATTTGGACAAAGGAATGCTCGGGGCAAACGGCATTGTCGGGGGTGGCTATCCGCTTGCCTGCGGAGCCGCTTTGACAGCCAAGTACAAGCAGACAGGCGCTGTAAGTGTATGTTTCTTTGGAGACGGAGCGAACAACCAGGGTACGTTCCATGAAGGGATCAACCTGGCAGCCATTTGGAAGCTGCCAGCCGTGTTCGTAGCAGAGAACAACGGATATGGGGAAGCCACGCCGTTTTCGTACGCCTCCAGCTGCAAAACCATTGCGGACCGTGCGATCGCTTACAACATTCCCGGCATCCGAGTGGATGGCAAGGATGTGCTGGCCGTTTATCTGGCAGCGCAGGAAGCAATCGAGCGTGCCCGCCGTGGAGAGGGGCCGACTCTGATCGAGTGCGTGACGTACCGCAACTACGGCCATTTTGAGGGCGACGCCCAGAAATACAAAAAAGATGAAGAGAAGAAGGCGCATCTGTCCGAAATAGACGCAATCAAGAAATTCCGGAACGATCTGCTCTCAGGAGCGCTGTTTACTGAAAACGAGCTGGATCAAATCGAAGCTGCGGTTGACAAGGCGGTCGAGGAAGCAGTCGCGTTTTCGGAAAACAGTCCGTACCCGGAGCCGTCCGAGCTGCTGACAGACGTATACGTATCGTACTGAAAAAATGATAGCAAAGGGGGAAGGGAACATGACTAAAAAAATAACCATGTCGCAGGCAATCAACGAGGCGATGAAACTCGCGATGCGCAGAGATGAAGACGTGATTTTGATGGGCGAGGACGTAGCTGGCGGGGCACAGGTCGACCATTTGCAGGATGAAGAAGCATGGGGAGGCGTTCTCGGGGTAACGAAAGGCCTCGTTCAGGAGTTCGGCCGAGAGCGGGTGCTGGATACCCCGATTACCGAAGCGGGCTATATCGGGGCGGCGATGGCTGCCGCGACCACTGGTCTTCGCCCGATTGCGGAATTGATGTTCAACGATTTCATCGGAAGCTGCCTGGACCAGGTGTTGAACCAGGGGGCCAAGTTCCGGTACATGTTTGGGGGCAAAGCACAGGTGCCCGTTACGATCCGCACGACACACGGCGCCGGATTCCGGGCGGCGGCGCAGCATTCACAAAGCCTTTATGCTCTGTTCACGGCCATTCCGGGTATCAAAGTGGTGGTTCCGTCCACACCTGCTGACGCGAAAGGGCTGCTGCTGGCATCCATCGAGGACAATGACCCCGTAATCTTCTTTGAGGACAAGACGCTATATAACATGACAGGAGAAGTGCCAGGCGGTTATTACACAATTCCGATCGGCAAGGCGGACATCAAGCGTGCTGGTTCGGATTTGACGATCGTCGCGGTCGGTAAACAGGTGCATACAGCCTTGGAGGCGGCGGAGCAGCTCGCCAGGAAAGGAATTGAAACGGAGGTCGTCGATCCGCGGAGCCTGTCGCCACTCGATGAGGATACGATCTTGGGGTCCGTTCAAAAGACGAATCGGCTGATTGTCATCGACGAGGCGAATCCACGTTGTAGCATTGCGACCGACATCGCGGCCTTGGTTGCGGATAAAGGCTTCGACAGTCTGGATGCGCCGATCAAGCGGATTACAGCACCGCATACCCCGGTTCCGTTCTCACCTGTGCTGGAGGATCTGTACTTACCGACGCCACAAACGGTGATTCAAGTGGTATCTGAACTGCTTGGCGATAAATCGCTGCTGAGCGTCTGATTCAGAAAGAAAGAAGAAAACGGAGGGAAAACCGATGGCAGTCGAGGTGCTCATGCCGAAGATGGGAATGGCGATGAAAGAGGGAACGGTTTCCCGTTGGAACAAACAAGCCGGCGATCTGGTATCCAAAGGAGAAGTGATCGCTAGCATCAGCTCGGAAAAAATCGAAGCGGACCTGGAAGCACCGGCGAACGGTGTTTTGTTGAAAATCACTGTTTCGGAATGGGAGGGTGTGCCACCTGGAACGGTCATTGGATATATCGGTCATCCAAACGAGCAAATCGCGGAGGAAACGGCCGCAACGGCGACGTTCGAGACGGTTACTGGCGAGAAAAAGCTGGAGGAGCCCGTGGCTATGACGAAGTCGGACACGATTGCGGCAAGTCCAACGAGTGCGAAAGAAGTGAAAATTTCCCCGGTCGCGCGCAAGTTGGCCGAGGCGGCCGGTCTCCCCGTCGAATCTCTCATCGGCACGGGACCGGTGGGTAGGATCACAAAGGAAGACGTAGAAAAGGCGATTGCTGAACGGGAGGTGAAGCAGGCTGTAGCAGCGGAGGATGATCGGCTACCTGCTGTTGCCGTGGAGGAAACGACGGAGCAATTGCCTGTCACGGGCATGCGGAAAGTGATCGCTTCCCGGATGATGGCCAGTTTGCAGGAAAGCGCCCAGCTTACGATCACCACACGGGCCGATGTCACGGATTTGATCGCTTTGCAAAAGAAAATGAACGAAGTCACTCAAAAAGAGCACGAAATCAAGCTGACCGTAACTGATCTCATCGCGAGGGCGACGGTTCTCGCTCTCCAAAGGCACAAGCAAGTAAACAGCGCCTATATCGATGACCGGATTCATCGGTACGGGCACGTCCACCTGGGAATAGCCGTCGCGCTCGAACAAGGGCTGGTCGTTCCAGTCGTTCGGTACGCAGAATCAACATCGGTGCTGGACCTCTCCCGCCGGATCAAAGCGCTGGCTGCACAGGCGCGGGAAGGGACGCTTGGCATGGAAGAGATGCAAGGGTCTACCTTCTCCATCACGAACCTTGGGGCATACGGAATTGATTTCTTTACGCCAGTGCTGAATTCGCCGGAGGCAGGCATTCTCGGCGTAGGGGCTGTGCAGGAAACGCCTGTCTTCATCGGTGAGGAAGTACAGCGGCGGAGCATTCTCCCGCTCAGCCTGACGTTCGACCATCGGGTACTGGACGGAGCACCGGCAGCCGAATTTTTATACACGCTGAGAAAATACCTGGAAGAGCCGTACCGGATGCTCTTGTGAAGGACGTGATGGGATGAGTACGATTGCAGTGATCGGAGGGGGACCTGCGGGCTACGTTGCGGCGATTGTCGCCGCCCAAAAGGGCAAACAGGTCACCCTGATCGAGCAGCGGGTGTTGGGTGGGACCTGTCTGAACGAAGGATGTATGCCAACCAAATCGCTCCTGGAGTCCGCCGAGATGGTCGAGAAAATAAAGCATGCCGGCCGCTTCGGCATTCGCGTGCCCGAACAGGAAGTATCGATTGACTGGCCGGGAGTGCAGAGCTACAAAAACAACATCGTAGAGCAACTCGTCATGGGAATCGGATTTCTCATGAGAAAAAACAAAATCAAGGTGCTTACGGGGAAGGCTCGTTTTGTCAGTCAACGCCAAATAGCGGTAAAGATGGACCAGGGAGAAGAAATTGTTGAAGCCGATAAAATCATCATCGCTTCGGGATCGGAGCCGATGGAGCTACCGTTTGCGCCGTTTGACGGTCGCTGGATCATCCACAGCCGACACGCGATGTCGCTTTCGGCGATTCCCGAGACATTGCTGATTATCGGCGGGGGCGTCATCGGATGCGAGTTTGCTAGCATATACAGTCGCATGGGGTGCGACGTAACAGTGATTGAAATGGCGGATCAGATTCTCCCCGGAGAAGATGCGGATATTGCGGGTGTTCTGCGAGATCAGCTGGAACGAACCGGGGTGAAGATCTTGACCTCCACGTCATTGACGTCGGTCGACCAGCAGACGAAAACCGTTCGTTTCAAGAATCCGGATGGTAGCGGGGAAGCATCAGCAGAGATCATGCTGGTTGCTGTCGGAAGGATGCCTCGGACGGCTGAACTGCAACTTGATCGGGCGGGTGTAGCATTCGGCAAGCAAGGGATTTCCGTAAACGGACATATGCAAACGAACGTGCCACATATTTACGCATGCGGGGATGTTGTCGGGGGCATTCAGCTCGCCCATGTCGCTTTTCATGAGGGAACAGTAGCAGCCTTGCATGCATGCGGTCTGGACGCCAAAGCCAATTATCGGGCTGTACCGAGGTGCATCTACACGTCGCCGGAAATCGCTGGTGTCGGCCTCACCGAGAAGCAAGCCAGGTCCCAATACGGAGACGTAAGAATCGGAGAATTCCCGTTTTCCGTTAATGGAAAGGCAATCATTCTCGGTGAAGCGATCGGAAAGGTGAAGGTCATCACGGAACCGGAATACAACGAAATACTGGGTGTGTCCATCGTAGGCCCGCGGGCGACGGAGTTGATTGGGCAAGGAACGGTCATGATCCACGGGGAAATGACGGCGGATATGATGGAAACGTTCATTTCTGCTCACCCGACGTTGTCAGAAGCTGTTCACGAAGCTCTGCTGTCTGCCATCGGTCATGCCGTACACGCCTGAAGCATCGACTCAACCAAAAGCCCCCTGTAACCCAGGGGGAATTTTGATTTGCTGCCATTGTAAACGCTGCCATTATTGATTAGAATTTAGACAAAAGGAGACGACCTTGCATACATTCTGGCAGGAGTTACTTCAGGCGAGTTACTGAGGGAGGGAATGTATCTTGTTTGAATTCGCATTAAGTTCGCAGATGTGGAAGCAGTTCGTTCAGGAAGGCGTACTGGATTCTTCACGGATTCACCAATCCATCATCGAATCTTGGTATCGCTCCCGGAACGCTCAAGTCAGCCCGTACTTGGATCGGGGAAGGCACATTCTGAGCGGGGAATCTCTCCGGCACCAACAGCAAAAGAACGCTATGCTTATGGACGTCGCTGCCCCTTTTCTCGAAAAAATGGATCGACTCGCGAGCGAGATGGGAATGATCGCGCTTTTAATCGACCCAGAAGGCTACGTGCTCTGGATGAAAGGAAGCAAAAGTGTCCGGGAGGTAGCCGAAAAAATACGATTCGTAGAGGGCGTGCGCTGGACGGAAGCCGAGATGGGGACAAATGCAATTGGAACGGCGCTGTCGCTGGGGCAGCCGATTATGGTAACCGGCTCGGAGCACTATTCCATAGCTTCCCATGGTTGGAGCTGTGCTGCCGCTCCAATACGCAACGATGACGGGGAGGTCCTGGGTATCCTCGACGTTTCGTGCCCGGTTGACCGGGCGCATCCATACATGCTGGGAATTGTCACTCAGGCCGCCTATACGCTGGAGAAAGAAGTAAAGCTCCGCTCTCATCACGACGAGATGGAATTGATTCAGGGTTCGATGGAAGTACTGGAAAAGGAACAGCCGCTCATCATTTGCAACCCTCGTCAAAAAGTCGTCGCGGCGAGCAGACTTATTCGTCAGAACATTCCGAACTGGTGCGGAATGCGTACCGAAGAAATATACATGCGCGGGTACCGAAATCGGATGGAAGTGCCGATTTGCTCTGCGGAGCACGGTGGTTTCATCGGAAAATGTATCTACCTTCTGAATGCAGGGGAGCAACAGGTGAGGCAGGCCGTCTATCAGGACAAGGATTCAGCCAAGCCGTTTCGGTTCCGCGGCGAGGCTGGCACAAGCCGTGCATTTCGAAAGACGCTGGAAGAGCTCGGGCGGGTAGCTTCCGCGGACATCAATGTCTTTATCCTGGGCGAGACAGGCACCGGAAAAGAAGTGATCGCCCGTTCGATTCATGAGAACAGCAAGTGGGCAAGCGGGCCGTACGTTGCGGTGAATTGCGGCGCGATCCCGACAGAGCTGCTGGAAAGCGAACTATTCGGTTATGTGGAAGGGGCATTCAGCGGGGCGAAGCGAACCGGAGTGAAGGGGAAATTCCAACTTGCCCACCAAGGAACTATTTTCTTGGACGAAATTGGGGAGATCCCACACTCCATGCAGGTGGCGCTTCTCCGTGTCTTGCAGGAACGTAAAGTAACTCCGCTGGGCGGCAGCCAAGAGATACCCGTCGATTTTCGCGTGATTGCGGCTACGCACCGCAATATCCACCAACTGGTCAAAGAAGGGAAGTTCCGAGAAGACCTTTTTTATCGTCTGTACGTCTATCCCGTGCATGTTCCGGCACTCAGGCAGAGGGCAGAAGACATTCCGCACCTCGTTCACCATTACTGTGAAAAGCATGACTGGGATGCTGTGTTCCCTCCGGAATTCTTTGCCGCGCTGATGGATTACACCTGGCCAGGAAACATTCGCGAGCTTATGAATGTGCTGGATAAATTGCGGATTCTCTCTATGAACAGATGCGACGACCTTTTACATCAGCTGCATTCCTTGCTCCATCAAAGCGCAGAGCTGAGCAAAAGCGTCTCTACCAGCCTTAGCTTTCCTGAACAGAGGACGGAGGAGCACCGGGCTTCTCTATCGTTTCGCGATAAGATCATGCAGCAGCAAATGGTCGAGGCGCTGCAAAAGACAAACGGGAATGTGTCGAAAGCGGCGAAACTTCTGGGAATCCCCAGAAGTACGTTCTATAAACGAATACATCGGTTTGAAGAAACTGCCAAACCTCCTCGCAGTTGACGGTGTCAGAGAGGAGTACCACAGGATAAGTCTTCCTCTTTTCCAACGAAGAAAACGGAAACGAAGGTACGCGAGCTTTTCAGGGGGTCAGATAGAACGGGCTGTTCCGTGAAAATATAGGTTTAGACTACACGTCCTCGCCGATTAACGCGAGGACGTGTTTTTTAATAGAGATAAGGGATTATATAATAAAAATGGAATAATATGTGACGCGAATAATTGCCCTTCCGTCTTACCCTTGGTAAGGTCAAACAGAACTTATCCGCAAATCTGAATACTATTTGGAGGTGCCCAATGAAACTCAACTCATCCATGATGACGGTTATAGCGGCGTGCTTACTTGCCTCTGCACCTGCTTGGACTACCCATCAACCAACAGTACAAGCAGCAAGCGATGTGAAAAAGGCAGCGTCTCAAAAAAATGATTATTCCCAAGATGTTCAGAATTCTCTGGACAAGCTATTTGAGGCGATTCCCGAGTTGAAAGGGTATCGACTAATTGATAAACATTATGAGGAAGACAGCTTTCGCGGTTATCCGTCACCGATCTGGAGCTTGCACTTCACCAACAGGCCAAAAACAGATGAAAAAAAAGAGTATGACGCATACTCATCCGTTAGCCTTGAGCTGGACGCACAGACGGGCCGGCTGCTTTTCATGGATATCCAAAATCCAGCATGGGCTTCAGCCGATTATCCGGAAGAAAAGCTTGCCAGAGAGAAGGCTTCCACTTTTATCGAGGACTTATTCGGTACGGAAGCAAAACAGCTAAAAGCCGTACAAAGTCTCAGCAGGGGAAAAGCAGGATCAGGTGACGGGAAGGGCAACAAGCTGGAATGGGCTCGCTCCACTGTGAAATACCACTCTCTCATCAATGACCTCCCTCTGTCCAACAACTCTATCTCCGTATCCGTTGATCATGCTGGCCATATTATTCGCTATGAAGCGTATCATTTCATCGATCCTAGCAAAGTGAACTGGCCTGATCCGAAAAAAGCGATAACACTTGAGGAAGCAAGCAAAATCTATAAGGACAAGCTTAAGATGGACCTGGTATACGTATGGGAGCAACCGATTTCCTATGCTCAAAATGGAAAACCGGCAGAAAAGAAACCGATGCTTATTTATCAACTGAATACCATTGGTTGGATCGATGCTCTGACCGGCAAAGTCACAGGGGAAGAAACAGAAATGGCAGGGGAGAGTGTTCATGTAAAAGGAGAAGGGAAAAGCATCAAAATATCCTCCCGCGAACAAGGAGAGAAATGGCTGAAAACACAGTTTGGTATTGATGTTTCTGGTGCGACCTTTGAATACGATGATCACAAGGACAATCTTTTAGAAGGACTTCAGACAATCGAATCCTATCGGTGGATCAACGATTCAAATAAAGGTACGCCTGCATTTGAGATGGTTAGCCTCATTACAGATGAACAGAGTGATCGGCTCATCGACTTCGATCTGAATTTCCCAGACGAACGAAAAACAGAGCAGAAAATCAGTGTAGAGGAAGCGAAGAAAAAAGCGATCGCAGCACTCGTACCTTATCTTGACCCGGCGTTAACGGAGCTAACACTTATCGTAGAGTCTCCTGAAGAAGATATTCCGGAGTGGGTAGACAAGAACAAGCTGGATAAGGAAGAGGATAAAGTGTATTCATTCACTTTTCACGGAAAACGCAACGGGATCGAAGTATCTGACGAGTTTTATATGGTGGGTGTAGACAAGGCGACGGGCACGATTACCGATTTAAACCTCCATCCACTCAACCCGGGTGTTACCCTTCCAGATTCCAAAAAGATTGTAAGTGCAGTAGAAGCAAAAGAAACGATCCAACAAGAAATTGCCCTGGAGCTGGTCTACGTATGGGAGCAGTATGATGGTCAAAGAGCTCCCGAACCGCAACTAGTCTATCAACAGAAATGGAAAAATGGCTATAGCTTTATCGATGCTTCGACAGGGAAGCTCGTCAAGGTGTCCCGCCAATAAATGACGTAACAGCCGATATGCTCTCGCAGCAATATCGGCTTTTTTAGTACACCTAGCATGGACGTCGTCTCTAGGGTGAAAGTCCCGAACGGGGGCGTTTATTAGTTAATGATAAAAAAAAATTCCCGATTTATAGAAAAAGTTAACATGTTACCAAAAATTTCCAATAATGTAGGTAAGGGCATTCTGGCAGTTCTGTATAGATGATCTGTCGATTCATTCTACGTATGAATCTGGTGCATTTATCAACAGAATATTCAGCATGCCATAGAAAGGGGGGCGATCTTCCTGAATCTATAGAGGAAACCATTCCCACAGGATAACAACTTCTAAATCGGGAGGAACATTTATGCAAAGAAATTTAAAAGGCCTGTTCACGTCTGTTTTTTCATTGATTTGTGTTTTGTACTTTCAAACGGATGTTTTTGCTGCACCCGCATACGATGGAGTTGTCAAAATGAAGCAACCGTCTGGTGAATCGTTTCAAGCCGTGATGCATGGAGATGAATGGTTCCATTGGGCGAGCACAAAGGATGGCGATGTCCTTTTACAAGATCAGGAGGGATATTGGAATTACGCTGAACTTACATCAGATGATCTGCAATCGACGGGGATAAAATATAAAATTGACGAAAAGCCTTCAGAAGCGGTAAATGAGAAAAATTTAATGGAATGGATAAATGAGTACGACCCTCAAGCAAATAAAAAACAGGAGTTCATGAATGAGCTTCAACAAGAATTCTCGGGATCGCCAGAAAAAAATATTGACGGAAGTATCACGCCCGTTTCAGGAACCCAAAAATTGCTTGTTTTGTTAATTGGATTTACAGATGTTGATATCGCCTATAACGACAACGATTGGAGCAACAAATTCTTTTCTGCAAATCAAAAGTCGGTAAAGAATTACTATAATGAAGTGAGTAATGGAAAAGCACAGATCACCCCAGCATCCGAAATATATGGTACGCACAATGATGGAGTTGTGAAAGTAAAATTAGATTACGCTCATCCGGATACATCGGGAAAGGACATTAGGACGGTTATAACAGATGCACTGGATAAAGCGGATCCTGTGGTGAACTTTGCTAGTTTTGATACAAATAATGATCAAGTCATCGACTCTAAAGATAGCTTCTACATTATAACTGTTCTTGCTGGTAATGAAGAGGCTAGTGGTGGTGCAGTGCCAAATATTTGGGCACATCAGTGGTATGCTCCCAACACAAATCATGATGGTGTTACAGTATCAGGGATGTATACGACGCAGGGTGAAAAACAATTTGGTCATATGGCAACGATGGGTATCACTGCTCATGAATTCGGTCATTCCTTGGGCCTTCCGGATCTCTATGGTGCTAATAATCATGTGAGTGGTCTAAGTATAATGGCAAATGGAACCTGGAATAATCTCCAAGGGGAGGAACCTGGAACGACACCCACTCATATGGATGCCTGGTCAAAAGCAAAATTAGGATTTGTCACACCAACTGTAGTAAATGCCACTAACAATTTTACGTTACAAGCCATCCCGAATAATTATAATGTTTTAAAGGTTCCTTTAAAGGATAATACGTATTTTTTAGTTGAGAATCGTGAAAAAGTTGGATATGATGCTAGCTTGCAAACAGTTTCTGGAGGCATCGCGGTTTGGCACGTTGATGAATCCATGAGTAATAACACGAATGATCCTCATCCTTTCATTGACATTGAGCAATCCGTGAGTGAATATCAAGACCCATTCTATTACACGAATAATAATCATGCTGCTACTTTTAGTCCAGACACCAATCCGAATAGTAACACCTACACGGGAGAAAAATCGGGAGTAACGATTACGACAACAAGCACAAGTAATTCGGCCATGAATGTGGCAGTCACAGCAGGAGAAGCTGGTCTGATTCCGAAAACGAATTGGACGCTAAAATACGTAGACAGCGATGAATTGTACAATGAAGCTCCGAAAGCCTTTGATGGAAACAACAGCACGTTTTGGCACACGAAATGGAGCCCCGTAGCTCCAATGCCGCACGAGATTCAAATTGACTTGGGTGCAACGTATAGCATTTCCAAATTTAGTTACCTGCCCAGACAAGATGGTCAAGTGAACGGAACGATTAAGAACTATGAGTTCTACGTCAGCAGTGATGGAGTGAATTGGGGAACAGCTGTAGCCACAGGTACCTTTGCAAATGATACTACGTTGAAAGAAACCAGCTTTGCAGCCAAGACAGGTCGCTATATTAAACTGCGTGCCTTAAGCGAGGTAAACAATAACCCATGGACAAGTGCGGCTGAACTCAATGTATTTGGGCAATGATGTATGGTAAAGGGTAGCTATTGCAATCATTGATACGCTACTCAAAAAGGTTATCATCTGCTGAGAGCTTCGCTCGGCATTTGATAACCTTTTTATTCCGCTAGAAACTGTTTTCTAACTTCATGCTTCCTTCCTAAATTTCGCAACCCCATTAAAAATCCAGCTTGCACCATCTCCCGCAGAGTGCTGAAGCAATTGCTCAGACCCATGCATTTCTGCATACTGTTGTTCCTCCGCGGTAATCGGAATCATCCATAATAGATTCACAGGATCACCCGCCATGAGCGGAAGTGGAATGCGCGGGGCATCCTCAGGTTTTGCGAGCAGCATAGAGGAGAAGCGGCTATTCATCTGACTGATTTCCTGGCACGGAATGGTGTGACCCTGTGCGAGGAAGGTCATATACGACCACGGCAGAGAGGTTTGGCCGCTGACGTAGGCCAGCAATTGCTGTTCGTTTTGGGCGAGCCATTTGGTTTCGCAGGCAAAGGCCAGCTCGAATCGGCGTAATTGCTCCGGTTCTTCTGTATACTGCTCGACTTTTGGCTGAGGCAAAATGGACACGCCGAGGGTCATCGCATAGGTGACGTCTCCTTTTTCGATAGTCACCAATGCTTTTGGGGGCCAGTGTCCGCCGTCGATGCCGTAATATTGTTTAACTGGGCCAAGAGTCGAGGTAATCGCGTCCATGAACTGCTGCTGGATGTCAGGCCAAGGGTTGCCATCCCAGCTCGCCCAAAAATGCTGGGCAGCCTCGATGCGAGCATACATGGCGTTCGACTCTGGTGTTCCCAGCGGAAAGCATAAATCAGATTCTCCGGTGCAATCTCGCGCATACGAAGGATAGTGCGAGCCGTCCGGGGAAGGGCCGGCCCAGCTAGGAATCACACACAGCACCTCATCCTCATACAAAAGCGCCGCTGCATCGCCTTCCTCCAGCCACACGATCGAGAGCTGCTCCGGGTCCAGCCTGTCTGCCCCATCCGGATGAGCGCAGCAATCGCGTGGAAGCATGGGAGCTTGACCATCCTCCATGGCAGCGAAATCGATCGAGTCAGGTGCAGGTCCGTAATTTCTTACCCAACAAGAGCGAATGCTGGCATGCTCCTCGCCTGGATAATCCCACAAATAAAAAAAGACACCGTTCTCATCCTCTTCAACAAAAGCTTGAATCGGACAAATGGGGGAGAACTCCTCTAATAGAATGTTTTTCATAGGTTTCACCTTCAATCGTCGTGATAGATTCGCCGATAACTATAAAGATTTGTGCTTGATTAAACAGGGTTAGAATACCATAATTGAATATTGATTACAAAATTCGGTACTTTGAAAATGTTTTCCCAGCAAAGGAGGTTACCAGATGAATCAATGCACCATCTATGTCTCCATCCAACAATGCGAGAAAGTCGTCTCTGCGATTGTCGAGGCTTTTCGTGATCAATTGGTAGAGGTATCCGCAGACGAACGGTCCGTGACCGTGACAGATAAAAAATGGTTTAGCAAGAGCAAGATCACCTTCAACCTTATGCGCGAGGACGATGACCAAGAAGCTTTTCTCCAGATGAAAAAAGGGATGTACGGCTACTTCGCACAGATTGAAACGACCCACGAGAAGATCCAGCAAAAGCTGTTGTACCAAATTACAGCGCTCAATGTGGCGGTAGGAATCGTGGCGAGCAAGGAAATTGATCAGACGGCGTTTGCGTCCATTATGGCGATTGCCGAAGAAGTACACGGGATTGTTTTTCTCCCTACCGGAGACATGCTCGATAAACAAGGAAGGCTGATTCTCAATACGGCAGGAGAATCCGAAGTGGACGATTTTCTGGTGACGGTCAGTGTAGACCTGATCGACGGACATATTCAGCCCTCCCAGTCAGGCGAAGCGCGCAAGGAGCGGAGCATCAAGCTATTGCAGGAGCAAGGCATTCCGTACATCCCGCATCTTCCTGTCATCGTAGGGGATGAGGACGCTGTCATCAGGAGCAAGGATGAGATGGTACAGCGAGCGATTGCCCTATGCTTGATTGCGGTATATGCCGGCGGGATTGCCGAAAACGGACAACTCAAGGAAGAGCGGGAGTTCATCGAGGGCATTATTGAGCAGTTTGGCGCTGCTGAATTCTTTACGGAAAAAGAGCGAGACTTCTTGAATGATCCACAGCCAGACCGAACCGATATGATTCAGATGGTTTGGATGTACGAATGCTACTGGGTACTGCTGTGGGCACTCGGCTATGTGGAAGAGCTCCATTTCCCAGATGAGATTTGTGACGTGAACACCGCAATTGACGCTCTCAGAAGCGCAGGCGACTATGATACCTTCTATAGCAATGCGGTCGTGAGAAGCAAACAAGAGATTCTCGACCAGGCAGATTTAATCTACCGCTATGACTGGGCGTGTGTGGATGCGCGCATCAACAATCGTGTGGTTGCGGGTGGTTTGAATGACGAAGTAGTTGTGGAAAGACACAGAGCATTGAATTGGCTGGTTCGTTACATGGAGGATGACTGGGATCATGTCTCGACGGATACATAGGTTGTATTCGCGAAAAAGTGGGACTCCTAGTGTAATCTTCCTAGCAGGAATGGGCGATAGCGGGGAGACATGGAAGATCGTGCAAGACCGCATCTCGCAGGAAGCGTCTACCCTATCCTATGATCGGGCGGGGATTGGCAGGAGTCCAGCGGCTGCGGTCGTCCCAAGGACTTGCCGGGATCTGGTTGAGGAGCTGTACGATTTGCTACGGGAGATTGAGGTGGAGACGCCTTGTATTTTGGTCGGACATTCTTTTGGCGGTTTGGTCGCGAGACTCTTTACTAGTCTATATCCGCAGCTTGTTTCGGGGCTGGTTTTGGTTGACGCCGCTCCCGAATATAAGGAGCTCGCCTATGAAAAGGTGTTGCCTGACAACCTGATCGCAGCCAATCGAGAATATTACGAGAATCCGATGCGAAACAGTGAGAAGATCGATAAAATACGGAGCTATCAAGAGAGTGTTAACTATTTTCGGCAAAGCAACATCCCTGTCTCGATTATTACGAGAGGCTTGCCGGACGTGTGGGACGAGGAATGGCCGAACGAGGAAATCTTAGCAATCGATCAACGTCTGCAGGCCGATTTCAAGCGGCTTTCAACCTCAAGCAAGCAAAGAATAGCTACTCGCAGCGGGCATTATATTCATCACGATGAACCGGAAATGGTGGTGGAGGAAATTTTGATTATGGTAAGGGGGATGAACACATGAGCGATACAAGAACCCAGCTTGTGCTGGATCTGCAAAGATTGGAACAGGAACAATACCAGCTGCGTGAAGGGGAACAACTGGAGGATTTCGTCGGACGATTGTTGCAATACATTGGAGACCCTGACCCGGAATTGCGGGATAACCTCATCTATCCAGCATTTTATTATTGGATTCTCGACGAGGACAAGCTGACGGAGGCGCAATTGCGCAGCCTCCTGCGAGAACTGACCGACGAAAAGCATTTGTTCTATCAGATCGGCAGCGAGGGTGATCCATCTGTATTTACGAGGACATTCTCTGCATTGCCGATTGCCTTGATCATGCGACGTCACAGGCAGAAGCCTTTTTTGGAGCTCGCTGATTTCCAGCATGTGAAGAATGCCATGCTCCGCTATTTTCAAGAGGAGAAGGACTTGCGCGGCTATTTGTCCGAGGGAGGCTGGGCTCACAGTACCGCTCACGGAGCAGACGTATTCGTAGAGCTAGTGCAGTGCCCAGAGAGCGGCGAAGCCGTACAGCGAGACGTTCTTCAAGCGATCCAGGGCGTGCTACATAACGGAAAGCATATTTTCAATGACGAAGAGGACGAACGACTTGCGAGCATCGTAGATACCATGATAGACAAAGGCTTGCTTCCAGAACAGGAACTTGCTGACTGGATCAATAGTCTAGCAAGCTGTGCCGAGTTGCCAAAAAGTCGTACTCAAGTTATCGCTCGGGTGAACAGCAAGAACTTTTTGCGCTGTCTCTATTTCAGAAGGGCAAGAGATAGCCGGGAAAATGAGCTTGCGGCAGCTATGCTTGCTGCCGTAACGAAGTGTAACAGATTTGCGATCAATTAATGGGTGAAGGTTGATGCCAAGACAGAAGGCATCAGCCTTTTCTTTTTTTATACGAAGTTTTAAATGGAAGCGATGAACCAACAAAGCTGGCAAGAAGAAAAAGCGCAGGGCTCGTAGACCTTGACAACGCCTATCCAGTCGGAACTTCAAAAAGGGGACCACGCTTGTCGAACACCTCTTCTTTGAGAACCTTCCGCCCGTAGGGTGGCTTTGGCTCGACGGTCCCCTTTTTGAAGTGTAGACGGACAGTCAATCCCCCTTGCGGGCGTGTCAGAGTCGAAGAGAACTGCGCTTTTTCTTCTCCTCCACTGATTGACAATCCCTTACTAGTACTATATAGTACTAATCATGAAACGAACCTCAAACCGTGACCATGTCATCGCCACTGCATCTAATTTGTTTTTGCAAAAAGGAATCATGAATACCAGCATGGATGACGTCGTAGCACAGAGCAAAGTCTCCAAGTCCAACATTTACTACCACTTCAAAAGCAAGGAGGAGCTCGTCGTAGCTGTACTCGGCTACAGAATCAACGTCCTGAGAGGAGCACTGGAAGCCATCTTGCAACGGACAGACCTGTCTGTTTCCGCACGGGTAGGGCTGATTTTTACCACCATCGCAGAAGAACTGGAGGGCCGCTCCTGTGTAGGAGGCTGTCCGATCCTTTCCTTGCTGTCGGCACAAATACCAGAGGTCAAAGCGCGAATCAACGAGTTCCTGATCGAATGGCAGAACCTAGCGGAAAAGCTGCTCGTGGAGGGAATCGCCCGTGGAGAATTCAAGGAAAATATCTCGATTAAGCAAACGGCAGTCTTGTTCGTGACCATTATGGAGGGAGCGATGCTCATGGCTGAATCGCAGGGTCATGCACAGGTACTCGTAGGCGCAGGTCAGACACTTCTACACTTGATTCAAGTGTAGGATTTTTTTGAAGTGAATTAGTACTGAATAGTTCTATAAATATAAAGGAGGCAGAAACAATGGCTGTCGTTTTTGTAACAGGTGCGACTGGATTTATCGGCAAGGAGTTAACAAAGCAGCTGGCCCGGTCCGGTCATACCGTACTGGCGCTGGTTCGTTCGCCCGAGAAGTGGGATGAATTGCTGATGCAGATGACACCTACAGAGAGGTCTAATTGCAAGGCCGTGCGGGGTGATTTGCGAAAGGAGGGCTTGGGATTATCAGCGAGCGATTACGAGCAGGTATTGCGCGCAACTATTATCATCCATGCAGGTGCCCCGATGGATATTTCGCTGGATGAAACGGTGGCGAGGGAATTGATTTTACAAGGAGCAAGTCACCTTGCAGCACTAGCGAATGAATTGCATAAACAACAGCGTCTACAAAAGCTGATTCATATCGTTGGCTACATGAGTCCGTTTGACGATGAGAGTGGAAAGCTGGCGACAGATGTTTTTGCGCCAACCGATTTTTATCAAGAGGCAGGGGGCTACGAGAAATACAAGTTTCTGGCAGATCTATACCTCAGACAAGAGGCGTATCAAAAAGGAATGCCGCTGGTCGTGGTAAATCCGTGTACGATCATAGGCCCGCGAAGCACCGGGAACACAGAACAAACAGATGGATTCGGGCTCGTGATCAGCTCCATGCGGCGTGGTAAGATCCCTGTTCTTCCCGGTGGTAAGGAGTGGTGGCTGCCCTTGCTTTCCGTCGACGATTTTGCCCAGGTCATTGTGGGGATTGTAGAGACAAATCACATCGAGCATCAAACGTATTACGCCTTAAATGAGCGGAGTGCCACGCCAGCTTTTTCAGAGCTGATTTCGTTGATGGCTAAAGAATTACGGATGAAGCCACCAACCATTCCTTTCCCGGTATCGGTCTTGAAAAAAATTCTCCATAACGGCGGCAGCCGCTTGCTCGGGGTACCTGCCAATTCGATGGATTTTCTCGTAAAGAAAGACTTCCCGCTCGCTCCCTTTCAGCAAATGAAAGCGAAAAAAAGCATCGATGCATACGACGTAGCGGCGTATCTTCCCAGTGTGATTGCCGATCTCGACTACCGTTTGTCGGTCAAGGATCAGAAAGTACCTCCTTGCTTTCACCGAGAGCAAATCGCAGGCATGGCCGCGTACAAGAAAGAAGGCTCGGGTACTCCGTGGCTGCTCGTGCACGGGCTTTTCAGTGAGATGAGCGATTTACTCCCGCTCGCTGAACAG
This sequence comes from Brevibacillus sp. HB2.2, assembly GCF_013284275.1. Classification (NCBI taxonomy): domain Bacteria; kingdom Bacillati; phylum Bacillota; class Bacilli; order Caryophanales; family Paenibacillaceae; genus Brevibacillus; species Brevibacillus sp. HB2.2. The sequence goes on from NZ_JABSUV010000004.1 coordinate 145,521, forward strand.
CTGGGTGAACAGGAAGTATGGTTACTGGATTTGCCCGGATTTGGCAGATCGCCCTATCACCATCACGAAAAACCGCTCGAGGGCTTTATCGAGGCAGTGGCCGAGGCATTGCGACAGCTGCCATCTCCGGTTCATCTTGCAGGACATTCATTTGGCGGGCTTTTGGCATGGGAGGCAGCAAAGCGAGTACCGGAAAAAATCGAGAAGCTATACCTTTTGCAGCCACCCCTGCATGCCCCGAAGTATTCTCGGCTGCAGGCGGGATTGGGGAAGAGTCCAGCCCTCCTTCAGCTTTTTTTGCAAAAGCAGTTAACGTCAGCCAAATTGGAAAAAGCAATGCTTGAGCAAGGGGTATTTCAGTCTACGTATGAAATGCCAAAAGGCTATGTAGAAAAGGCAGGGAAGCTCCTGCAATCCCCGCGCATCAGCAAGACGCATACAGACGTGCTGCGCTACTTTATGAACGAATTCCGGCAAATGGCGGTAGCGACACAGCCTCTCCCTTTTCCAGCCCAGATCGTATGGGGAACTCAGGATAAAACGTATCAGCTGACAAAAGGAGCAGAGGATGCATTCAGGAAAGCGAATGTAGAGATTGAAAGGCTCTCCGTTGCTCATCATTTTCCCCTCAGTCATCCACAGCTAACGGCAAACGTATTGCTACAGATGAGGCACGGCAAGGAATGACGACGGAACGATTCTTCAGAAGGGCATGGTAGAAAGGGACCATGCTCTTTTTGAATGGGGTGAGAAAAAACAAGTTGAACTTTCTGTGAATTTGGAATAGACTATTTTTAACTAATAACGACACTATAACGACAAGTGACGTTAGTGGAGAAAGAGGGAGGAGAGCAAAGTGCAGGAGCGCAACAAGAAGAAGCTAGTTCATACCGTTTCTCACATCTGGGTGAAGACCTCATGAAGCAGTATATTGTGAAGCGCCTATTGTCGGGCATCATTGTCCTGTTTGGACTCTCCGTTTTTACGTTTTTGCTCATTCATCTCATCCCCGGAGACCCTGTGCGGATCATGCTGGGGCAGCGGGCGACTGTAGAACAAATCGAGTCGCTTCGAGGAGAGCTGGGCTTGAACAAGCCTTTGGTAGTCCAGTATCTCGACTATGCTTCTGGCGTTTTAAAAGGAGATCTCGGCACTTCCCTGAAAACGGGTCGACCTGTCAGCACAGAAATTGCTGATCGTTTTCCAGCGACAGCAAAAATGGCAGTAGCCAGCCTCGTAGTGGCAGTTGTGATCGGTATCGGGCTGGGTGTCCTAGCGGCAAAATACAAGGATACACCCATCGATGGAGCGATTATGACCTTTTCCACCTTTGGGATGTCCATACCCGGCTTTTGGTTAGGTTTACTCGTCATCCTTGTATTCTCCGTCCATTTGGGCTGGTTTCCGATTGCGGGAGGAACGGGGTTAAAAGACATGGTTCTTCCAGCGTTTACCCTGGGGACATTGACGGCGACGGCACTCAGCCGACTCACTCGTGCTGGCATGGTAGAGGTTTTGTCCAATGACTATATCCGAACAGCACGTGCGAAAGGGATGAATGAACGAGTTGTGCTGCTGCGGCACGCTTTTCGCAATGTGATGATTCCAATTGTGGCTGTCATTGGCTTGGAACTCGCTGGCTTGCTTGGTGGGGCTGTGATTATCGAGCAGGTTTTTGGCTGGCCGGGAGTGGGGACTTTGGCGATTCAAGCAATTAGCTCGCGGGATTTTCCGATGATTCAAGGAACGACGCTGTTTATCGGAGCGGTGTATGTCCTCGTTGTCATTTTGATTGATGTCCTGTACGCGGTTCTCGATCCTCGCATTGATTACGCCGCGAAGGAGGGGGTATAGCATGTTCTGGAGCAGACAATGGTCCATGCCTCGTTTCGAATTATTTGAGAAGATCATGCAGCAAAAGAAAGCGAAATACAGCTTCCTGATGATGCTCTGCATTGTTTTGCTTGGAATCATCGGGCCGTGGATTGCTCCGCATGATCCCACGAAAACGTACTACGAAGCATTTATGCAAGGCCCGTCGAAAGACTTTTGGCTAGGGACAGATGCGATTGGCCGCGATATTTTTTCCCGGATGCTGTACGGAACACGAGTGACAATGACCGTAGCTGTGCTGGCGTCTGTCATGACGTTTGTAGCAGGAACGCTGATTGGTGTGACATGCGCTTACCTCGGAGGAATTGTTGACAATGTGATCATGAGAATCATGGACATCATGCTGGCGTTGCCCGGCATTGTGCTGGCTCTAGCCATTGTCGCTGTACTCGGACCGAGTCAGGAAAATGCGATGATCGCGATCGGAATATCATCGATCCCGGCCTTTTCGATTCTGATCCGTGGTGCGGCACTCTCGATTAAGCAATCCGGTTATGTGGAAGCAAGTCGCTCCATCGGCAGCTCGAATTGGTGGATCATTACGCGCCAGTTCATTCCGAACATCTCGAATGTACTGATCGTCTATACGACCATGTTTATAGGTAGTGCCATTTTGGGGACCTCGGCACTGGGCTTTATCGGTTTGGGTGCGCAGCCTCCTACACCAGAGTGGGGAACGATGCTGAATGAAGGGAAAAATTACTTGCGAGAAGCTTGGTGGCTCGCGACTTTTCCCGGTCTTGCGATTACGGCAGTCGTTTTTACGGTGTATTTGCTGGGGGATGCTTTGCGCGATATCTTTGATCCCAAAGCATAGTTGACGAGCTTCCGTTCCCGAAAAAGGAGTGAGTAACGTGACAAACATGTTGGAAGTGACAGGATTGACTACCACGTTTTCAAAAAATGAAAGGGCTTTCAAGGTGGTGGACAATCTTTGTTTGCAGGTCAAAAAAGGTGAATCGGTCGGGATTGTCGGAGAATCAGGATGTGGAAAAAGCGTTGCCTCCCTATCCATGATGCGCTTGCTCAGTAAAAACGGAAGCATTGAAGGCCGTATTCAACTGGACGGAGCCGATCTCTTGCGCTATAGCGAAAAAGAGATGCAGAAGATCAGAGGAAAAGAGATCGCCATGATCTTTCAGGAGCCGATGACTTCGCTGAATCCCGTACTGACTATCGGCAAGCAATTGAGCGAAGGACTGGAAAAGCATGAGGGCATGAACCGAGCCCAATCGAGACAAAGAGTGGTCGAGCTATTGACGCAGGTAGGCATTTCGCGTGCCAATGAAATCTATCACGAGTACCCGCATCGTCTGTCAGGGGGGATGCGACAGCGCGTGATGATCGCGATGGCGATTGCCTGCCATCCAAAGCTGCTGATAGCGGACGAACCGACGACTGCACTAGACGTAACGATCCAGGCGCAAATATTGGATGTCATGAAAAAAATCCAAAGAGAGCTGGGCATGTCGCTCATCATGATCACGCACGATTTGGGCGTCGTCGCCGAGACATGCGACCGGGTACTCGTGATGTATGCCGGGCAGGTCATTGAAGCCGCTGATGTTCGCACACTGCTGCGCAGCCCCAAGCATCCGTACACCGTGGGCTTGATCAAATCAACGCCACATAACGCCAAAGGCCTGAAGAGATTGCACAGCATCGCGGGAAGTGTGCCGACCCCTGATCATTACCCAAAAGGATGTCGTTTTGCTCCGCGATGCGAGAAGGCGATGCCTATTTGTTTGGAACAAAATCCCCCGTTACTGGATGTTGATCAGCAGTCGGAATGCCGCTGTTGGCTGTATCGAGAGAACAGGGAGAGCACGGCGGTGAATGGATGAAGACGCCTCTTTTGCAAGTGAAGAACCTGAATAAGAAGTTCCTTGTCCGCAAAGGGTGGTTTCAGCCGCCGAGTTACGTGCATGCCGTTCATGGAGTGAACATGACTATCAACGCAGGTGAAACGCTGGGAATCGTGGGAGAGTCGGGATGTGGCAAGTCAACGCTGGGCAGATGCATTTTGCGCTTGATCGAGCCGACAGACGGCGAGATCGTGTTCGAAGGTCAAAATATCCGCAGCTTACAGAAGCCAGACATGAAAAAGCTGCGGCGTGATATGCAAATGGTGTTTCAAAATCCATTTGATACCCTCAATCCAAAGCTGACGATCCAACACATTTTGTCAGAGCCATTGATTGCCCATGGTATTCAAAAACGCGAGCGAACAGCCATGATCGAGGAGACACTGGAGATCGTCGGTTTGAACAAAAGTCATTTGTCGCGATATGCCCATGAGTTTTCCGGAGGACAAAGGCAAAGAATCGGAATCGCTCGCGCCTTGATGCTCAGACCAAAGCTCATCATCGCTGACGAACCTGTGTCCGCTTTGGATGTATCGATCCAATCGCAAATTCTCAATTTGCTTCAGGATTTGCAGGAGCAGTTTTCGCTCACGTATCTTTTTATCTCGCATGATTTGAGTGTCGTCGAGCATATCGCCGATCGGGTAGCGGTGATGTACTTGGGAGAAGTGATTGAGCTAGCGAAAAAAGAAGAGCTGTTTCAACGTCCGATGCATCCCTACACACAGTCGCTTCTCTCCGCCATTCCTATCACAGATCCTGACGAGAAAAAAGAACGGATCATGTTAACAGGGGATCTTCCGTCTCCATCAAATCCGCCGAAGGGCTGCAAGTTTCATCCGCGTTGTTGGGCATGCATGGACGTGTGCAAAACAGAAGCCCCTCTATTAACAGAAGCAGACGGCAGACTGGTTGCGTGTCATCTCTATGAAAAATAAGGGAGCAGGAGTGATAGATAGATGTTGGACCCACGTCTTACGAAGCTGGCGAATGTGCTGGTAAATTACTCTACAAATGTGCAGCCGGGAGATAACGTGCTGATCGATGCGATGGAGGTGGACGCTGCTCTGATAAAGGAGCTTGTCAAAGCAGTTTCGCGAGCAGGCGGACATTCCTTTGTGAACCTGCGTGAATCCTCGATTAGCCGTCAGTTATTGTTAGCGGGAACAGAGGAGCAATTCCGTCTAGAGGCAGAGATGGACAAAGAACGAATGGAAAAAATGCAAGCGTGCATCATCATCGAGGGTGGGCTGAACATCAACGAAATGTCTGATGTCCCGGGTGAGCAGATGAAGCTGGCTACATCCTTTTCCAAAGAAGTAAGTATCGTGCGTCTCAAAAAGAAATGGGTCTATCTCCGTTATCCGACGCCTTCCATGGCGCAGCTGGCGAATAAGAGTACAGAAGCGTTCGAACAGTTTTACTTTGATGTCTGCACAATGGATTATGCCAAAATGGCAAAAGCCATGCAGCCGCTCAAGGAACTGATGGAGCGAACTGACCGCGTGAAAATCACGGGACCTGGCACAGAGCTGACCTTCTCCATCAAAGGCATTCCAGCGATCCCGTGTCCGGGGCAATATAACATACCAGACGGTGAAGTGTTTACGGCCCCTATTCGCGATTCGGTGAACGGTGTCCTATCGTTTAACACGCCTTCGCCTTATCAAGGCTTTACCTTTGAAAAGGTACGGTTGGAGTTTGTGGACGGGAAGATCGTTCATGCCACAGCCAATGACACGGAGCGCTTGAACAAAATTCTGGATACGGATGAAGGTGCCCGGTACATTGGGGAGTTTGCTTTGGGGGTCAACCCGTTCATCCGGGAGCCTATGCAGGATATTTTATTCGATGAAAAAATCGACGGTAGCTTCCACTTTACCCCGGGCCGCTGCTATGACGAGGCATCCAATGGCAACAAGTCAAACATCCATTGGGACATGGTCATGATTCAACGCCCGGAGTACGGTGGCGGTGAGATTTGGTTCGATGACCACTTGATTCGCAGAGACGGACGCTTTCTTTTACCGGAGCTTGAACCACTTAACCCGGAAAACCTGAAATAACAGGGGGAGCATGAGGCATGACACATGGAATCGACGGGCATTTTGACCTTTTGCTGGATGTTGCCATTCAGCGGGAATATGGCAGACGAAAAGTGATTGAAACGGATTATTTGCCTGATTTCGTCGCGGGCGGGGTGCATACAGTTGTCGCAGCGATTTATATCGACAACAAATTCCTGCCGGAGATGGGCTTGAGAAAAGCACTGCAACAAATCAGCGCGTTGCACGCAGAGGCAGATGAATCGCCTGATAAAATCATGGTTTGCAAAAGCGTGAGCGACATCGAGACCGCGAAGCGACAGGGGAAAATTGGTTTTGTGCTCTCTCTGGAAGGCGCGGAACCGTTATATAATGATCTGAGTATGCTCCGTGTTTTTTACGAGCTGGGCGTACGCCTTTTGGGTCTCGTGTGGAGCAGGAGAAACTTCGTTGGAGATGGCAGTCATTTTAGTCCGGTACGGGAAGGGCGCAAGGGAGGGCTCACGGAGTTCGGTATCCGCGTCGTCGAAGAGGCAGAAGCAATGGGCATCATCATTGATGTCAGCCATCTGAATGACGAAGGCTTCTGGGATCTGATCGAGGTAGCGCGTAAACCCATCATCGCTTCTCATTCCAACTGCCGGACATTAGCGAGCTCCATGCGCAATCTGACAGATGAGCAAATCAGAGCGATCGCATTCACCAACGGCGTAATTGGCATCAATGGCGTCAATCTATTCGTAGCGGACACAGACGACCAGGCTGATATCGAGCACATGATCAACCACGTCGATCACATCGTGAAGCTGGTTGGGGTTGAACACGTCGGACTTGGTCTGGACATCATCGAGCCATTTATGAAATACGATTCTCCCAATATGTTTATCCAACCAGGACGCAAAGATTTTGATGTCGTAAAAGGACATACAAAGGTTCCAGAGCTTGTGCGTGCCCTTGCCAAAAGAGGGTACAAGGATGAAGCGATTGAGCGTATTTTGGGCAAAAACTTCATCCGCGTGTTTAAGGACGTCTGGAAATCAAAGAGAGATGAGGAGGTGGAGCATTGACCATTACGATAGCGGTAATCTCTTCGGAAGAATTTTTGCCAAGGATCTTGAAGCATACCCAATCCATCGATTACATTCAACTGACCTCGTATACGTACCAGAACCCCAAAGAGAGCGCTGCGTTGGTTGATCAAATCCATGACTGCGACGTGCTGCTTTTTGCTGGCCCACTTCCTTATTTTTTTGCCAAGGAAAAGGTAGAGCAAAAGAAGCTGCCTGCCGTGTACATCCCGATAGATGAATATACGATTTCCCTTTCTTTGTTTCATACCTTGCTGAACGTACCAGGAGGACTGGACCGCATCTCAATAGATTTGCCAAAGGCGGAGTATATTGAGAAGGTCGCTGATGAATTGGGCATTATTTCTACGCCTTGGTATGTAAAAGACTACAGTGAGATTATTGAAGAAGGCGGGACGAAATTTGACGTAGAGGAGATTATTCAGTTCCACAAGGAGCTTTGGGAACAGAAACAGAGCCATTTTGCTTTGACTGGTGTTGATTACGTATATCGTCAATTGCGTGAGATGAACATCCCTTCCGCATCGCTGGTTAGTCCCGATAAAAATATTCGCGATGCCGTCAATCAAGCGATTGCTTATGGTCAATTGAAAATTAGCAAAAACTCGCAAATCGCTGTGGGAATTGCAGCGATCCAGCAAAATGATGGTCCGCCAGTAGAAACACAGTGGCAGGATGCGACGATTATTTTGCTGCAAGAGCTGCTGGAGCTCGTCAAAGAGACGGACGCTTCCATTCAAAAATTGGGAATGGATCAATTCATCATCTATGGCACGAGAGGCAGTATCGAGCAAATGATTGAATATGGGAAGATCATGCAAGTATTGGGCAATGTCGATCTGCTGGCCAAAGTGACGGTTGCCATCGGGTTTGGTTTTGGTCTAACTGCGAAAGAGGCCGAAGCCAACGCACGCATAGCGATTTATCATGCCCAGAAAACAAAGGAAAGCAGTGCGTACTTGGTAACAGATGAAAAAGAAGTGATTGGACCGTTGAACACTGAATCGAAGACCTTCCAATTAAAAAGCGAGAACAAGGAAGTGCTGGAGATCGCCGAGAAGACTGGCGCAAGTGTCGCTACGATCACGAAAATCATGCAGTATGTCAAACTTCACCGCGATAACCGCTTCACCGCTTCCGATTTAGCCGAGTACCTCCAGATCAGTCGCCGCAGCTCGGAAAGAGCCTTGAAAAAGCTGATCGAGCATCAGGTCGTAGAGATCGTCGGAGAAGAACAGCCGTATCAGCAAGGACGCCCGCGGGCTGTGTATCGCCTTAATCATCCGTGATTCTCCTCATGTAACATCAACCTGTCCCGGTTTTCCGTTTACGAAGGCAATCCGGGACCCCCACATCTCTCATCTAAGAAGCAATCCGATCTAATTAGCGACTATATACCGACATAAGTAGGCTTCGAATGGAAAAGACTCGAAAAATGGAGGTCGCGACATGCTATCAGAACGGTTAAAGGGCCAATTTTGCAGCGTTTTACTCATTTGTGTACTCGTCTTTTCCATCGTTGGCTGTAGCTCTGCTCCCACTCCGGCTACAGACGGGAAGCAAGCAAATCAACAAGCAAAAGTCTCCCAGCCCAAAAAGGGTGGGACGATCACCATGGGCTACCAGATGGAGCCGGATACGCTGGACCCGCAAAAGACGTCGTTGCCAGCGGGAAATTTTGTTGGGGGCTTGTTGGGAGGAGCTCTGCTGATCCTCGATCCCTTTACGTTTGAGTTGAAGCCGCATCTGGCTGAATCGTACACGATCTCGGAAGACGGCAAGACCATGACGTTCAAGATACGTTCTGGCGTGAAGTTCCATGATGGAACACCGCTCACTGCGGAAGTTTTTAAGCAAAGCTATGAACGTGCACTCGATCCAAAAACAGCCTCACCGGTTACAGGACCGGACGTATCTTCGATCAAATCCATTTCAGCTCCTGATGATTCCACATTGATCTTTCATTTGGATGAGCCCTCCCCTTCGTTACTTTCTAACTTAACATATAGCGGCTACCAGCAACCTATTTCCATAGAGGCACGAAACAAATACGGAAATGAGCTGGGACGCAATCCTGTGGGGGTAGGTCCGTGGAAATTCGAGAGCTGGAAAACAGGCGAATCAATCACACTGGTACGAAACGACGAGTATAAGTGGGCAGCTCCTTTTGCTCTGAATCAAGGACCTGTAAGACCCGACAAGTTCGTTCTGAAATTTATTCAAGACAACCAGACCATGATGGCTGCTCTCGACAGTGGGACGATTGATATTGCCACTGTACCCCCGAAAGACGCGAAGAAATACAAGGATCACAAAGATTTTACGGTGTTGGAAGGAATGCAGCCTGCAGAGTTCTTCATTGGGATGAATCTGGAAAATGAAATCTTGCAGGATGTCCGCGTGAGAAAAGCACTAAACTTGGCGATCAACAAAGATGCATTGATCATGGCAGATCTGCAAGGAGAGGGGGTGCCTGTCTACGGGCCGATCCCACCAACGATGATCGGATACGATGCGGCAGTAGAGCAGTACGGCTACAAGTACAATGCTGAGCAAGCCAGACAAATGCTGGATGAAGCAGGATGGAAGCCAAACGCGCAAGGGATAAGGGAAAAGGATGGAAAAACGATCAGCCTGACAATGCTCATCGAAGATACAAATCCCGGGCATCAGTTGGTGCAAAGCATGTTCAAAGAGATTGGTGTCGAAGTGCATATCCAAAAGTATGAATCAGCGACAGCTCTTGAACAGGCATTGAAGGGCGAGTTCGATTTGTTCTCAACGAGTCATGGCAGTGTCGATCCAGATATTTTGCACTTGTTACTGCATTCGAGTCAGATTGGGGGCTTGAATTTCTTTCGCCTCAGTGATCAACAGCTCGATAGTCTGTTAAATAAAGGACGAACGACAACAGATCAAGTACTGCGACAGCAGGTCTTTGCAGACATTCAAAAAAGAATCGTGGAACAGGCCTATTGGATTCCGCTCTATTCCGCAAAAACATTCGTGGTCGTCAGTAACCGGATTCAAGGCCTCAAACCAAATCCATTAGCCTCCTTAATTATTCAGGACATGTGGGTGAACGAGTAGGGCATGGTATGACAACATTCGAAAGAGGTGGAAAAAATGAGACAGCAAGGCTGGTTAGTAGAATGGGAAGAACTGGTTGAAAAAGACATGAAGGAAGGCAGAGTTCCGGGCTTCGTCATGGGTGTGAATTTGAATGGACAGAGCCTGTTTCGCAAAAGCTTTGGCTATCGTGATCGTGAAAAGGAACTCGAAATCACGCCAGATACCGTGATGGGATTGGCTTCCGTTACGAAGTCCTTTACATGCATGGCGATCATGCAGCTACAGGAAGCGAAGAAGCTCTCTGTTCATGATCCGGTAATCAAGTACCTCCCTGAGTTCCGTACCCCGGATCGTCAAAAAACGGAGCAGATGACAATCCACCATTTTATGACGCACACGACGGGCATGCCGCCTCTGCCCATTGATAACCTGGCGATTCGCAACTCCATGCTCGATGACATGCCTGACGAGGATAACCCGATTCACCGGTACTTGAAAAAGGAGTACCAGAAACCGATCTACACATTCGAAGAGCTGATGGAAGCTCTTGCCCTGGCGGATTATGAACTAGTGGGCTCTCCAGGACAATTGTTCAGCTATTCAAATGATTGCTATTCTCTCCTGGGAGCGGTCATAGCCAGAGTGAGTGGGAAATCGTATGACGTTTATGTCAAAGAGCATATTTTGGAACCAGCAAACATGAAGAGCAGCACCTTTCTTCTGAGCGATCTGCCACACCTACCGGATGTAACGACCATCTATCATTTTAAAGAGAGCAATGGTGTATCTGAGATTTACCCTGATCCAAATTGGGAGGATGGGCTACTCGTAGCGGCATCGGGACATTTGAATTCAACAGTGCATGACATGTTGAACTACGCTGAAATATTCCGTACGGGCGGATGTGTGGGCAAAGAACGGATTTTATCTGAGGAGAGCGTCAAACAAATGATCTATCCGCATGTCCAGAACAGCTACGGAAGGTATTACGGATATGGCTTATCCATTCAACCCGACTACTATGGGGGTACCTTGATCAAGCACGGTGGAGCGATCAAAGGTGTCGCTGCCCATTTAGCGATTGTTCCAGAGCGGGGAATTACTTCCATGGCTTTGGCCAATTTGATCGGAAGCCCCGTCGAAAAAGCCACATTGACAGCACTCCATGCCGTAGAAGGGCGTCCATTGAATACGCCACAGTACCAATTCGAGACATACAGCGTCCCTCTTGCCCAATTAGAAGAGTATGTCGGTCGATACGTCAGTGGGGAAGGCGTGGATATCATCGTATATCTGGTAGAGAATGTCCTGATGATGATAGATAAAACGTCGGATGTGTTTGGTGGAGGAAAACAACTGAACTGTCTATTGCGACCAATTGGGGAGCATCAATTTATCACCGATAGAGAGGGAAGCGAGCTGACAGTTGGCTTTGTAAAAGGCGAAGATGGCACTGTTAAAGCCATGTCTCTTTATTATCGAATCATTCCACGAGTAGCTGCTGCGGAGGAGAGTCGAGTATGAAAATAACGTCAGTAAGGGTTCATGCCATAAGGTTGCCGCTAAAACGCCCATTTATCATCGCGTACGCCTCCTATGAGGATATGCCGTCCATTATTGTAAAAGTGGAGACAGACAATGGCCTGGTCGGGCTAGGAGAAGCGGTACCGGATCAAAATGTCACCGGAGAGACATGGGAGTCTACCTATACAATGCTCGTTCATAACTTGGCGCCTGTTGTGATCGGTGAGAATCCGTTTGATATCGAGAGAATCCACGAGAAGATGAACCAGGCTGTATGGGGAGTACCAGCAGCAAAAGCCGCCATCGATATCGCTTGCTATGATCTGATGGGCAAGGCGGCTGGTCAACCCGTTTACCATTTCCTGGGAGGAAAATATCACACGACTCTTTCCTTCCCGTATGTGTTAAGCATTTTAGAGCCAGAGGTCATGGCAGCTGAAGCTAGGCAAGCAGTGGCAGCCGGGTATGACTCGATCAAAATAAAAGTGGGAGCTGATCTTCAGACAGATATCCAGCGAATCCGGGCTGTTCGGCAGGCAGTTGGTCCTGACGTAGGGTTGCGGGTGGACGCCAACCAAGGTTGGGAGAACCGTGCGAACTCCTTGCTTGTTATGAAACAGATCGAGGATTGTCACATTGATTGGATGGAGCAGCCTGTCTTGGCAGATGATCTTGAGGCTCTGGCTGATATTCGCAAGCAAACGACTACTCCAATTATGGTAGACGAGGGACTGCACGGGACAAAGGAAATGCGGGAAGTCATCGCGAAGAAAGCTGCAGATAAAGTAAACATCAAACTCATGAAAAGTGGAGGGATTTATCCTGCTCTCAAATTGGTGAATCAGGCGGAAATGGCCGGGATGGAGTGTCAGATCGGTTCGATGCTGGAGTCCTCGATTGGCAGTGCAGCTGGTGCACATTTGTCACTGGCGAAGAAAAACATCATTTCCAATGAGTTGGCAGGACCTACGTTCATTTCGCGGGATGTGGCGGAGCTTACGATTCACGGAAGTCAGATTGTCGTGACAGATCAGCCAGGCTTAGGCGTAGAGCTAGACGAAGCAGTGCTTGCCGACATAACGGTTAAGTCAGAGCAGGTCATCGGAGCGAAGCGGCAACCCGTATAGGGAGAGGACTGAATGCAAAATACGCGCATAGAAATCGTCGAGGCATTGACAGAGAGCCAGCTTCAGATGATCAAGGCAATGGAGCAGGAGGCTTTTGGCCCACATGGAGCGATTGATGAATGGGTGCTCGTACCACTCGCGAGACATGGCTGTGTTGCACTTTTTATGGAAGCAGAGGAGGAATATCCTGTCGGGGTATGCCAGCTCTTGAGGGATTTTCGTCAGCCGGACAAATGCTACATGTATGGGTATTACATCCGGGCAGATCGTAAAGGGATGGGGTATGGGTTCTCTTTCTTGAACCGATTGCTGGAGCAGCTGCGTGAGGATGGGTTCCGTCAGATTTGTCTAACTGTAAGCCCTGATAATACTGGAGCAGTCGGACTCTATCAAAAAGCAGGCTTTGCGGTTATCGAGACACGGATTGCGGAATATGGCAGTGGAAACGATCGCTATTATATGGTGAAAACGTTATAGAAGGGGAGTCTCTACAAGCATTTTCGTAGACATTTTTCACTATTGTTTGTTGGAGATTCATTGGCCCTGTACTCGTTGTAACCCGACCCAAATTAGGCACCGGACATGTTCCGGTGTTTTTTTTGTGCACTTGACAATTATAAGACGATGAATCATTATGTTTATTAAATAATAAACAAAAACTAATTTTGTCTAGTTTAACCCATTCATAAAAACTGGGGGAGAAATGATGAATCGAGAAGAACTGAAACAACTGTATAAAGAATCGGAAACGCAAGGAGGGGTGTATCAGATCAAAAACACCCATAACCAAAAAGTCTGGATCAGCGCCACCCGCAACCTCAAGACGATGAACGGAAAGCTGTTCACTCTCAAAATGGGTTCGCATATAAACAAGCAGCTTCAACAGGAATGGAATGAATACGGAGAAGAGGCATTCGTCTTTGAAGTGTTGGAGGTTTTGAAGAAGAAGGAAGACGGATTCTTTGATGAAAAGGATGCCCTGAAGAAACTGGAACAAAAATGGCTCGACCAGCTCCAGCCATACGGAGAGCGTGGATACCACCAGGAAAAAAAGAAAGAGCAATAATCAAACGAAAAGAGGGAACGAAAATGAAAATACCTACGAACTTGAACCATAAGCCTGTTGTCATGTCGGATAACTATGAGCGTGTTGATGGTCGATTCGCCAGGAACACAGATGCGAAAGCACTTTCTCTGGGAGTGGCAGAGGGCAGCTCCAGAAGAAAGGTCGATCTATCTGCCAAAGTATGGAGATACACGGGAGAAGAATGGTCGAAACAATCGGAGGAACTGCCTCTCCATCGCGTTCTTGATATGTCCATACTGATTTGTCGGTCTTTGGCCCATTTTCGCGACGCATACAGATATGAGCATTATTATGACCCGCAGGAGCCCGTCATCGACCGAGTTGCCCTGCAAGGGGATGCAATGAACGTGGCGATATGTACGGACAATGAGAGTCTTCATGAAGATATTAAGCTGTTCAGCCAAGCGCTGAGTAACGACGATGAGATGATCAGCGAACGTCTGCGCACATTATCAAAACTATTAAAGGATATGGGGTATTAAAATGTTTTCCAATGTGTATGTTCGAACGATTATCCTCTCCCGCGTGCTGCTGCATTTGGGAATTTGGATCCGGAATTATGCCGTCCTTCTTTTTGTTAGCGAATTGACGAATAATAATCCGGTTTATGTATCACTGATTTCGGTTGCGGAATTTGCACCCATTTTTCTATTCGGCCTGATTGGCGGAACCTTTGCCGACCGATGGCGACCGAAGCGGACAATGGTTTGGAGCGATCTGCTGTCTGCCCTGTCCGTCGGGGCTGTGCTGCTTGCCCTCATGAATGGGGGATGGGTGGCACTACTCATCGGAACCTTTATTTCCGCCGGCCTGTCTCAATTTTCCCAGCCCTCGGCCATGAAACTGTACAAGCGGCATGTGCCGGCTGAACAACTGCAGGGCGCGATGGCTATGTCCCAAACGCTTGTTGCTGTCTTTACGGTTTTAGGTCCGGTCATCGGTACGTTTATTTTCATCCAGTTTGGAATCACAGTCTCTCTGATTTTGACGGCCGTTCTGTTCCTAGGGTCTTCCCTTATCTTAGCGACGCTTCCCCGTGACGCGGGGGAACCGAAGTCTGAGGATGCCGGCGGCTTCATCAAGGAATTGAAGGCCGGACTGCGCTATATCGGGTCCAATCAATCCTTACGAACACTCTGTTTGACTTTCTTCGCTGTCGGATTGGCGTCAGGTCTGACACAGCCGCTTCAAATCTTCCTTGTCATCGAGAATTTGGGACGGGACAAACAATTTTTGCAGTGGTTGGTTATGGCCAATGGGGCAGCCATGTTGGCAGGAGGGGCTCTCATCATCGGGATAGCCAAAAAGGTAAGGCCACAGATGTTGCTCATGGTAGGCTTGCTTGTCTCTGCCGTTTGCACGATGGTAATGGGGGCTACCACAACGATTTGGTTGATGATTGTTCTATTAGTGATCAGCGGTTTCTTCTTCCCTTGTATTCAAAGCGGAATCCAGACGCTGCTTGTACGGAACACAGAAGGGGCATTTATCGGTCGGGTATCTGGTACGATCACGCCTGTTTTTATGGGGATGATGGTGATTGGCATGTTTATATCCGGCTATTTAAAGGAGACGTTATCCCTCGTTGCGGTATATGTGGTGAGCGGGGTTTTGATTATGATCGGTGCGGCTTTGCTGTTGCCTCTTCTTGTTGAGAAAAAGGGCAAAGAGCAGAGTGGCCCAGCGCTATAAAGGGAGTAGAAATGTAATGACGGAAAATGAAAACTTTCATTTGTCACCCGAAAGACAGCTGACGGATGCAGAAAAAAAGCTCGTCTGGAAAAAGCCAACCACGCATAAGGTCAGTGAAGAGGAACAGCGTATTAGTAAAGAAGTCAAACGCAACTGGCATCGCGGGGAAATGAAAATCGCCAATCTATTGTTAGAAGGTGACGCGGGTTCTGGGAAAACACAACTTGCCAAGGCATTATCCGCTAATTTCGGGCTGCCATATACAAAAGTGACTTGTTTTGCTGATATGGATAAATCGGATATTATCGGCGCTATTTTGCCAGTCATTTCTTCTGAACGTCTAGAGAAAATGGAGCCTGCCGAGCAAACGCTATGGAAAGCCTTATATGAAAGCGATGGGTTCCAAAGTATATCTGAAATTTTGATGGACGCACTGGGGATTACACAGGAACAGGCTGCCTTAAAAATGAAGCAATTATTGGAGCGTGCAGCAGCGGAAAACAACGATGGCGAAGCGATTGAGTACCGATTTTACCCTTCGGAGATCGTCAGAGCCTATCAAAACGGTTATCTTCTGGAAATTCAAGAACCAAACGTTATTCGTGATGCGGCGGTGTTAATGGCATTAAACTCTGCCTTGGAGCTGGATGGGAGCATCAATCTTCCCACCGAGATCATACGCAGGCACCCGGACTTCATCGCGGTTATCACGACAAACCGCAGTTATGCGGGAACCAGACCGTTAAACGAAGCGCTGCGAGACAGGGTTCAGCATACGGAAAAGATGGACCTGCCGACCAAAGAAATCATGATCGAACGTGTAATGGCCAAAACCGGTTTTCAGGATGGAAAGATGTTGGGGATTTTAGCGGACATGATTGTCGTTTTAGACAGAACGGCACGGGCCAATGCGATCAAGGGCGTGGCTGGAATGCGTTCCTTTTTCTACTGGGCGGATGCGATTGCCGGAGGAGGCTCCGCAAAAGAATCCCTTTACCATAAGGTCATCTACAAGATCACAACCGATTCGGAAGAAATAAAACTTCTGGAAGAAGCCCTGATAAATCATGGTTTGCTTGCCAGCTTGGAAGAAGCAGAGATTGAGCAAAAAAAAAACGAAAATCTGACGACGCCGTAGAGATTAAGACATGGGGAGATATTGACGACACTGGTTTTAGCAAAGACAACCAGATAGAAGAAAAGGGAATCGCCTTGAAAAAATCTGCCGATGGGGACAAAAGCTCTTCCCGTGTCTCTGATGATGATTCTACCCATATGGAACGTTCGGGCTTGGGTGAAGATGCCTCTCCCAACTATCATCAGGCAAATCCTGAATCCATGTCAGAGGAAGCCAAACAAAAGGAACGTGATTTCCGTAAAAAGCTGAATCGAGAGGCAAGAGAGGTCATTTCCGATTCGATTCATCAAAAAGTAAAGCTCATTGTTCACCGTCCAGACTACGATGAGGAAAACCAACAGGAATATGTTCGTCTTTGTCAGGGACTCATGCCGATCGTGCAGGAGATCGCCAGAAAGACACTTCCGTATCTGGAACATGAGATCTCTTCCGACTTTGCGAGGAATCGTTACTATGGCAGCAAATTTCAAGCAGACAGCGTTGCTTACAAGGATTACAAGTATTTTGCCAAGAAACGTCCGCCAACGGAATCCCCTTCTCTTGTGGTTGGTCTTAGGGTTGATGAATCCGCATCGATGTCAGCTTACGGGAGATTAGAAGCAGCAAAACGAGCAGTAATCGCGGTATATGAATATTGTCAGCTTTGCCATATTCCCATTTTGATCTACGGCGATACGGCGGATGTTTCCAGATTGGAGCAAATGTCGATCTTTGCCTATGCCGACTTTGATAAAGCGGATGCCAATGATCGCTTCCGGTTAATGAGGATTCATGCCAGAAGCAATAATCGCGATGGCATGGCTCTTAGAATAATGGCGGAACGATTAGCCGCTTCCCCCCAAAAGACAAAACTGCTGATTAGCATAAGTGACGGACAACCGAAAGCAATGGATGACTATACCGGAAGCTATGCGGTTACAGATATGAAACAGACGATACAGGAGTATGAACGAAAAGGGGTTACCTTTCTTGCAGCCGCAATCGGTCAAGATAAGGATATGATTAGCGATATCTATGGGAATGAAAGATTTTTGGATATTACCAATTTACAGGAGTTCCCTGCAAAGTTAGTTCGGATGATCGCTCGGTATTTATGATGGAAGCGCGGGCATCTCTCTCTATCTGATTCGCATAGAGAGGATGCCCGCGCTCTATTATTTTTCAATATACGCGTATTTAAAGTAGGAACCGCCGAGAGGGAGGATCACAAAGTCCTTCACCTTGTCGTTTTTCACATAAGCATTGCCACGGAAGTGCAGCGGTGCCAGCGGCATTTCTTCCATGAGAATTCTTTCAGAGTAAAACAACAGTTGCTTGCGCTTTTGCTCGTCGGTCTCATAGTAGCTCTTATTGAGCAAATCGCGGTATTCCTTGTGCTCGAAGCGAACGACGTTGTTGCCACCCAAGTCCTTGAACATTTCGAGGAAATTGATCGGGTCGTTAAAATCGGCGCCCCATAGCCAGATGCCAAAGTCGTATTTGCCATTTTGGACATCATCGTTGAACACTTTCCATTCGGAGGTGCGAATGTCAATGTCGACCCCCAGTGTTTTCTTCCATTCGTCCTGGAGTGCTTGAGCCAGCTTCTTGTCCGTTTCTCCGGTGTCGTAGTAGTACGTGACTTTAGGGAATTGAGTCAGCCCAAGCTCTTCCATGCCTTCTGTCAAAAGCTGCTTGGCCTTCGCCACATCCTCTTTAAAGTAGCCGTCCGGATTCAACCCCATGGAAACGGGAACCCAGCCATAAGCGGGCAGAACACCAGTCTGTAGGATGTTATCCACCAATTGCTGTCGGTCGATTGAATACGAAAACGCCTGGCGAATTTTTTTGTTGGTAAAAGGGGGTTTCTTTGTATTGAAGATGACGGCTTTGGTACCTGGGTTATCTGCGACGAGCAGCTTGCCCTCTTCCTTGAGCTGACCAACGGCATCCGGCGACAAGCCAAAGGAAGGGTAGCCACCCCAATCCAGATCGCCATTTTCAAACATGGACAGGGCGGTGTTGTTATCCTCGATGATGACAATATGGATCTGATCAAGCTTGACGTTGGCGCTGTCCCAATAAGTAGGGCTTTTGCTGAAGGTGAGCTTGGACTTGTGCTCCCACTTATCCATGATAAACGGGCCGTTGC
The DNA here is from genome assembly GCF_013284275.1 of Brevibacillus sp. HB2.2. Lineage (NCBI taxonomy): Bacteria > Bacillati > Bacillota > Bacilli > Caryophanales > Paenibacillaceae > Brevibacillus > Brevibacillus sp. HB2.2. The sequence goes on from NZ_JABSUV010000004.1 coordinate 164,183, forward strand.
CGACAATCGTTTTCGCTTCTGTTGCCCACTGGGGGTTGCTCTCGATGGTCTTTTTATGAAGAGGGTAGTAGGTAGTGAATGAGGTCAATTCGCGGAAGAACGGTGTTGGTGAGCGCAAGGTGAAATCGAGTGTGTAGTCGTCCTTTGCCTTTACCCCGACGTCTTCTGGCTTGCCTTTTCCGGAGTAAAAATCCTCGCCCCCTTTGATATAGAAGAGCTGATACGCGTAGCCGGAAGCGGTTTTGGGGTCGAGATTGCGCTTGATGGCGTACTCAAAATCGTGAGCAGTAACAGGGTCGCCATTGCTCCATTTGGCGTCCTTTCGAATGGTAAAAGTAAAATGAGTGAAGTCAGGAGTATGCGTGTAGCTCTCCGCGATGGCGTTGATCATCTGGCCTTGACGGTCGACAGTGGTCAGACCCTCGAAGGTGAGGTTGATCATGTCCATCGAGGTCGAATCTGTTGCAATGCCGGCATCCATCGTAGACGGCTCCCCGGTGATGCTCCATTGCAAGACCATTGGCTCTGTGGTAGTAGGCTTTGCTGTCGTTTCCGCTGAGGGGGATTGGATATTGTCGGCGGGCTTTGAGCTACAGCCGACTGAGAGACTAAATAAGAAAACAGCAGTAGAAATGCCTAGTAGCCACTTGTTCATATAGTCCTCCTGTTTAATTATTTGAAAAATAAGAAAATTATAGTTCCTCAAAAGAATAATGCACAGCAATCATACAGTCATTCAACATCATGTATAAATATTCATTGAAAATCACGGGTACATGTTGGAATAAATTCATACAATTTGTCCGTTACTTCAGCAACGATTGAGGGGAAGGGACAACAAAAGCCACCCGTAAAAGGTGGCTTTGTCATTCGAGAGGAAAGAAAGGATTACTTGTTCATCGGCAAAACACCGTCGCGCGATTTTCTCGTCCAAGGTGTTCCGAGATAAGAAAGCGCCCAGCGATCAAGACCATACCAGCCCGCAACCTTCCAAGCCAAAACGAGCCAAGTGGCAAAAATAAAAAGGAGTGGGTTGGTGCTGACCGTTCCTGCGAACAGAAAGCTGACGTTCATCAAGCCGCCGAAAAACGCTGCGATCCCTGTCAGGCATCCGAGGATCAAACCGAGTCCGACGAGTACCTCACCATAAGCGACGAAGAAGCCGAATACCTTAGCATTTGGCAATACGACGTTTTCCAGGAACCAGGCGTACCACCCGGTTACGTCCTTTCCTTCAGCTGCTTTTGCCAAGGAGCCTTTTACGAACCCTTGAATCGCTCCGCCAGCCGCATCTCCGGTCCAGCTATCGGATTGGATTTTTTTCCATCCAGCAGTAATCCATGAATAACCGACATACAATCTGATAATTAACCAGATCGCAGCGGATTTCGTACTGGTGAACAGGAAGTGTGAAACAGGATTTTCAGGAATAATAATTTCGTTTTGACGATTTTGCATGTGGGTGTCCTCCTACATACGTTTTGCACATCTTTGTTCGAGCCGATTTTAACATAACAAGTGGCGGTGTAGTGCGGTTTGGGGCATAAGTTCATACGGTGTTCATTGACACTATAAGCACGGTGTTAATGGTAAATCTTAGTGTATATATTGCCGAAATACAGAAAACTCATGAAAGGATTGACAAGTTAAGATGTGGTAAATTATGAACGAGTGGTGATGTTACTGTTGGTTATTGTTATTTCTCTGTTTGTAAGTGGATGGATGAAAGCAGAGAAACCATGGATATTCTTCTCACAAAAGAAAAAATATCCGATCCAAGCGGACGATTAACTAAGGTTCCAATTAGAAAGGTACTATTTACAGTCTGGGAATATTCTCCTTTGTTTCGATCTGTAGGAAAGGGTATTTTTGACTATTGAAATCGTAATTCGCAGACAATAGAATGAGGATGCGAACAAAATACCGCAGGATTGTTACTGCTAAGCAGGCAAGACCTGAGACGTGAGATGGGCGAAGTATGGCTATCGCTATACAGTCCCTTACGCGTTTTAGGTCTTTTTTGTGTCCTGTCAATGGAGAAGAGCAGAGTTTTCAATCTCTCAATATTCTCATAATAGGTAACTTTGCTGCAATTCATGATGTAAAGGGAGGATTTAAGAAAATGAGAAAATCCAGCAAACCTAAGTTTAGGAATCTAGCTTTATCCACAGCGATCGCTGCCAATTTTCTTGCAGCCATCCCAGCATTAGCCGCCGAAGTCAGTGATGATCACACTTCGATTTGGTCGCGCCAGCAAGCGGAAAAAGTTGCTCTCACGAAAGAGACAACAGCTCCACCTGTCGATTTGGATTTCAAGCTCGTCGCACCGGACCAATGGGTTTGGGACACATGGCCCCTGCAGAACAGAGACGGTTCCCTTGCAACTGTCAAAGGTTACAGAGTCGCTTTCGCCTTGGTCGCTCCGCGCTCTTTGGGTTGGGGTGAACGTCATACGCAAGCAAGCATCGGAATGTTCTACTCCAAAAACGGCAAAGACTGGACCTACGCCGGGATTCCCTATAACAAAAACAAAGCGTTAGGTCATATGCAATGGGCCGGAACAGCCATGCTGGATGAGAAAGGCAAAGTCCACCTCTTCTATACGGCAACCGGGGATAAAAACAATTGGGACGAATCCAGATGGGCTCAAACGGCTGAGCAGCGCATCGCAAAGACGACATTCGATATCGGCGCCGATAAAGATGGCGTGCATCTCACGAACGAAGGTGAACACAAGATCATTCTTGAAGCAGACGGCAAGTACTACGAAACGATTGATCAGTTCAAAGGCAATATCATCACGGCGTTCCGTGATCCGTTCTTCTTCCAAGACCCGAACACCGGCAAAGAGTACATTATTTTCGAAGGCCAGGCCGGCGGTGGCTATTCTTTGAAGCCAGAAAACATCGGTGACGAAGAATACCGTAAAACCCATTCGGTTCCGGCAGGCGCGGAATTGTACAACGGAAATATCGGCATCGCGGAAGTGCTTGACCACGACATCACCAAATTGAAACTGCTGCCTCCGCTGCTCGAATCAGTTGGGGCCAACCATCAGATGGAACGTCCACACGTCGTGGTGAATGGCGATGATTATTACCTGTTCACGATCAGCCATACCTTCACCTACGCGCCTGGCTTGACAGGTCCTGACGGTGTATACGGTTTTGTCGGGAAGGGTCTGCGTAGTGATTACAAACCGATGAACGGAAGCGGCTTGGTTATCGGGAATCCAGCGGAAAACGGTTACCAAGCGTATTCCTGGATGGTGCTTCCGAACCAACAGGTGATCAGCTTCATTAACGAACCAAAAGATGAGAATGGGGAAGTGAAATTCGGCGGTACCTTCTCTTCAACGTTGAAGGTAAACCTGGAAGGTGACAAATCGGAAATTACCAAAGAGGGAAAACAAGGTGAAATCAAGCCGTTCGGCCCGAATCGCTAAGCATATCTAGCCATAAAGGAAAGGGGCGGTAACATGATCCGCAAAAACAAGAAAGCATTGACCGCGCTGGCTTTGGCAACAAGCGTTGTCGCTTCCGGCCTCACCGCGCTTTCGGCCTATGCCGAGGGCGGTGAGCAAACGGTCAACTGGACGCGCGAGCAGGCATCGAAAATCGAGCTGAATCAAGACAATACCTTGCCGTACACCGACATCAGCAAATTGGAAAAATTGGCGCCGGGCTATCACATGTGGGATACGTGGGCACTGACAGACCGTGACGGGAATGTAGCCTCGATCAAAGGCTGGAAAGTGATATTCGCGCTTACCGCACCGAGTGATGTGCTGCCGGGCAAAGTGCACGACATTGCCACGATCCGTTACTTTTATTCGAAAAACGGAAAAGATTGGACGCTGGGTGGCGAGCTGTTCCCAAGCGGATCCGCGCTCGGTTCCCGCCAGTGGGCTGGATCGGCTATGATGGATAACGGCAAAATCCATGCGTTCTACACCGCCACTGGACACAAAGGCGAAGAGCGTTTGACCTATGAACAACGTTTGGCCATGGCTACCGGCGATATCGTCGCGGACAACAGCGGAGTCCGATTCGAAAATTGGGGCGATCACCGCATCATTTTGGAGCCGGACGGAAAACACTATCAGACCAAAGAACAAGCGCAGCAGGGTGAAGGCGGGGGTTACGCTTTCCGCGATCCGATGTGGTTTAAAGATCCGCAAACGAAAAAAGAATACCTGCTGTTTGAAGGGAATTCCGGAGGCATCGCAGCCGACCGCAAGTTGAAACCGGAATATGTCGGAAGCCCTGAGTTTGCAGGGCAGCAAAACGTGCCTCCAGGTGCCGTACACGCTAATGGTAACATTGGCATTGCTGAGGTGGTAGGCGGCGATTTTTCCAAAATTAAAATGCTTCCTCCGCTCGTAGAAGCCAACTACGTAAATGAAGAACTGGAGCGCCCGCATATTGTGGTGAAGGATAAAAAGTATTATCTGTTTACCGACAGCCACATCAATAAATATGCGGATGGACTCACCGGACCGGACGGACTGTACGGATTCGTTTCAGACAAGCTGATCGGCGGATATAAACCGCTGAACGGAAGCGGTTTGGTCTTGGCCAATCCGGCGGATAATCCATACCAAGCATATTCCTGGTTGGTGCTTCCGAACTTGAACGTGGTCGGTTTCGCCCATTTTGGCGATCTGGGCAACATGTCCATCGGCGATGTCGGCAATCAGACTCCGGAATTCCAATTCAGCCACTTTGGTGGCACATTGGCTCCAACAGTGAAGCTGTCGATCAAAGACGATCGCACAAAATTGGAACAAGAGTACGAGCCAGGTTGGATCAAGCAATAAATAAGAATGGTCAACCGAAAGTTGTCGGTTGACCTTCTATTCTTTTCTAAAAACAAGAAGACTACAGGAGGCTGGATCTACATGTTTTGGAACACAAAAAATGCTAGAAAAATGCTGTTAGCAGCAGTTATCGGTTTTTCCGGTATTCTAGCCCCGGTTATCAGTTCAAGCGCCTTCGCCCAAGAAACAGCAGCTACATTCGATTGGACGCGTGAAGATGTCAGCAAAATAAAGATGAATGAAGAGAATACAGCACCTGTCCTCAACAAGGAGGAGCTTGAGGAACTTACAAAGGACTTTCTGGTATGGGATACATGGCCGCTCCAAGATCGGAATGGTCATCCAGCAGTTGTCAATGGCCATAAGGTTATTTTTGCTCTGACGGTGCCAAGTGACGTGATTCCTGGCAAACGCCACGATACGGCGGAAATCCGCTATTTCTATGCAAAGGACGGAAAGAGCTGGCAGTTAGGCGGACGTTTGTTTGATGACGGAAAAGCATTGGGTTCAAGGCAATGGGCAGGCTCTGCCATGATTGACAAAGATGGAAAAGTCCATATCTTTTATACAGCGACCGGACGTGAAAATGAAAAAAAACTCACATACGAACAGCGTTTGGCTACGGCTACCGCTGATATCGTAACAACCAATGCCTCTGTGGCGTTTAAAAATTGGTCTGAACACAAAATCATCCTGGAACCGGATGGTGAATACTATCAAACAGAAAGTCAGTCCAACCAAGGTGAATCCTCTTACGCCTTCCGCGATCCTTACTTCTTCCAAGACCCAAAGAGCGGACAAGAATATATTTTATTTGAGGCCAACTCCGCAGGAACCTTGTCAGAGCGGGCTTGTCAGCCTGACAGTTCAAAACCTTATAATGCGAGTATCGGCATTGCCAAAGCGTCTTCTGACAGTCTGACGGAATTTGAGGCTCTTCCCCCTTTACTGGAAGCCAACTGTGTAAATGACGAGCTGGAGCGTCCAAGCATTATTGTAAAAGGCAATCAATACTATCTTTTTGCAAAAACCCACCATGAAAAGTTCGCGCCAGGTCTCGATGCGCCGGAAGGGTTATACGGTTTTGTGTCAGGGTCCTTATTTGGCGGGTATAAACCCCTGAATGGAAGCGGACTAGTGATTTCCAATCCAAAAGACAATCCGTATCAAGCATACTCTTGGATGGTCATGCCAAACGGTACGGTGATTAGCTTTGTCAACTATGTCCATGTAGAAGGAAAGGACATCCAGCAAATTGGCGAACAAACACCAGATTATCAAAAGGATCATTTCGGTGGGATGCTGGCACCATCTTTAAAGCTCTCCATTGCGGATGACCAGACTAGGATTCTGCATGAGAAAAAGCAAGGCGTGTTCCGTTAGAGAAAATAGGATAGTAATAGAAAGTTTTTGGCGTTCAGTAGTTGCTGAGCGTCTTTACTCTTGTAGACATGCATTTATGATTCTTTCGTTTTCATGGAATGATAAGCGGGATGTTGTTGATTCCCTTAGCTATACAAAAGAGGAGGAACATGCAATAGCAAAGCTGATGCAATCAAAAGAGTTTGTTCAAGAGTTGTTGCCTCTGGTAGGGGGTGAGGAAAATATTGCTGACGCTACCCACTGTGCTTCTCGATTACGCTTGCTTCTTCGAAATGAAGAAAAGGCGGATATATCAGCCATCGAAAAAATGGATGGCGTAGAAGGGGTATTTTCCAGAAGCGGACAATTCCAAATTATATTTGGGACCGGCAGAGTAAACAGAGTGTACAAGGCACTTGTCGAGGCGATCGAGATCGCACAGACAAATCCATCCAAAGAGCGGATGGAGAAGGCGCCAAAGATGAATCCATTCACTCATTTTGTAAAGACACTATCCAACATCTTTTTACCGATTATTCCCGCTATCGTAGTGAGCGGTTTGCTCATGGGGCTGCTTGGTATGGTGAAGGCTTTTGGTTGGATCACGATGGATAGCGCATGGATGAAGATGCTCACCATGTTTTCCAGCTCATCGTTCATTATTCTTCCGATATTAATTGGCTTTAGCGCAGCCAAGGAATTTGGCAGCAATCCCATTTTAGGTGCAGTGATTGGGGGGATATTAACCCACCCGTCATTATTAAACCCTGCGGAGCTGGGGAACAGCGCCCCGCAATATATGGATCTGTTCGGGCTTGAAATCGCGTTGATCGGGTATCAGGGTACGGTGATTCCTATCTTGTTGTCGGTATACGTAATGAGCAGGTTTGAAAAACTCCTGCGAAAATTCATACCCCAGTCATTAGATTTATTGCTCATCCCCTTTATCACCATTACGTTTACCGGGATTGTCTCCCTCGTAGCGATTGGCCCTTTGGGCATGATGATCGGGGAGATGATTTCTGGTAGCTTGTACTACGTTTATCAGTATGCTGGACTGGTGGCAGGGTTCCTGTTTGGCGGATTATATGCGCTATTCGTCGTTACTGGATTGCATCATAGTTTGCACGCCATTGAGGTGGGGTTGCTAGCCGATCCGAAGGTTGGTGTCAATTTTTTGCTGCCGATCTGGTCCATGGCTAACGTGGCCCAAGGTGGAGCTGCATTAGCTGTTTTTTTCAAATCGAGAAATGACAAACTGAAGAAGATTGCGATACCTGCTGCTCTTTCGTCCTTTTTTGGCATCATTGAACCCGTGATGTTTGGCATCAATTTGAGGTTAATCACCCCATTTATAGGAGCGGCTATTGGAGGGGGGCTAGGCGGAGCATATGTCGTAGGTAGTCACGTAGTTGCCAACGCCTATGGCTTAACTGGAATCCCCATGCTTGCGATTGTGACACCATTAGGAATATCAAACGCAGTCCATTATCTTATTGGTCTAGCTATCGCGGTTACTACCGCTTTCACCTCGACATGGATACTTAGATTTACCGAAGAGGAATAAATCATTCTGATGACCCGGGAGAAGGTTTTCCTGGTCCAAATTGGATGCGTTTTATGGGTGATGGTTACGGTAAAATGAAAGGTAATGGAACTCCTCGAAGATGTAATTTTTCTCATCATGGTTCACCTAGTAAATGGGGAAGGTGACGGGAGGATAGACAGGAGGGAGGATACCATGAAAATTAAAAAAATCTTAAATAACAACGCGGTCGTTGTCCAGGATCAGGGAGAAGAAAAGATCGTTATGGGCTTAGGGATCGCTTTCCAGAAAAAAAAGAATGATCTGGTAGACATTTCAAAGATAGAAAAAGTATTTGTCATGAATGAATGGCAAGAGTACGGAAAGTTCGAAGAGATATTGATAACACTTCCTGAAGAACATATCCAAGTGGCAGAGGAAATTATCTCCCATACGGAAAAAGAACTACGGATAACCTTGCATGACCATATTCATATTGCTTTGACCGACCACTTGTCCTTCGCCCTAGAAAGATTAGTGAAGGGAATGGTCATTAAAAATACCTTGCTGAACGAAATCAAAATTTTGTATGCAAAAGAATTTCAGATCGGTTGCTGGGCGAAAACATTGATAAAAGAGAGGCTAGGGATAGAAATTCCCGAAGATGAGGTCGGTTATATTGCATTGCATATCCACACTGCCAGGATAAACGCGGGAGATATGGCAAAAACAATGGATATGACCACTATGATACGGGATATGATCGATCTTATCGAAAGCAGCTTGAAAATCAAGATTGAGGAGAAAACGGTTTCCTATGAGCGATTAGTCACACATTTGCGCTTTGCAGTACAACGGGCAGAGTTGGGCGAATCGTTTCATGATGTAGAACCGAAAATGTCCCAGATCATAAAAGAACAGTACGAGGAATCTTATTTATGTGCACAAAAAGTAGGTGAATTTGCGCAAGAAGAATATGATTTTGAGTTCCCCGAGATGGAATTGGTCTACATCACGATGCAGATTCAAAGGATCTATAGTAGAGTGTTGAGTGGTTAACATGTGGATACATTTAACCCTCGAGTTTAAGGAGGACTCGCTTGCCCTAAGGAAGCGAGTTCTTTTTCAAGTACCCATGAACATTATCCATGCAAAGAGGAGACCAGAAAGAGGTCCCGGAGAAGACCACAGTAAGAAACAGCACAGGGAAAAATAATAAAACTCTCAACCTCTAAATTACACTTAGTATTAGAAAGGTTGGGAGATTTTTTATGATGTCAAAAGAGTAGATCAAGCAGTGGATCAAAGAGAAAAACATGAAGTCTGTGGACGACGTACAGTCAGCATTAAAGGATTTGTTTGCTGAAACGATCCAAGAAATGCTTGACGCAGACGATGGAAGAGATCATGAATCGGTTCAAAATCTAAGAGTGCCCCTTTTCTGGTGAAAACCGGGAAGGGGGTTTTTGTTGTAATATATTTGCAGGAAGGATCTAGGCGGAAAAAAAGTTTCCACGGAGGTTAGGCATGAAAACCTATATTTACATGGTCAGGCACGGAGAATCACCAAAAACCGAAGGGGACGAAAGAACACGAGGACTGACTGAAAAAGGTAGGTCAGATGCCCGTATCATTACTCAATTGTTAAAAGACGAGGGGATAGATGCGTTCATTTCAAGTCCGTATAATAGGGCAGTGGCAACCATAGAAGAACTAGCCCAGTCCGTAGGGAAAGAGATCGTCGTTTTTGAAGAGCTGAGAGAACTCGTTTTTATCGGAGACAATCAAATCATGGCCGATAGCCAATTGTATCCATTAGTAAAGAAGATGTTTACTGAGCCAGACTTTTCTTTACCTGGGGGAGAGTCAATCACCGTTTGTCGGAATCGTGTGGTAGGAACGTTCCGAAACATTTTAGACCAATACAGAGGGCAGAAAGTTGCAATCGGTACGCATGGTGCCGTTATGACATTGATGATGGGGTACTTTGACAGTCAGTACGACTTGGATTTTTTATTGACGACGTCCAAGCCTGATATATACAAAATGGAATTTCAGGATGAGGTACTCGTGGAAACGAAGCGATTGTGGAAGAACTGACTTTCTATAAAAAACGGAGGCTTGCTAGATGGATAGAAAAGAGTACATCAAGAATGCTTTTGAAGCTTACTATGCCCGATATAACCAAGTGACAGAAGAAGGTTTTTGCAGATGGATGCGACCAGACGTCCCTGATGTCATGAAGGTAGTTGATATCGATGAAGAATGGTCCAGATGGAAGCTGATTCCTTCTATCGTAAGTCAGGAGGATGTAGCTGCGCTCGAAGAAGAATTTGGGCTGAAATTTCCGGAGTGGTATAAAGCCTTCATTTCTACTTACCATCATTATTTCGACGTCATTCCTGAGCAAGGGATCGATGAGCCATTCGATGGTATTAAGGATATGTACAATCCATTGCTTTGCAAGTTAGGCTACCTTCCTTTTTCATGGGATACAGAGTACGGAAAAATACGATGTATCGATTTGCAAGAAAGCCCGGATGAAGAGAAATGTGGAATCTATGAAATTGACCATGAAATTTTGTTTGAAATGGATGAAGATAAGACAGAACGCAACGAATTGAAAAAATCACTGATCTTTTTGTATCCGAATTTCAAAACTTATTTTGACCACACTTTTTTAGGACGTGCATGAAGCGAAATCAAACCCTCTTTCATGAAAATAGGAAAGAGGGAGGGAGTGATTGTGTGACACACGCAAGAGGAAAATGTCGAAGAAACTCGAATAGGGATTAGATGGGAAGCTAGACATCTGAGCTCGTAGGAGGATTCCAAGCATGTCATACAACATCTACACTTTCGCACAAAGATCAGATCTAGATGATCAAGCTGATGTACTAATCGAGGCAAGCTGGTCTGCCTTCATGCTCAATGATGAAGTGGCGAATGAATATTACAATCATTTGTATGACTGGTTCTCGCCTTATCAGTTCATGCTGACGGACGAGGCTGACGAGGTGATGGCTGTAGGAAATGCGATTCCGTTTTATTGGGATGGCACTGTGGAAGGGTTGCCAAAAGGCTGGGACGATGTCTTTCTGCAAGGGATTGAAGACTACCGCCAAGAAAAACAGCCAAATGCGTTATCGGCACTCTCCATCTCCATCGATCCCCGCTATCGCGGACTCGGTCTGAGCAAGCAGATGGTTACGGCGATGAAGGATATCGCCAAGGAAAATGGCTTGGCGTACTTGGTGGCACCCGTACGTCCATCGCTCAAGCACAAGTACCCGCTCACGCCAATGGACAAGTATGTTCAGTGGAAAACAGCCGATGACGCTCCGTTTGATCCGTGGGTGCGCACACATTGGAAACTGGGAGCGACGATCATGCAGGTAGCGCCGGAATCCATGCTGATCAGAGGAAGTCTGACGGATTGGGAAAGCTGGACAGGGATGAAATTTCCGGAGTCCGGATCGTACATCATTCCAGACGCATTAGTTCCTGTACAGGTTGACGTGGAAAAGGACGAAGTGGTATACATCGAGCCGAATATTTGGATGCAGCATTTTTTGTAGAGCGATAGCGAAGTAGCCGTTGTGGAAACCACAGCGGTTTCTTTTTGCATTTTCTGTCACCTTTTTGCCGTGAGATGGATCATACCTAATAGCAAGCATTCAACGGATGAGGTGAACGGGTTGAACGAAGCAGAAACAATACCAGCGAGTCTGGAGGTTACACGGGAAGCCAGACTGAGATGGCTGATGCAGCAATACGGGGAGAAGATTTTTCATCTGGTGAGCCTCACGGTAAAAAATCATGCCTTGGCGGACGATATTACCCAAAATGTGTTTATCCAAGCATATCGACATCTCGATCAGTTCCGCGGGGACGGAGAGATCAAGCATTGGCTCTACAAGATCGCGATGAATGAAAGCAAAAAGCATTTTCGGTCGTGGTCGTTCCGCAACATTTTTCCGACGATGGATGATCATTTGGGCGACCTGATGGATCGGCAGGCAAACAATCAGGTAGAGGAAGAGATTTTAAACCGGGTGAAGCGGGAAGAGATCGTCACCTACATTCAATCCCTCGCACCGAAGTACAGGCAGGTTATTCTCCTGCACTATTATGAAGACCTGTCGATTGCGGAAGTGGCGGATATTCTCTCCGTTTCACAGGAGGTCGTCCGTACGCGTTTGCATCGAGCCAGAAAGCAATTGAAGGAGACCATGTCGAAGGAGGTACAAGGATGAGCGACGATCGCATGTGGAGGGAATGGAGTCAATCAGCAAAGCAATCCGTGCGTGAAAAATATCCGTTTCATTTGGAAAAATTCGAGCAAGAGGTACTCACAAAAATTCAGCGTGAGAAGCGTCGCCGTCGCTGGCAGGTAACCTCTTGGACAGCCGGAGTGGCAGTTGCTGCTACCCTTTTCCTCCAGATTGCTCAGCCCTTCGATGGAAGCTTGTGGGGACTGACTGGTGCAGAGCGAGGCCAGGAAGTATTTGAATGGATCACACCCGATGAAGGTTTTATGCATGCTTTGAAGAACGGCTATCCGATTCTGCCTGAGGTGAAAGTGGAGAAGGACGGTTTTGTTTATCAGATTAGGGATGCCATGGTCGATCACAGACGGATTACGTTTACGCTGTTAATCTCCGGTGAAAAAATGGAGGAGATTGCGCGAATTCCGGATGAATCGAAAAGAAGCGATATGCTCTATTTCAGTCTTAATGTAGAGTTGGGGAACCTGTCAGAAAGAGGTCATGGATCAAGGGATTTTCAAATGATCGATGGTGTGCATTATCTCATAATCAAGTCGGATTATCGAATAGACGAAAAAGAAATGCAGGCGCTGATGGGTCAGAGCAAGCCTATCCTGCCAGTGCAAATCGTTGATAGGCGAAAATCAAGAGGTGATGTAGTGGTAGCTGAGCTGTTGCTGCCCCTGCCACAGTCAGTCACTGCAGCCGAAAAAGTAATCCAACCGGATGCAGATGTAGATGCTGTGCTTAAAACAGATGCTCTGATGACGAGCTTGCAAGTGAACCGAATGATAGCTTCGCCTACTGTGACAGAGATAGAGCTTGAGGCTAAGTTCGAGGATGGGTTTGTTCTACATCGATTAGAAAATATGAAATTGGTGGATAGAAGCGGGAAAGAGTATCAGGCGATAGACGACAAGGTGAATAAAAACGTGGAGCATGTGCAGGGGACAGATACCTATAGGGCGCAATTTATTCCGTCGCTGTTCTATGGGGCTCTCCCGGAAAAACTGGAGCTGCGATTTGATGAAGTGACGATGAAGCGATCCCTAAAGGATAACTTCGTGCTTGATATGAATGCCAAATATCCGCAAACGATTCCGTTTGGAAAAAAGAAACAGCTGAACATTGAAAAGGTAAATTACGACAAAGGCAAGCTGTCCATTGTCGTTCCAAACAAGGGACCAGAAGAAATTAACTTACGTGTAGAGGGTCAGGCTTACAAGGATATGATTGTGGCAGAGAATTCGGAAAATGTTTACATTGTTTTCAGCGTACCGAAACAGGATACGTATACGGTAGAGATGGGCGGGCTAGAGTTTGAGAGAGTCAGATTGGATGGCGTGATACCTATTACAAAATAAAGTACGATTCCACTGGGAAAGTCACGAAAAAGCCTTTGCACGAACCAGGAGGTCTGGTATTGTGCAAAGGCTTTTTACTGTTTTTTACACCCAACCGAGTGCTCTTGCCACCTGGGCAGTCAAGAACGTAACTCCTACCGCAATGGCTAGTGGAATGAGTGCGGAAAGCACGGTCCACTTTACACTTTTCGTTTCCTTGTAAATATTGAACAAGGTTGTGCCGCAAGGGTAATGAAGCAGAGAGAACAGCATCATATTGAGTGCTGTCAACCAAGTCCACCCGTGCTGCAAGAAGACATCTTTGATGTTGTCGAGGCCTTCCACATCAACCATGGCACCGGAGGACATGTACCCCATCAGAAGGATCGGCAGTACGATTTCATTCGCGGGCAAGCCGAGAATAAAAGCCATGACAATATAGCCATCCAGACCAATGAGTTGCGCAAACGGATCAAAAAAGGCAGCCATATGGGCGAGGATGCTGTCCCCACCGACATAGATATTGCCCAATACCCAAGTGATGATACCGGCAGGGGCGGCCACAATGACGGCCCTTTTCAGCACGCTCCACGATTTATCCTTGCTTGAGATCAGGATCGTTTTCCAAATCTGCGGACGGCGGTAAGGGGGCAGCTCCAATGTATAGTGTGTCGGTACTCCGCGCAAGGCTGTTTTGGATAATGTCCAGGAAACCATAAGAGTGATAGCGATTCCAAAAATAACCATACTCATTACAATGAGAGCAGTAGTCAGAGATTGCCATCCACTTGTCGCGCTGGTCGCCATAAATAGCGAAGACAATAAAATCAATGTGGGCCAGCGACCATTGCACGGAACGAAATTGTTGGTCAGAATCGCCAGCATTCGCTCCCGGGGAGATTCAATAATCCGTGTGGACAGGATGGCAGCTGCGTTACAGCCGAACCCCATCGACATGGTCAATGCCTGTTTGCCGTGTCCGCCAGCATTTTTAAACAGACGATCCATGTTGAACGCGACACGTGGCAGATATCCGAAGTTCTCGAGCAGGGCAAAGACTGGGAAAAAGATAGCCATCGGAGGCAGCATGACGCTGACAACCCATGAGGTACCGCGAAAGAATCCGAGAACCAGAATCCCGTGCAGCCATTCAGGTGCATGTGCAGCTTGAAAGCCAGCAGTTAAATAGCCCTCGACAACACCGAACATGTCGGCAAGCATTCCGGATGGAACGTTCGCACCTGCAATTGTGATCCAGAATACTGCGCCTAAAATCGCCAGCATGATGGGGTAGCCCCATATTTTGGACGTCACAATTTTATCGAGCTTGTATGCGCGAGATAGCTTTTGCTTGTTTTCGTAGGTCACAGCTTCCTTGCAAATGCTGCGACTGGTACGGTAAATGTCACTTACAATCGTGTCCCGAATCTCACTTCCTGCGACTGAGGCCCGGGCCACGGAAAGAAGCGCATCCAGTGGATCGGACGGATTAGTGGCAAACGGTTTGGCCATGGGTCAAGCGCTCCTCTCCGAAAGACTCTGCTGGCTTTTGCATTCGCTCCCGCAAGGTATTCAACAAACTTTCATCGCCATCGAGCAACCGCAGAGCGATCCATCTTGTCGGAAAACGACTACCCAAGGTTTTCTCGATGAGCGGCTCCAACTGAGCCAGCTTGGATTCAATCTGATCACTGTAGGTTATCTGTACAGGAGTGGGCACGATGGTTCCGTTCGCTACCTTCTCCACCTGATCGAGCAAATTCTCGATCCCGATATGATTTCTGGCGGAAATAGCGATACAAGGAACGCCTAATCTTTGCGAGATTTTTTCCAGATCAATACGAATGCCAAGCTTTTTCGCCTCATCGATCAAATTGACGCATACGACGACGCGAGGGGTCATTTCCAACACCTGCAAGGCCAAATTGAGATTTCGTTCCAATGAAGTTGCATCCAGTACCACGATGGTGACATCGGGTTGCTCAAAAATAATGTAATCTCTCGCCACTTCTTCATCTGCCGAGTTGGAATACAAGGAATACGTACCTGGCAAATCGATGATCCGAAAAGTCGTATTTCCCCGAGAGAATTCTCCCTCCGCCATTACGACTGTCTTCCCTGCCCAGTTTCCCGTATGTTGGCGAAGTCCCGTCAATGTGTTGAATAATGTACTCTTCCCGGTATTCGGATTTCCTGCCAACGCAATTGTGTATGAACTCATGTTTCGTCACTTCCTACGTACTCCCCGAATATGAGGGAGCTTTCTTCTTTGCGCAGGGCGATGATCGTGTTATTTACCCGAAAGGCAGTGGGATCGCCCAACGGACTTTTTTGCATGACTTCCACGATGTTGCCGGGGACGAAGCCGAGATCCAGCAATCGTCTGCGCAGTATACCCTGAACGTCAATACGATCCAGACAGATGTGGCTACCAATCAAGGCATCAGACAAAGGAATACTGATGGATGGCATGAGGTTCACTCTCCTTTTTCGTTAAGGACAAACTGTTGGCTTAGGGCAAAAATGAAGGTAAAAAAAAGTACACGTAGTCGATATCTTATGATTTTAGTTTAAGGTAAGATTCTTTCCTAGGCAACAAAGTTTTTGCTTAAGGAAACTTTTTGGTCATAGAAAAACTGCACCGCCAATCGTTAAAGGTATCTAACAATGGAGGTGCAGTTCAGTTTGGTAACGGCTAGATTCGTTCCACCGGGCTTGTCAGGCAAGTAGGCCCACCTGTTCCCTTATAAGAAATCTCTTCGCCCTCATACTCGTACACAGTCGCACCTGCGTCGAGAAGGCGTTGCTTCGTAATCGGGTTGCCTGCCACGACCATGCACACACGCGGCGCAAGGGCGAGAACATTGCTGCCGAGATTATCGTACTCGGGATCAGGTACCTCGATTAGCTGAATGCCTCTGTCGATGAGCAGTTGACGGAAAAATACTGGCATCAGCTTGGAGTAGACGACTGCCAAATCATGATCGACCATGCTGATAATCGACATCAGATGCAAGCATTCCGCCGGACCGCGATCATACGGAAGCTGTACCACGATGATTTCATCCGTGAAATCCTTGACCATTTCCGTAATTTGAGCGATAGCCGCTTCGTTCGTACGAAAGCCATGGCCAATCGCGAGTGTTTTATCATCCAGCCAGACGAGATCGCCGCCATCTGACAAGGCATCGCCTGTGAGCTGTCCCAGGATCGGAATATTGTTTTCTTCTAAAAAGGCTTTGTATACTTCGGCTTCTCCCTGTCGGAGCTCTTTACCAGATTTGAGGATGATTGCCCCTTTGGAAGTAAATTTCACCGGGTCGTGGGCGTAAATGGAATCCAGTCCGGTTTTATCGGATTGTGGCAAGTGCAGGACGTTTTCCACATGCTCGCGCAAAATCGATTCGAATTTGGCGTATTCATGCAGAGCTAGGTCCCAGTCAGGGCGGTCTGTATAGTTGAAGGTTTTCCACGATTGATCGAGATGTTCTTGACTGATAAATGCTTGATGGGGATGCTTGATGATGACGGTTTTCATCTTCTTGACCATGGATTGGCTGCCTTGGAACATAGTTGCCTCCCTTTTTCCACATTGCAGAATATTATTCATATTTCGAAATCTTCACCATTAGTTTACACATTCTGATTTCTGACTGTCAATCTGCGATTCCTTTCAGGAGTTTTTTTGCGATTCACAAAATTAGAGCAAATGGTTTAACATAGTTTCATAGGAGAAGATTGATAGAAAAGGGGGGGGATGACCGTGATTCAATCGTTTGATCGAGCGATGGCGATTGCAACGGCACTTTCGTCGGATGAACATAGAAAATGGTGGACGATCAATGATTTAGCGAAGGAATGCCAGCTCCCGGTCAGCACCATTTATCGGCTATTGTACACGTTGATGAAGCATGGACTGGTAGAGCAGGATGCTGCGACCAAGCAATATACGTTGGGGATTAAATGGATGGAGTTCGGCTTGCGGGTGCTCGATCGGATCGATTATCGGAAGGTGATCAAGCCGATGATCGAGGAGCTCGCCAGAGAAGTGAACGAAAGTGTTTATTTTAGTCAGCCTAGCGGACTCGAATCCATTGTCGTCGAACGCGTAGACAGTCAGCACAATATCCGCATCTACGACCAGTTAGGCTTGCGGATTCCGATGCATATCGGTGCGGCCAATAAAGTCGTACTGGCACACATGCCTGTGGAAGAAGCCAGACAAACGGTTGTCCAGCTCGTGGGTGAAGAGCAGGCGCCTGCTTTTATGGAGAAGCTCCAGGAGATCAGAGGTGTTGGTCATGCGGTCAGCTTTGCGGAGCGGACGGAAAACACGGCCTCTGTCGCAGCGCCAGTGATCGACTACAACCAAAAGGTAATTGGGGCGCTAAGCATAGGAATTGTCACGTATGATTTGAAGGAGGAACGACTCCAGTATTTGATAGAACGGGTAAAGGATGTCGCTCTCAAAACCTCGCAACGGCTAGGCGGCCTGTCAAAGGCTTGACTGGCCTTTTTTTATTTTCATTTCCTTGTAACATTTCCCTTTTGCTTTCGACTATTGGGCTAAGAACATAAAAAGTGAAAGCCAGGAGGAAATTCAAAATGAAACCATATGCAACCAAAAAGCTGATGATCACAGTAGGAGCTGCTGCTTTGCTCTTCTCAAGCCCATTGTGGATTACGCAACCACAAGTAACTGTACAAGCCGCGGCAGTTAAATCAACACAACCCCAATTGAGCAAAGCAGCCCAAAAAACCCTAGACAAGCTGAACAAACACTACCCGGAATTAAAAAATGCGGAAAAAACCATTTCGCGTAACAATCAGGAGCGAGATGTCTTCCAGATCCAATTCCGCATCTTCAGCAACAAGGAGCGGACGGAAGTATCCCTGTATGCGGATGCCAAAATCGATGCAAACAACGGTATGTTGCTATTCTTCTCTGCACACGACATTCCCAAAAAGAAACCGACTGCACGTCCTACGGAAGCGATGGGAAAAGAAAAAGCGCCAAGTATTCTGAAGAATTTCATCGGTGACGCCATCAAGCAATACCAAATAGAAGAGGTAACAGTTGATGGTGAGGGTGCAGAGGCCGTGGCAAATGTGCGTTTCGTTCGGGTTGTGAATCAAATTCCGGTAAAAGACGATCTTTACGTAGTAGCGATCAATGGAGTAGGCGAGCTAGACTATATAAACGCAGGAAACACAACAGGATTGCAGATGGACACAAGTAAATTCCCCGCTCCGTCAGGGGTTAAGAATCAAGACGAAATCAGCAAACAATTAGAAGACATGCTCCACCTCAGCTATGAGCAAAAAGCAAAAGACATAAGCGCTGGCTTCCGCCCAGTCTACAGCCTGAATTTTTCTGGATATCTGGATGCACGATCAGGAGCCGAGGTAGAGTCAGGATGGACCACGAAAAATAAGTACGGGAAACCAATTACGGTAACGCCTGGAAACCAGCGGGTCTTCGCCAAGACCAATGAGGAGATGGCTACCGCACTCTCCACTTTTATTCCATTGCCCGAAGGAATCGTGTTTCAAATGACCAAAGGTGCGCCAGTTCTCGCAGGGGAAAAGGAGTATGATGCCGTGGTTGGCAACAAAAAGTTCTCAGTGAGGACAGTGAATGATCAGATTGCGTACTTCCATGTAATTGAAAACCCACCAAAGCAGAAAGTGATTACTGAGGCAGCTGCCGAGGAAAAAGCAGTGGCGTTTCTGCAACCATTTGTAGACGCCGAGGTAACGGAGCTGGTACCACAAATGATTAATAGAGAAGTAGGCAAGCAAATGTTTCTATTTTCTCCTGTACACCAAGGGATTATGGTTGAAGGACAGGGCTATTCAGTAAAAGTTGACATGCATACGGGAGACATTGTATCCGCCAGTTTACCAGTAGCTACTGGTAAATTATCCTATGATGATGCCTCAAATGTCGTAGGGCCTGAGCAAGCCATACAAGCATTGTTAAAAGCTAATCCGCTTACAATGAGCTACGTATTTCCTTCCCTTAACGGGCGATACCAGGCAACACCTGTCCTTGTTTATGAGCCAAAAGAAAGAAACGGAAAGGTTGACGCAGTTACCGGTCAATTTATCAGGTAAGGAGCAGGGAGAGGAAATCCAGTGCAGGACACAATCGATTACGAAGTGCGGATTAAAGCGATCTATCGTGAGCACTACCGTGATGTCTATCAATATCTCTACTACTTCACGGGGAAGCGCGAGCATGCGGAGGATTTGACGCAGGAAGTGTTTATCCGAGTCTTGGACGCTTTGGGTAGATATGAAGAGCGTTCCAGTGTGAAGACATGGATTTTGCATATTGCCAAGCATGTCGCCATCGATGATTACCGGAAGAGGCGGGTGCAAACGCTTTTTGGCATGGAATTGTTAAAAGGGCTGCCTTCTCTTCTGGGAAGGCCGGAAGCGGAGCTGGTTTCTAAGGAAGAACAGCTGGAAATTGAGCAGGCGATGCAAAAAATGAAGCCGCATCATCGGAATGTACTGATTTTGCGTGGTATCAAGGTCTACAGTATTCGGGAAACGGCAGAAATCCTCGGGACAAGCGAAGCCAAGGTCCGTGTAGATTTTCACCGAGCAACAAAAGAACTCAAAAAAGTTTTGCATGTCGACTGGATAGGAGGGTTGGCCAATGAATACTCCAAATGACGAGCAATTCTTCGCGGCTCTTCCTCAGTCAAAGGATGCGGAGCCAAGGAGCGAATTCGTCGAAGCGCTGGAAGCAAAGCTGGTGCAACGGGCGCGCACCAAAAAGAATCGCTCGAAAAGAATCGTCCTCAAGCTGGCGACATGGACGGTTTCCGCTGCAACGGTGGCCGCAGCAGTATGGATGATGGGGGTAACCCCGGAGATGTTCACGCAATCTCGGGTTGAATCACAAGCGCATTTGGTTCCCCGCTCCTTCTCCTCGACAGAAATAACAGAAAGCGAGCTAAGCCAAGCAGCAATCAGAACACTGGAAAAGCTGTACGAGAAATATCCTCCTTTTCGGGAATCGGAAAAGAGGGTCTACGCAGCGAAAGCTCCTCGAGAGGTGTACGACATAGATTTTCGCCTGTTCAGCAACAAAGAACGAACAGAAGTGTCGCTATATGCCAGAGCGAAGCTGGACGCCAAAAGCGGGCTCTTGCTCGGATTCGATCCGGAGAAGATTCCAGGGCAAGAGAAAGTCGTAGGAACGCTTTCCAAGGAGAGATTAGAGCAACAGGCGAAGGCATTTATGGAACCGTTCCTGGGCAAAAATCTGGAACAGTATCGGATCGAACAAGTAGAGGGGCAAGAGGGAACAGATACCGTTTCGCATGAAGCCGTCCGCTTGCAACGCTATGTGAATGACGTGCAGGTAGAAGGAGATAACTATGTGATTGGTATGAGCGATGTCGGGCATATTCGTTATATCAATTCAGGGGATTCAACCGGAATGAATCTGGACGCTGGGCAGTTTCCTCCAATAGCTGAGAGGCCTTCTCCGAAGAAAACAGAGAGCGGACTTGCAGAAGTCATGCAGCTGACGTATGAGAGAGTTGGGAAGAAGGGCGTGGACTACGTTCTTCGCTACAAGGAGAGCTTCTCCGGGTATCTCGACGCTCGTACTGGCAAGGAAGTGAAAACGACCTTGTGGCGTGGGGAGTCGTTTCGCGACAGCATTGCCGTCAAGCCCGGAGGCAAGAAGACAATGGTTGCATCGGCAAAAGAGGCTGCGGCTGCCATGGAGTTCTTCGGCCAGAAGGTGGAGGGCTTCACATTTACGGCGAGTAATGTGCCCGAATATATGCTGGGAGACAACGAACGAGAATACCAGGCCAAAAAAGGTGAGCGATTCATGCAGCTGACTACCGTCAACAATCGGGCAGCAGCGTTCAAGATCTCTTATCCTGAGCTACGAGAAGGTGATCCGACACTTACTATCGCAGAATTGCAGGAGAGAGCGATCTTGTTTTTAGAGCCGTATTTGGATTCACGGGTGAAGACGGTTCGTATGCAGGAGCAAGTGTATGTGATGGGCAGACAGGTTGAATTGAAATTTGTCCGAGAAATAAACGGCGTAATGGTGCCGGATCAGTATTATAAGGTCACGATCGACGGGCAGACAGGAGAAATTATCGGGGTGAAATTGACATTCCCGCATGAGCAGGAGGGCTTCGCAGATGTAGCCAAAGTGATTTCACCAGAAGAGGCGGCGCAGGTTTATCTCCAACATCATCCGCTCAGTCCTCGCTATGTCTTCCCGCTTGATAACAATTACAATAAGATTCAAGAGCAACCAGTCTTGGTCTATTCGGCAGAAATACTGAAAAACAATGGGGATGTGGATGCCATTACGGGAGAATGGCTGCCACTCCAATAATGATAGACACCAGGGGGAAACTCCTGGTGTTTTGTTTTGCATAATGCCTTCCCAGAAATTGGTTTGGCAGAATGGTTACATTTGAACCGACCGTCATTTTCCACAACGGGGCTTTTCACATCAAAAACTTGAAAAAAATCCGCTACTCGCTCGATAATGTCCTCCAAATGCTTCGAGAAAAAGATATTTTTGACCTGGCAGAGATTGATTTGGCTATACCCCCGTTGCATCATTAGCGACCGAATGGAAAAAGGCACAGTCCCTCTGCAAAATTGCATGAAGTCACTGTGCCTTATACGGGAGCATAATGGTGAACTTGGTTCCTACTCGTGGTTTACTTGATACATTGACCGTTCCGCCAATCGCATGAATGACATGATAGGAATACGTCAATCCAAGGCCGGTCCCAGTTGTTTTCGTAGAAAAGTAAATCGTTCCGAGACGGCTAATCTGTCCTGCATCCATGCCGACACCGTTATCCTTGATGACCAACAGGGCTTTGTTTCGCTCGATGAGCAAGTCCAGGGAGACTTTTCCGTCCGAAATATCCGAGCACGCCTCGATCGCATTTTTGATGAAATTCACCAACACTTGCTTGAACTCGTCTGGATTGGCCTTGATCGTCACAGGTCTCTCAAAGTCTTGCAGCGTAAGCTCCACGTTATGCATATTGGCAAAGGGGAGCATCACCTCGCGGATGGCATGCAAATGCTCGCTAAGATTAATGATCTCATGTCGTTCCTTGAGCGGCTTGGAAATCGCAAGGTACTCGGTCAAAATGGCTTCTGTGCGTTGAACTTCATCGAGACTGATGCGAATGTATTGATCGACTTTTACCAAATTTTCCGGACATTCCTGTATTAATTTCAAAAAGCCTTTGACTGCTGTCAGCGGATTGCGAACCTCGTGTGCAAGCGATGCAGCAACATGGCTCATCGTCTGGATTTTTTCGTTTTGCGCGTGGCGGATAAACAGCTCCTTATCCGAAACGCATTTGCTGAAAAGCGACATTAATAACCAGAGGCCGAAAAAGTTTTGAATAGGAATCGCTATGGTGTAGTAAACGAGGTGTTGGGTTACATACGTGGGAAAAAAGTAATAAGTAGTCCCTAAAGCAACCGTAGAAAAAATCGCACTCGTCATAAAAAGATACAGTGTTTTCCGATAACTGGCTTTGTAGTGTCGATACAAAAAGAGTGACAAGACAAAATTGACTGTAAGGATCAGCAAGGCAACCCATGTTCCTTCGCCACCAAGGTAGTACCGATAAACCAAGGCTTCAATCAGAAGGAGCAAGGCAATCTCGATTCCGCCATAAACTAGTCCGAAAAATATGATGACATGTCGGATATCAAAAAACATGCCATTCGTGACACTTGGGGCGAAGGTCATCGCGAGAAACATGCAGGCTGAGCTGGTGATGGCAATAAAGGAACGGCTGTAGTTCCTCATTTTGTCACGGTAATAAATGTTGAAAAACACAAACGGGATAATGGCGAAAAACCATTGAAGAATAACTTCTTTTAATAGACTCATGTAGCATCCCCATCGCAAATATTTGCTAGGCTTGTATCAATCTACGATAATTCGACAAGACACAACAAAATCCCTCTTGATGTTACAGAAGAAACTGGAATATTTATCAAGAAAATTCTTTCGGTAAACCTAGTTGACAGATAGGTAATTGCCAGATTATATTCTGTATATACTTATACAAACGTTTTGAAAATAGAAACTACTCTTATCAAGAGAAGGCTGAGGGAATGGCCCTATGAAGCCCGGCAACCTAGCACGAGAGAATCCGTTCTTTCGAGCCAAGGTGCTAACTCCAACAGGTAGAATACCTGACAGATAAGAGGCGAGAATCTTGTCGATTTTTGTCCTCTTTCTCTGTGAAAGAGGATTTTTTGCTTTTCTCAAAAGTTTTGTAAAAGAAAAAAGGGGGAGCATCTCAATGAAAAAGAAACTCGGTCTGATCACATCACTTGTTTTGGTAGCTTCTGTTCTCGTGACGGCATGCGGCAGTGGGGCAACAACAGGAACCGGCAGCACAAACGGCGGTGCTTCCGGAGAGAAGGCAAAGAGAATCGCACTGATCATGCGCCAAAACGTAGGGACGTTCTCCGCTCAATACATCAATGGCGTGAAGAAAGAGGTGGAGAAAAACGGGGGCGAGTTGACCGTATTCAACGCAGATACTGATCTGGCAAAAATGGCGTCCAACCTCGATGCTGCTGTGAACCAAAGGTTTGATGGCATTCTGATCGACCATGGTACGGCAGAAGCGTTGCAGCAGGGCACGCAAAAGGCCGTGGATAAAAAAATCCCGGTTGTCCTGTTTGATACAGACATCAACATTCCGGGTGTGCCAGTTGTGGCGCAGGATGACAACAAGTTGGCAGAGCTGAGCCTGGAAAAGCTGGCGGCAGATACAAACGGCAAAGGCAACATCGTAAAAGTTTGGGTAGCTGGCTTTGCGCCAATGGAAAAACGCCAAGTGACGTACGAAGCTTTCCAGAAGAAATACCCGGACTTGAAAGAAATTGCGGCATTCGGTTCTGCTACCAACAATACGGCTCTCGATACACAAACGCAGATGGAAGCGATCTTGAAAAAGTATCCGAATAAAGGCGACATCACAGCAGTATGGGCAGCTTGGGATGAATTTGCCAAAGGGGCGACACGTGCCATCCAACAAGCAGGACGTACGGAAATCAAAGTATACTCCATCGATTTGAGCGATGAGGATCTGCAAATGATCCAGGCAGAAAACTCTCCGTGGGCAGCGACGGCAGCGGTAGACCCATCCAATATCGGACGCATCCATGCCCAAACCGTGTTCCAAAAAATCAAAGGCGAGCAAGTGCCAGACAACGTGAAGCTGAACCCAGTGCTGGTGAAACAAGAAGACCTGCCGAAGGATAAAAAAGTAACGATGGGCGACCTGTCCCAATACGTACAAGAGTGGGGCAAGTAAGAACCAAATTGGCTTTTCCCGTTGAGCTGTATCCGTCAACGGGATTTTTCCTTATAGAGGTGGGAACACGCAGGTTAACAGGAGGTGTGAAAAATGTCCACATTGCAGATGAAAGGGATGGAGAAGCAGTTTTCTGGGGTTCCTGCCCTGCGATCCGTCGATTTTGAGGTGCGCGCAGGAGAGGTTCACGCACTGCTCGGAGCCAATGGTGCGGGAAAGAGTACCCTGATGAAAATTCTCACGGGAGCGTATCAGGCAGATGGCGGTACGATCACCATCGATGGACAGGCCGTGTCGATTCAATCTCCGCAGGACGCCAAAGCACAGGGCATTCAATGTGTATATCAGGAAGTAGACACCGCCTTGATCCCGTATTTGAGTGTCGCCGAAAACATACTGGCGGACCAGCTCGTCCAGGCGAAAACCAAGGGGCTGATCAACTGGCAGAGCTTGTACAACGAAACGGAGCAGATTTTAAAAAACTTCGGCTTTTCCATTCCGGTGAGGATGCTCGTCGAAGAATGTACGCTGTCGGAAAAGCAATTGATTTTGATTGCACGGGCGACCGTTCAAAAGGCAAAGTACGTCATTTTCGATGAACCGACAGCGCCGTTGAGCACGAAGGAGAGCGAACGGCTGTTTCAAATCATTGCGCAGTTGAAAAAAGCTGGAGTCGGGATCATTTATATCTCCCATCGCCTGCCGGAAATCTTTGAAATCTGTGACCGGATCACCATCATGCGCGATGGACAGCATGTTGTGACCACAGAGACGGCGAAGACCAATATGGACGAAGTGATTGCGAACATGCTGGGCAAAAGCTTCGACGAGGAGTTCCCGAAGCTTGCTGTGCCGATTGGCGAAACGTTTTTTGAGGCGTCTGGTGTGGCTGGCGGCAAGGTACACGGAGTCGACTTGCAGGTTCGCGAGGGAGAAATCGTGGGTGTCGTCGGTCTGGTTGGGGCAGGGAAGACTGAGCTCGCTCGATTGCTCTTCGGTGCGGATGAGGCAAAGGCTGGAGCTGTTCGATTGCATGGAACACGTATCCAACTGCGCTCGCCAAAAGACGCCGTCGATGCCGGAATCGTTCTCGTCCCGGAGGAGAGGCGCAAAGAAGGGATTTTCGTAGAGGAGTCCGTGCAGAACAACCTGTCTGTCGCCTCGTTGAAAAAGAAGTCCTGGCTCGGTTTTATCAAAAGAGGGGCGGAAGCGGCTAACGCAAGAGAGCTGGTGCAGCGCCTTGGTGTAAAAACAGCCGACATCAAGCAGCTGGTCGGTTTTCTCAGCGGCGGAAACCAGCAAAAAGTCGCGATAGGGAAATGGCTGGATACAAACGCTCACCTCTTTATGTTTGACGAGCCGACAAAAGGGGTGGATATTGGCGCGAAAAGCGATATTTACCGCCTGATCGGAAATCTTGCCGAGCAGAAAAAGGGCGTCCTGTATTTCTCCTGTGAGTTTCAGGAGGTCATCGGGATCGCAGACCGGATTCTCGTCATGTTCGAGGGCAAGATCGTGAAGGAATTGAGTCGCGAGGAAGCAACACAAGAGCTGATTATGTACTACGCAAGCGGAGGTGAGTAACGTGGCAGATAAAAAGTTTAGCTTGTTTGATTTTGTTTACAAATACGGAACGGTTGCAGTCATCGTCATTGTCATGTTGTTATTCAGTCTGACCAACCCGTATTTCTTCACGTACGACAACCTGACGGACATTCTTCGCTCCATCTCGATTGTGACATTTGTCGCGATAGGCGTTACGTTCTCGCTGATTGTCGGAGGCTTTGATTTGTCTGTAGGATCGACGGTTTCATTGACCACGGTCGTTTCTGCTTCGATGATGGTTTGGTACGAACAAGGAGTCTTCACGACTTTGGTTGTTCCCATTGCACTCAGCTTGCTCGTCGGGCTGGTCAACGCTTTTCTGGTCGTGAAAATCCGCATTCCTGATTTGCTGGCTACTCTGGCGATGCTCTACATCGTCAACGGCATTCATATGACGTATTCCCAAGGCTACTCGATCTACGCAAACATGCCGATGCAGGACGGCTCGCAGGCTCCGGGAAAATTCCAGGAATGGTTCTTGTGGCTGGGCCAAGGAGAAATTCTCTCCGTTCCTGTTCCGGTTATCCTGACCTTTTTACTTGTCGCGATCACGCATGTGTACCTGACCTATACGAGACAAGGGCGGATGCTGTACATGACAGGTGGTAATTTGGAAGCAGCCCGTCTGTCGGGGATTCCTGTGAATCGCTATCGTACCTTGGCTTATGTGCTTTCTGCTCTTTTTGCGGGCTTGGGCGGGATGCTCTTGGCAGCGCGAATCGGTACCGGGCAGGTGAGTAGCGGCGGCTCCATGCTGATGGATGCAGTCGCGGCTGCTTTTGTAGGCTTCTCCGTATTCGGTGCAGGAAAGCCAAACGTTTTTGGTACATTTGTGGGCGCCATTCTGATCGGGGTGCTGCTCAACGGCATGACGATGCTCAATCTGCCGTATTACGCGTACGATATTATTAAGGGGACGGTTTTGGCGCTTGCACTGGCTGTGACCTATTATCAATTGCGGAGAAAACGAAACGCTTAGAATAGAAACGTTCTTCTCATCTTCCTACTATTCCCTTCTCTTTTTTGAAGCTAAGTATTGTTCTTACGCAAGTGAGACAAATGCGAAAGCAATTTCAAATAAAGAGAAGGGATGTTGTTTTTATCGGCTTACATCCGCACGTACAGAGCGGTATAAATATGTGGACACTATAACAAATCAGCAGGGTCGATGACTTCACGCCCGAACGTAACGCACAGTTGAAACTGCAGATACTCTTTCCCGTAGAAAGAAAAGAAGGGAGAGGGTGTATCTGTTTTTTGTTGGATTAACGCTTTGCATGATCGCATGGATTGCGGGAGGCGTATTTCTGTATCAAGGGGATTATGTGACAGGAGGAGTCTTGCTCATACTTGGTCTTCTCGTTTTCATTAGCATGATCCTCTATTATTCGACAAACCGGAAAAAGCGTAAAAATGGTTCGCCAGATTGCAGCTATCTTCCCGTTGATTGTCCGGATTGTGATACACCAGATTGCGATTGCAAGCCAGATTGAGGGAGCTGATGATGATCAATACGCAGTGGATTCCCTGTCATCGACGAGCAGATCGTTCCTTTTCTATCGGTGGTAAGAAAATGCCCCTATGTGCCAGGTGTGTTTCGATCCTAGTTGGATACCTGCCGGCGCCTGTTTTTGCAGGAATGCATATCGTGACCTCTTACTATTTGATTGGACTGCTTTTATTGCCCATGCTGATTGATGGCTTTACCCAACATTGGAAGTGGCGAACAAGCAATAACAAGCTGCGTTTTTTCACAGGATTCAGTTTTGGAATCGGACAGTCTTTGCTCATTTCGAATGTTGTTTGGTTTTTGGTAGAGAGACTGGGGTGAAGCTAGATAAGGGTCACAGAGGGTGCTTCTGGGGTTCTTTGTTTTTTCAACAGGTTGCGATTGGCAATGAAAAATGTTCCAATGTAGAGGAATCATTACATTCGTAGACAGGAGGGCAACATATGTCGATTCAAAATGAACATGATTTGATTTGTTTGAAACGGATCGGTAGCATTGTGGCAGAAGCACGGGAGACGATGCTCAAAGCAGTGCGGGCGGGCGTGACAACAAAAGAACTCGACCGGATTGGCGGAGAGATCTTGGCAAAGTACGGAGCGCGGTCTGCACCGAATATTACGTATGATTTTCCAGGGCATACATGCATCAGTGTCAATCACATTGTTGCGCATGGCATCCCTGATGATACAGTTCTGCAAAATGGCGATATCATCAATATTGACGTCTCGGCGGAGCTGGATGGTTATTTTGCCGATACAGGTGCTTCAATTGTTGTAGGGGAAGGTGAGCCTGAGAAGCAATCCTTATGCGAATGCGCAGAGGAGTCGCTGTACAAGGCATTGGATGCAGCAAAGGCGGGATCAAAGCTAAGCCAAATTGGTCGCATTGTTCACCAGGAGGCCAGGAAAAAGGGCTTTACAGTCGTCAAAAACCTTACGGGCCATGGCATCGGCAAAAGCTTGCATGAAGAGCCTTCTTACATTTTGAATTACTATGACAAAAAGGAAAGACGCTTGCTCACAGAAGGTCTCGTGTTGGCAATAGAAACATTCATCTCAACGGGGACGGAATATGTGGATGATGGCAGGGACGGTTGGGCGCTCATTACGCCTGATAAGAGTTACGTAGCTCAATACGAGCACACCATCGTTGTAACGAAGGGGAAGCCAATTATTTTAACTGCTTGATTGCTGAGAGACCTCAAATGGATGAGGTCTTTTTTTGTGAAGAAAAACTTGCAGAATACCCAATGATTGTATATTCTTTATATAAGAATATACGTTCGTATTTCGTGAAGGAGGTTTCTTTGCATGAATCGGTGCGGCTGGGTGAATCAGGACCCTATTTATATGGATTATCACGATCACGAGTGGGGAGTTCCTGTCTATGAGGATCGGTTGCTCTTTGAATATTTGAATTTGGAAGGCGCACAGGCCGGACTGAGCTGGTACACGATCCTGAAGAAGCGGGAAAATTATCGAAGAGCGTTTGATAACTTTGAAGCGGAGAAAATCGTTCAATACGATGAAGCCAAAATCGAGCAATTGCTGACAGACGAAGGCATCGTTCGAAACAGGCTGAAGATTCGCGGCGTCGTGAAGAACGCCCACGCCTATTTGCGGGTTGTGGAGGAGTTTGGGTCTTTTAGCAGCTATCTTTGGTCGTTTGTAGGCGGGAAGCCGATTCATAATCATTTTCAGGAAATGAAGGATGTGCCTGCTTCTACCGAAATCAGCGACAAAATGAGCAAGGACTTGAAAAAGCGCGGTTTTACTTTTGTCGGTTCAACCATTTGCTACGCTTTTATGCAAGCAGTCGGCATGGTCAATGATCACGTAGCGACTTGTGATCTCTATCAAAAAAACTAGGACGAGCTTACGGGGAGGGAAGAATGGCATGAACGAAAATGATCTCTTAATCTTAAACTTTGAGGAAGTAAGACGTAGAAGCATCAAGGTGTGGAAGGCAATTCCTACAGAAATGCTGAACTGGAAGCCTGACGATAAAGCGTTCACGTGCGGAGAAATGATTCGTCATGTCATGGAGGGTGAGTTTTTGTATCACCAGATTTTGATCCAACGGGGAAGCGCTGCCCTGTCTGACATTCCCAATCCGTATGAAACCAAAGAGTTTTCAACCGTAGAAGAAGATTTGGCCTTTGCGAAGCCATATCGAGAAGAGTTTCTCCGCTTCGTCAGAGGGTTGTCCAAGAGCGATTTGGAGAGTATCCGCATTGATCGATCCGATGTAGGCTATGTCCGCACACTTGGAGACATGCTGCTCCGAATCGCCTATCATGAGTCGGTACATACCGGTCAACTGCTGGATTATATGAGAACGATGGGCGTTGAACGACCGAATATTTGGGATTAAAAAAGTGCGAAAGATAAAAAAGCAGGCTAGCTCTTCTGTTGTGAATGAGAGAGGAGCTTGCTTTTTTTATTTTTATCGTGTTTGTTGTGTGATGGACAGATAAAACTCGAAAAGTATGGATATTTTGTACTTTTAACGAGTGGGGACATCCGTTTTGTAAGGATAATTTCATATTTCTACACAGGCACGATCTCCACTTGGGATCGTGTTTTTTGACGTTTTATTTAGAATTTATGCAGAAGTTTAACCGGAGAAATCATCTCCAAAAATCTGGTAGAAAGAACTTGAACTTATTACCATAGTATGAGATACTTGTACTACAAAGAGAACGAGTGTTCCTATTTTCGGTTGGATGTTCGAAATAGACAGAAGGTGAAGCATATGACAGATGAGCAGTTAAAAGAGCATTGCAGAAAGGTGCTCAAAAGGATTGCTTGGCGATTGCAATACGCCGCCAAGAAGCGTTTGTGCAGGGAGACGGTGATCAAAGAAGGGATGGGGGGAACGGAAACGATCGAAGACAATCTGTCCGACCTGTATGTTCAGGAGGTGTTGATGCAACTCCCAGAAAAAGCCCGGATCATTATCAAGCATGTCGTTATACAAGGAATGACAGAAGAACAGGTAGCCCAAAAACTGAATATGACCAGACAAGGAGTGAGTAAATGCAAAAACAAATATTTGCGCCAATTGGCCGAGAAGCTGACTCGTTCAGCTTGATCCTCCAAAAAGCACAGTCAGGGGACAATCGGGCGGTACTGACGATCCTCGACTTTCTGCTTCCTGACATGGAGTACCTTGCTTCCTTTATCAAACTACCTCGCGAAGAGAGCATGCAAGAAATGAAAACGGCGATGCTCGAGGCGATCCGCAGTGGAGAAGTGATGCTATGATGACGATTGATTACGTTCAGGTTCTCGCGGTTGTCGTGTGCTTCCTTGCTCTAATCGTCACGTTTAAGCAGGTGGATTTGCAGATTCGGATCAATAATCTGTTCAATCTGCAATTAAAGGCAAACAAAGAGAAAAAGAAAGAGCAGCAGGAAAAAAAGGAGACCCCGACTGACGATCGGAATCCCCATTAATTGCTTGGGGCAAAGAATACAACTGGTGAGTATCCTCTTTGCCCCCTTTCATTATACAAGAAAATGACCATGCAAAGGAGATACGTACGAAATGATAGAAGCAGCATTAATCGGAGCAGTTGTTTTATTGGTCGGAGTCATTATCGGACAGATCGGTTTGTCCCAAAGATTAAGAAAAGACGCAAGACTCAACGAAAACCGATAAGCAATCATACGGACTTCATATATATGACCGAGGGGGAATAGTACCTTGATCAGCAAAGATGTTTTCATGGAAGCAGTATGCGAGGTGTGTCCGGCAACGTGCTGGGGAAAGAAATCACATTGCCAGGTTCATGATAAGCACGTAGGAAAAATTGATTCTTGCCCGGAGTGGGACAAGTACATGCGAGATCAAGAGACAAAAGGGCAGCAAAAGACAGTTTCCGCAAGAAAAGAAGGTTTTGCCCGGACGAGCGAGCAAGCACCCATCGTAGATTTTCTACAAAAGGCGGAGGAAGAAATCCGCGACTACAATTACATGCAGATCGAGATTGTGCGTATCCAGCGTTTTTTGCGTGAAGCAGGGGAAGGAATGGTCGCACAGTACGGACTGGATGCAGGGATGCCGAAAGGAAAAGGCAGCAATGGTGATAAGACGCACGCAGAGGTTGTACGCCGGGAGCGGAAATGGAAGAGGCTACAAAATTTGCAGGATAAAATCGAGCGGATCAACAAAGCGGTTGAGACGATTCCAGGAGAGCAGGAACGGTTGGTAGTCGAAGCTTTGCTGGATGGCGACAAGAACAATTTGATTGCCAAAGAAATCGGCGTGTCCCGACAGCGGTATTATGAAATCAAGCGCAGTGCTGTGATAAAGATGGCATGGGCGATGTATGGCGATCAGGTACAGCAGACTGGATGATGAAAAACAGAGCCCGACGAGAAGCTGTCTGGAAGATGACAGCTTCTTTTCATTTTCACAAGCATGCTGAGGCTGACAAAAGTTGACACTTCCTGACACATCGGGTCATTTTCCCGGTTTTTCCTCCAGATCGGTTATACTTGAGTCAAGCGAAACAAGTAAGAGAGATACGAGCCATCCGATGAAGCTGTCGGGTGGCTTTTTATGTACGCTGCCGACTCAAATGTCCGGCGAGCGGGGAAAACGGCAATTGACGCCACACGATGTTGCGAGTCAAAGCCAAAGGCACTCGCTCCCTGCTCGGCGGGTATTTGCCGTGGATACCTTGCCAAATGAAGTGAAATAGTGGGGGGAAGAGACATGTGACGAAGACAGATGAGAATACCGCAAGTATGGGAGGTGGAAGCTGGATGGATCGTGAGCTAGCTGTTCTCAGTGAACTGGTGAAGGAAGCGTATCCAGAGCTGTCTACTGTTGTGAATGTGGACGATTGGATGGCGCAGCGATTCCAACCGCCTATCGCGTTTCTTTTGACGCAAGGGGTCCGTGAAGAAGGAAGAAGCCTCACTTCCTATCAGGTGGTCTCAGAAGCAGCCATCGTCCTCCACTATCCAAAGGTAGCGGGTGTCTACCAGCCGCTTTCAGCCGAACCGCTGCGTGAGTTTCTTCGCCAAAGGCAGTTCAGTTATCAAGGCAAGACGTCTGGATTGTCCATCGAGATCGACAGCTCCACCTTGCGTATTTGGCGGGATAAAAAGGATCGGACGGAAATCGCGTTCCAGTTCACCTACAACGTGGCGGTGCAGAGAGCAGTCACAGAAAAAATCAACGAATTTGATGTAGAGGGGGTCCGATCATAGTGGCACGAAAAGAACAACAAGCACAGGCCCCAGAGCTTGTGCAAACCAAACAAGAGTGGATCAAGAGCGCCGCTTACCTTGGAGCCGAACGGTTCGAGGTAGCAGGTGCTCTTTTTTCTGAAGCAGATGATCAACTACTGGCAGAAGGACAAGTGAAGAGCCGACTGACCAAATACAAAGGCGGGGTGTAAGCATGACCATTCAACGTGAACGTCCGGGTGTAACGGTCGAACTGATCGCAAAAGCAAAAGAACGTGTAGTACCGAAGAGCGGTGTCGTACTGGTACCGTATCAAGCGGAGTGGGGTGCGCCAGATGAGCTGGTCAAACTAGGGAGCTTTGAAGAGCGACTTGCACAGACATTTGGCAAGGTCGATACCGTAGAGCTGGCAGCAGAAGGTGGCGCGACGATTCTCGCGTACCGCATGACGAATGGCACAGCCACAAAAGCAGCGTATGAGCAAGCCGAAGCAATCAGAGTCGAGGCTCTGTATCCGGGTTTGGTAGGTAACGAGCTGAAGGTTACGATCACGGCTTCGACGTCCGAGCCAGGTAAAAAAGAACTTCAGGTAACAGGCCCGCTGCAAACGGAGAAGTTTTCGTTTGCGGATGCAAATGAGCTGGCAGCGAAAACGAGCCAATCCAACTATGTGCGTGTGAAAAAGCTGGGTGAGACTGCTGTTACAATCGTGCCGGAAACAGCGCTGACAGGAGCGAAAAGTGGCACAGTAGCGCTTACCTCAGCTGACTCTACTAAGCTGTTCATGGCTGTGTCCGGAGCTGATTTTGACTCGATGTATCTGCCTTTTGACGATGCGGCTGTGCAAGCGGCAGCGAAGCAATTCATGAGCGATCGTCGCGCACAAAACAAGAAGCTCAGCACGCTGGTAATCGGCGGAAAAGCAGCGGACGATGAGAACATGGCGAAGCACATCGAGCGCTCTGTGGCGCAAAATGCCCGTTTTGTCGTGAACAGTGCTATCGCTGGTCAACACAACAACGGAAAAGTATACGGCAGCTTGGAGTGGGCCGCATGGGTAGCGGGTATGATCGCCGCGACACCTGCGCATGAATCGCTGACGGCCGTCGTCGTTCCATTGAAAAAAGCGCTTAAGGATTGGGGCCACACGGATATTTTGAGTGCGCTCGGCTCCGGTACGCTGATCGCAACTCGCGACGGAGACGTGTACATCATCGAGAGCGCCGTCAATACGCTGGCTGTTCTGGGTACACATGAGCGCGAGGACTACGGCAAAATCCGTGTCAGCATGACGCTGGATCAGATCGTCAACGACATCAGCCAAGTCGGCAAGAAATACAAAGGCAAGCTCGGCAACAACGATTTGGGCGGTGCGGTGTTTGTCTCTGCCGTCAACGCGTACATGACCGTCCGCGAGCAGCAGGGCGCGATTGATACGGGCTGGACATTTACGGATAAAAAGAATGGCATCGGGGATCGCCGTGGCTTCCTCTTGTCTGCGAAGCCGCTTGATGCCATCGAATACTTTGACATTGACTGGGAGGTGCTGTAATTGGCTATTGCACGCGATATTAAACTGAAGAACTGCCAAATTTACGATGAAAACGGAGACCCGATCTTCGGTACCTTGGAAGGCAAAATGGTTCTCAAGGTAGAGTACGGCGACACGAATCGCCTGCAAAAAGGAAAAATCCAAACCGTCAACGACTGGCATGTAGAAGTGACATTGAAAATTACCGCAACCAACGCTGCGCTGAAATACTACTGCGTCGATCAATTGACGCAAGGCAAGACCCCAGTCCTCCCATTCCTGATCGGCGAGACGCTGGACAAGGAAGCCGGCAACTCCGAACGCGTCCGCATTTCCAATATCGTGCTGAACCCAGACGAGATTACGCTGTGGGAAGCCAAAGCAGACGGCAACGATCACGCGACATATGACCTAAAAGGAATTTCCATCGAGAAGCCAGACTACCTGGATGAATTGCCAACCTACACGGAATAGGAGAGTGCTTGAATATGAACAAAAACAAACTCGAGAAATTTTTGGCCAAGGCTAATGAACAAGCTCCGCGAAAAGAAATCACCGTCACCATCGATGGTGACGAGTGGAAGGTACGCCAACTGAATTTGTCCGAGCTGCGTGATTGCGAACGCATGGCTGACAAAGGAGAGAAAACGGATTGGTTCCTGTACAACGATGCTCGTTTGGTGAAAGCTACCGAGCACGAATTCCCTTGGAATCAGGAAGAGCTCAAGAAAGCGTACAAGGTTGGCACCAAGTATGAGCTCGTCGAGAAAATTTTCCGCGACAACCCAGAAGGCTACACCAAGCTACTAAATGCAGTCCGTGAAGTCAATGCGACCCAAACGGAAGAAGAAGCCATTGAAGAAGCAAAAAACTAATCCGATCTGACGGCGAGGCCTGGCATATTTGCCGTGCTTTTCTAAAAGGCAGAGGCCGCCCGTCGGATCTACTCGAGTACGAAGTCGATTTGTACAAGCAGAAGCTGTTTATTTTTGCTTGTCAGTTGATTGAGGCAGAGGATGAGGAAAGGGCTGGGGGATAGGTCTCCCGGCTTTTTTCGGGTTCTGCTGGGTGTAAGACATCTGGGAGGACAAGGAGGTGAAAGAATGGCAGGAACAATGATGGAAAAGTTTGATGCTTATAGTGGAGTAGTAGGTAAATATGACGATCTCGCAAAAGGACTCCAGGGCTCACTAACTCCTTTGATCGAAAAGGCTCTTGGAACAACGCTGAGCTCGGTTGCCCAAGAAGCTCAGGCGACTGAAAGAGAAAAGACACTTTTTGAAGCTGGTGGCAAAAGTAAGGAGCAACTCCTAAAGATAGAAGAGACTTCCATAACCATACGTGAGCTCAACCCTGATATAAAGAAAGATCAAGCATATAGCCTCATGGCCAAAGCTGAACTTGTGCATGCATCCAATGGTTTAAAGTATGCAGAAAAAGCAAGCATGCTGAAATACACGACGCGGTTTACGGAAGATGACATCATGAAAATGATGAGCTCCATTGAGATTTCTACTGGTAATGAAAGTACCGTTAGGCAGTCAAATGCCGTTCAGTATTTAAGCAACAAGGGAGGGGGAGCCGCGACTGGAAAATTTGTGGAGTCTATGGCTCATTTCAACCTACAGAATGGCAATTTGCTGAATACGCCTGAAAAAATGGCCGCTACCTATGTTTCAATAGGGAACCTTTTGAATGATTTTAAAACGTATGGTGCGTTATATGAGAATGCAATGAAGATGTCGGATAATGGTGATCTCGCCGCAATTCTTGAGAAGCATTACAAGGCTCAAAATAAGAAGGATGCAAAGGCCAAGGCCGCCCAAGATATAGCAACGCTGAATCGAAGTCTCGCAACAGGGGAGAAAGAAACAATAAATATCGCCCTCGGAAAACTCCTGATGACTTTTTCTAGCATCCAGGATCAAACGTTACAACAACGTGCATTCGATACTTTGAGAGGCGATGCCGGAGATGACATGGCGAAGGGTCTGCGAGAAGTAAAAGATACGGCTACAGGGGCTTTTGTGCCGGAAATGGGGAAAGAGAGCGCATATAAAGTCGGGAATGAAGCGGTGAATGCGCATCAGCTGTCTGCTCAGAACGATGCTTATTATAAAACTGGGCAGGCACAAGCGATGGCGAGAAACGAGGCCATGGAGATCGCGACTCTGTACGCAGAACAAATGTCTGGGATAAATACAGGGATTTCAAAAGCAGCTGAAGGAATAATGGGCTCGTTTAACTCTTTGGGCGAGTCGATAAAAGGTACTGTGATTTTTGTCGGAGGATTACTACTCCTTGGTAATGCTTTGAACGTTCACACGACATCTCAGCTGAAAAAATTCAAAGATCTTTGGAAAACCATAGAAAAGTTCCCTCCAGAAGCGACTGGCGGAAAAGACTGCTGCTGTTGCTGCGATGGCACACAAAGAACTCCTTCTAAAAAGAAATCAAAGAAAAAAAGTTCTCCGGATCGCCCTCCAACAGGAGAAAAATCTACTTCGAATAGTGGTGGTCCTCAAGGACAAGCGGGGAAAACAACGAGCAGAGGTCAAAACAATGCCCCAACAACTTCTACGGCAGGAAAAAAACAACCGGACGCTGGTGGCGGTAATCCGCAAAAAGAAGCAGAGAAAACTGACGGCAAAAACAAAAATCAAAACAGTGCGCCAACTACCTCCTCTGCTGCAGGAAATCAACCCGGACCAGATAGTGGCGGCAATCATGCTGAGACTGGTAAAGCTGCCAGCGGTGGCTGGAAAAAAATGCTGAAAGGAGGACTCAGAAGGGTTCCTCTTCTGGGAACTTTACTAGGCGTCACAGCTATTGCAGGCTCAGCGAACAAGCTGGATACTGCAGCACAAGTGGGGGCAGAAGCACTCGGTGGCTGGGGAGGGGCAGCAGCGGGAGCGGCTACTGGAGCAGTTATTGGTTCGGTGTTACCTGGGATTGGTACAGCAATCGGGGGGATAGTTGGTGGCTTTATTGGTGGCATGGGTGGATCAACTGCAGGTGGTGCCCTCTATGATGGGATCAAGTCGTGGTGGCAGAACAAGACTCCTGTGGCATCTGCGGGAGCTGCAGCTATGAAACCAGCAATTCAAGCAGGTCCTGCTGCTCCGAATCATTCGCCTGTTGGTAACTCACCCGGGAATCCGCAGCCTGTCTCCATTGCTATTCCGCAAGTTTCGATTCCACTGCACGTACAAGGCGTACTGCAAGATATCCCAACCATGTTAAAAATGCTCAGCGATCCATCTGTCGCGCAGAGAATCAAGGACATCATCGAGCGCTCCCTGCTGGATGCAATAGAGACGAGGGGAGGAGTAACGAAATGATCCGTCTACAGGGAAAATATAGGCTGACGTTTCCGGTTACACCTGCGGAAATCCAGTTTCGTGGCTACGGCAACGACATCGAAAGCTCGACATCGATTACGTTATTGTCCGGCAATCGCATCTCTTCCAGACGTCCAAAATCCATCTCTTTTGACTTCATCTTACCCGGAGACAGTACGGCCCCCTATGTCGAGGTACAGGGCTATCAGGGGCCTAGGCAATGGCTTGCTGGATTGGATCGCTTAACGGGCTCTGAAGCACTTTTGACTATAGACGAGCTTGATTTGGCGTGGAATGTGCTCATCGGCCCATGTGACGGAAAATTCCAAGGAAAAAACGTCGATTTTCATGGTTCGATTGAGCTACCGTTGTTTGTCAAAGATGAGTTCATTACGTGGAGCAATCAGACGCAGCTCTTATCCCCGGGTGCGGTCATTACGCGACAGCAGCCAGCTCGTCCGAACACGAGCGGGAAGGTAGCCAAAAAGACGAAGAAACAACAATCGGTCCCCAAAATAGATAGCAGAAAATCCGAGGACAGGCGAATGATGATTCACGAAAAGCTGGAAAGAGAAAACAGAATGTAACGGAGTGGATGGAATGAGAGTCATTTACGGAAAAGAACAGACCCGCTATGACCTGACCCCGGCCGTTACCGAGCTTTCCTGGTCCTCGGCTAGGGGACAAATCGCCCAAAATTGTGATGTGAAAGTCAAGGGAGGCCCGCCGCTACAAACGGCGGGTTTTTTGATGCTCTTTGCAGGCGTGGAGTTAAAAGAATCCCAGCAGCTTTTCCATGGCCCGCTCGTTCGTTTTGACCGGGATGATCGGACGGGCGATTTATCTGCAACAGCATACGAGCTTGGCTGGTATATGCAAAAAAACGAAGTCTCCAGGCTCAAGCTGGATGGAGATGCAGGGACAGAGCTTGCACGAATCATTAAGTCGGCAGGTATCCATTTTAGCTGCCCGGCATTCGGTTTTACGGTCAAGGAGAGGATCTCGTCCCAATCATATACGTCTCTCTTTACATCACTGACAGAGCAGGCGTATGAAAAGACAGGCATCCGCTATTTCGTGCAATACCAGCGCGATAAGCTGACGGTACTCCCCGAGGGGAAAAACAGCATCATCCCGATGTTCAAGGCGAGCTTGCTCACAAGCAGCTCGACGGGAGAAAGTATCGAGGATGTATACACCGTCGTGACAGTAGAGCGCTACCGGGATGATCGGGTCGTGAGCAGTGCAACGAAATCTAACGATAGCCTGGTCAAACAAATCGGACGCATGCAAAAAGTCATCGATGCAGGCGAGGACAAAAACGTAGCTGGATTGGCAGCCAAGCAGCTTGCAGAGTTGTCCAAAATCCCAAAGACACGCTCCATTTCGGTCAAGCACGAGGATGAAAATGCGGCGAGACTTCGTGCAGGCTGGCTAATCAAAATCATGGAAAAGGACAATAAATCCATCACGGATTGGATCGTCACCAACTGCCAAGCGCGTTGGAAGGGCGGTCAATACACAATGGATCTCCAATTGGAAAGGAGGACGTAAGGGATGCATTCAGTTATCGCAAAACTGCGGGGGCATGCACAAGACGGCATCGAGAACACCCAAGGGGAATTTGGCAAGCTTTTGTCAGTCTCGCCTTTGTCTGTAAAGCTCGACGAGGACCCGACACCCTTGGAGCCGTATGAGTTGTCTGTACTGCGTTCTGCCCAATTGTTGCAAGAAGATGTTGGTAAAAAAGTAGCTCTGTTGCGATGCAATAACGAACAATACCTCCTGCTTGGGGTGGTGGAGTAATGTTTCCAGAGCTGAACGGAGACGAAACACAACTGGTTCGATCATCAGATGACCCGATTCCATGGACATACAAATTCGATTGGACTACAAAACAATTGATGCAAGGGCCAGATGGTCGCTATTTGCGGACGGCTACCTATGCGGAGTATCTGGAAGAGACAGCAAAGAAAATCTTGAATACGCGTCGTTTCCGGTACGAGATTTACTCGGAAAGGTACGGAGTAGACTTCCTATATGAGACAGGAAGGATGCGCTCGGGTATTTCATTGCCAGCAATTAAGACGAAAGTACAAGAGGCGCTAGAGGCTCACAGTGAGATAGAGCGTGCGGAAGTGGTAGACATTCGGTTTGAGGACAACCGGGTCATTTTTTCGCTCGAAATGGAGGGCACGAGAGGGACAACTAGGACGGAGGTGAATACATGGCAACGTTAGACAAA
The DNA here is from genome assembly GCF_013284275.1 of Brevibacillus sp. HB2.2. Classification (NCBI taxonomy): domain Bacteria; kingdom Bacillati; phylum Bacillota; class Bacilli; order Caryophanales; family Paenibacillaceae; genus Brevibacillus; species Brevibacillus sp. HB2.2. The sequence continues at coordinate 204,292 of NZ_JABSUV010000004.1, forward strand.
CCAGAAATGCCGATTCTCAGGGAAACCCCGGATCAGATTTATCAGCGAATGGCTAATCGGATGGACCAGATAGCGCAAAAGCGTGGAGAGACGCCACCAGCGACGGAAGAGGGAGAAATCTTTTATGACCTCGGCTATCCGATTGCAGAGGAAATTAGCGATCAGCAGCAGTTATTTGAGTACGGTTTTCTCCAACGGTTTCTCCCCTGGGCGGATGGAGAGTTTTTGGATGCCACAGGCGTATTCTTCGGCTTATCTCGCAATGAGGCGGAGACAGACGATGCATATCGGCAGCGCTTAATTGATCGAGCTCGTACAGAAGAGGGAGACGGCAGACGCCAAGACTACGAGCGGTGGGCGCGAAATGTAGATGGGGTAGGAGGAGCAGTTGCTATCGAGAAGGCGCGGCATGACCTATCTATCGACGTGTATATCACAGACCTGACAGGCAACCCTGCGGGGCATGACCTGGCTAAGAATGTACGGACGAAACTGGAAGACAAACGAAGAGCTTTGCATGACTTGCAGGTGTTACCCGCGAAAGTGTATCCGGTGACTATCGCTGTAAAACTTGCTTTGCGACCAGACGCGGAAATCGAGAAGGTCAAAGATCAAATTACTAAGCAAATCAAAACCTACCTAAAAGGGCGTTCTCAGATCGTGTATCAGCAGATCGGTGCGCTCTTTTTCGTGGATGGGGTAATAGATTTCACAGGCTACACCTTAAACGGCGCGGAATTGAATGTGACTGTGCCTGCTGACTCTGTATCGACACTAACGATGGCGGTGACAGCATGATACCAGAACGCTATCGGCGGATGCTGCCGCCGCAATGGTACGAGAATAAAGTGGCGGAATATCACTTTGAAGGTGCAGGGACAGTTGTAGATGCTTTCAATTTGCAGCGTGAGGACATCCTACAGCAGTTTAGCCCATGGTCAGCTACCTGGGGATTGGATGTTTGGGATTGGATTTATTTCGGGAGAAAGCAGCTGCTGAGTGTGGAGGAACGGCGAAAGAATATCCAGCAAAAGCATTGGTCGTATCTTGGATTTACCCCAAGCGTGCTGCGTGCAATTGGTTTGAGTTCCTCGTCATTCAAGCATGTCCAGATGGTCGAGGATTACGGCAAAAAGGTGATTCGGTACGTCTACCCGATTGAGGACCGATTCGATACAAAGAATGCTGTTCAAGCTGTTGAGAGAATCAGGCCAGTTCATTGTAATGGAGTCGCTTTTGAACCAGTTGTTTCGGAGAAGATCGTGCTGCGAGATGTCTTAGTCGTCGGGATTAAGGAGTACCACAAGGTCAGTGAATTTCGTGTAGGAATGACACCAATCAAGCGTTACGAGGAGGTCGTGAAATGATCCTGCCAAGCTATCTTCAAACCGTCCGGAATGACCTGCTGGCTAGGGTGTCGGGCGGCGACATTTTGATAAACGGCTCAGTTTCAGTGCCTGTACAAGCTGTGGAGATTGCTTCGCATCCGATTGCAGGCATTCAAGACGGAATTGCATTACAAGTATCTGCCCAACATGTCGCCAGTGTGCCAGTAATCACGAGCGCAAAGTTGAGGACCAGAACTGGAGCGGTCGTTGCTGAGAAGACAGGAAACATTGAAATGAACGGGGCACAGTTCGTAAACCTAGCCTTTGTTATCGAAGCGAGAGGAGGGGTGTAAGTGTCTTATGTAGCGAAAACGGACTGGAAGCACGATGATCCGGTTACCGAACACGATATTAACCGTTGGGAGCGAGGTATTGCAGATGCTCATGCAGAGCTAGCTGTGCTGATGGCAGATGTATCAAACCTGAAAGTACGAGTGAATACAATCGAATCCACCTTGCCTGACGGTTTTGTACACAATAATTTTAATGATGACCTGTCTACTATCAGCTTTATCAGGGTGATTCGGGGCTACTACAACGAAGCTCAGAGTCGGTTGGAGGTTTAGATGGTAGAAACGGGAATGGGGCGCAAGAACGGACATTTGCGTAAGAGCCAGAACCAATAACACATATGTACCCGTTCCATCCGACACAATCATGCGCCATACGATCATCATCACGGAAAGATAAGGAGGAGAAACATGCCTGTAATTACATTGTATAGTACAAACAGCATAGTTAGAGCCACGTATGTAAATTCGTCATTCCCGAATGATTCGTTCGAACCATCAACAAGCGTGTTGACGTTTGGTGTTAACGGCACTGTTGTGCTGCGATCTTTTTTGTTGTTCGACATCGGACAGATACCTAATGGGGCGATAATCAATAGCGCTAAATTACAACTAAACATACACAGTTCCAGCGGAGAAACCAGAAACTTCGAAATAAAAGCATTAGCATCCAGCTTGCCAGCTAAAGGGTCGGTGACTTGGAATTCTCAACCACAAACAATTGGTGTGTCTGCGACAGGAGCATTTGACCCCAATTCAACAGCAAACTTAGAAATGAAAAATGTTGTGCAACAATGGGTTAATGCTGATTTTGCAAATTTTGGGTTTGTCATAAAGAACCAAAGCGAGGCTAACAATAGCGGAATTTACCACTTCTACTCCGACCAGTATGCTAACGATGCGCTCAGACCGAAATTGGTTATCGACTACACGCTACCATCAGAACGAAAAGATGCTTATTTCGTGAGTGGATACCAATCGAACGCGTCAGCAACCGAATTTACGCTGTCTCCTCCAGTTGGTTATCAAGCTAACGACATCATGCTAATTGCAGTTCGCGCTGGTTCTACAGCGAATCCCATTACGGTAACCGCTGGATGGACGATGCTTTATGATAAGGTTGTCGGAAGTTACAGGTACGCCTTAGCGTACAAGAAGATAGTTGGAGCTGAACCAAATGTCAGATTCTATGCTGGCGGGGATTACGTAGGATGGTACGGGACTGTCTCTATGTATCGGAACGCTAAGGGAGTATCTGCTCCAGAACCAACACAGTACACAGGCGCACAGAACAAATACGCCCCACAGGACACGCAGTTCAACAATGTCAGCGGTACGATGGTCGTTATGAATCTGTTATCATCTGGTGCGTCAATAAGCACGATGCCAAAAGGATTTATAACACGAGCACATAACACTTACGCCGACAGCACGCAACACCTGATAGATAAGTACGTCCACAAATCGTACATCGAAAAAGGGGACGATTGCGCAACGTGGTACACCGGATCGTATCCCGGAGTATCGATGTCAGTTGCTCTACTTCCAATTGTAAATGAGCCGCCAACACCGCCAACTAACGTTCGTGTTGATAAGACATCTTACGAAACCGGAGATAACATATCCGTTAGTTTCGGAACATCGACAGACCCAGACGGTTCCGTCAGTGGATATGTCATTGGTCAATATTATCCAGAGCTGGGTTCGTGGAGTACATTCCCTAAGTTCACCGGAACGCCACCAGCAACAATAGTTTGCGGATCGATGGTAGATACCAACGCATCGAAGGTTAGGGTTGCCTCTGTTGACGACAAGGGTTTGATGTCTCCTTATGTTGAGTCTGCTACTTTCACCGTCAAACAAAAACCCGGTCAAATCGTTGCACCCGTCCGAGTAACCAGCGCTAGTTTTTACAGCGGAAACAGAGCTGGAGTGGTGAGGTTTGCCAACGGTTGGTTAGGTAGTGTAGTGAGAGACGTGTCGGGTCTGGAACTATCTGTTGTATTAAGTAAAGATAATGGAAAGACATGGGACTGGAGCGGTGACATAAGCGCAAGCGTAACCAAAGGATTCGCTATTGAAGCAAGCGGGAATATGTTGTATGTCTTATTCGCGCGAACAGCAAACACGCTCGGCTTGCACGCACTGGACGTAACGACACTTTCCAATGTTAATTTACCAGAAAACTACACGACATTGACTGGTGTAACGCTCGCTGATATCCATAGCATGGATTTGGTTTATGATGCACAAAGAAGAAAATTACTCTTGGTTACGTCAGCAAAAGTGTCTAGTCACCCTTCTTCGTTCAATTTGGTCAGACATGACGCAAATCTAACCGCCACTGGAACCATTAGGGATACGGCTTTTGTGAAACAAATCGGTACGAACAACAACACTTCTTGGCACCAAACATACCCGTCCATAGACGTGGATAGTCAAGGAACTGAATTTATAGCTTTTACTAGACAAGACGGCTCTAATTTCCTTGTTAACTTACTCAGGAGGTTGCCAAACTCCGACTTTGTCCAAAGATTCTCTAACGGCACCGGAACGTCATTTCCTACCTCAGTGGTCAGGGTGTCACCCAATGATGTTGTTAATGTCTCGTATGTGGGTATCGCCAACGGATCACCCAACAGAGCGGCTTTTACTAGGTCGACAAATGGCGGAGATAATTTCACCACTACTGTAGACTTGGGAATCGCAACGGATTCATATATATCTGTCGATCCGAACAACGCTGTGCACGTTCTTATCGAGAACAACAATACGATTTTCCATACGCATTCGTCTGATGGGTTTATTACGTTCCCTGCCGCTAAAGCTATAACCAATAGTGGTAAAAACGCCGTTTCCTTCAAAGATAAGTCATTCAAAACGAAATTTACCGTACCGCCAAGCATGTTCAGATACACAAAACCCGGAACAACGGACACGGAAATCAGATACTTTGGTTCTATCGACGTAGGAAAACCACCTGTAGTAACGTTAACAAGCCCAGCCGACAATCTAGAACTTATCGAGGGTATGAACTATACGTTCACCGGAACGGCTAGCAGTGAAGTTAACGGAGCTGTGATAGTGGTAAACGCGATTTTCGGAAGCGGAGATATACCTATAGGCACGTTCATTTCCGATGGAGTAACGCCGTACAATTTCAGTAAGACGTTCCAGTACAGGAACAAACAGATTTTCGATGGAAATACACTCGTTTCCCCCATACTGGCAGAAGACAGAGTTCACTACGCCAAAGTACAGGCTTATGACTCAACTAACAGACTACCTTCTTTGGTAGATCAAAGAGCATACACAGTCAAGTACAACATGCCGCCTGTTATCAGCGGAACAAATCAAGACCTCGGCGCGTTCATGCAAATTCCAAGCGTGAACTATTCAGCCACTGATCCAGAGGCCAACACTTTCACCTTTACCGAGTATCTGAACGGCAAGCAAATCAGGTCGTTTGCGGGCGTAGCCGGACAACAATACACAGTTGAAATTAGCTATGACGCTTGGATTCGATTGGATTTGGACGTACAGCATCAAATCAAGATCGTTGCCACGGACAGCGCGGGAATCTCATCCGAGCGAATTTACACATTCACCCGAACAGAGACCCATATCGAATTTATGCTAGAGTACGGAAATCCAGATATCAAAGCAGACTTCACATTGGACGGTATGCCATTACGTGTATTAGTGACACTTGAAAGATACTTGCCAGAAGGCTCGTCCATTGAAAGTGTGAAAGTTTGCAATAACTACTTAGATGATGTACCTACATGGGAAGATTGCACAGGGGCAGTAAAGGGAAATCGAGGCTACTTGTTCACCAATAAGAATAAAACAGCTCCCGAATGGGCTATTAATCTATGGGTGACCATCGACAAAGGAACAGCGAAGGAACGTGTACTTGTAAATGGTTATGGGGGTGCGTTCGATTAATGAAGATGCAAAATAAAGAGGCTATCTCAGTGATTAGAGAACAGCAACAAACCGATCCAGTTATGACAATGGGACAGGAGCTCTCCTCGCTCAAAATTAGCAACATCCAAAAAGATGCGTTAATCCAAAAAATGGGCGAACAGCTAGCCCAAGTTAAGCTTGAGCTTATCCAATTAAAAGGAGGTGCTAACTGATGGCATTTTGGGAGTTGGCATTTAGTATGAAGTGGGTCACAGCAGATAAGCTACGACTTGCTGTAAAGACTACATCCAATCCTTTCGGAGAAATCACGCCAGAGGAATTCAAGCAAATTACCAACCAAGATTTTTAAGCTACTACTATTTCATACACAAAGAATTGGAGTCAGCCCCGTACCTAGCGGGGCTATTTTTGTTCCCCCAAGGGGGCGAGGAGGTACGAACCTATGAAATCCCTACACAGCCTAGAAAGCATCGCAACCCCAGCAAACGCCTGGGCGACAACAGCAGGTGCAATCGTGTCGCCCGCCTTTCATTATCTTTACGGCACCAACCGCCAAGATATCCTCATCGTCCTCTTCTTCCTAATCGCCCTCGACTGGATCACGGGCATCTCCGCCGCCAAAAAGGACCAATCCTACTCCTCCGACTACGGCCTGTCCCGAATCCCCCGCACCTTGTTCCTCATGGCTCTACCAGCCGTAGCCAATCTCTTAGACCGTGTCATGGGCACCCCAGGCTTCTTATTCTACGGCGTCACCTTCGGCCTCATCTACCACACGTGGACAAGCCTGACCGCCAATGCCCACCGCGCAGGCTGGCCGATGCCCAAATCCGTTGAGAAATTAGTCAGTGCCGAAATCAAGGCAAAGGCAGAGCGTGCCAAACGAAAGGAGTCCTAGTAAACGATGAATATCACCGAGATGCTTCTAACCAACGTAAATTCCCGTCCCAAAAAGAAAATGGTCCCAAAAGGAGTCGTCATCCACTGGACGGCCAACGAACGCAGCGGGGCCAATGCCGTCGCAAACCGAAATTACTTCAACAAACCAACGACAGTAGCGAGCGCACACTACATCGTGGACGACAAGCAAATCATTCGCTGCCTGCCCGAGGACGAGATGGGCTACCACGTCGGGGCGCAGACTTATTCACAGGCCGCCTTGAACAAATTGAGCAACTATCCGAACAACTGCACGATTGGGATTGAAATGTGCGTCAATGCAGATGGAAGCTTTACGAAAATGTACGAGCAAACAGTGGCGCTGACCGCGGATATCTTGAAGCGACATGGCTGGGGAGTCGAGCACCTGTGGCGTCATTACGACATTACGGGGAAAAACTGCCCAGCCTTTTTTGTCGTCAATACGACCGCGCAAACCTATACAGGAATGCCAGCGAAGGACGCATGGACAAAGTTTCAACAGGATGTCCACAGGTTTCTCACAGCTTATCCACAAAAACCACAGCCTGATGTGGATAAGTGCACGGTTGAGCTAACACTTACTTCCACAGGAAAACTAATCGATGATGTATCCTATGTACCCATCCGTATGATTACGGAAGCAGTTGGTGGGGCAGTGGAATGGGAGCCTTCCACGCAAAAAGTGACCGTGAACGGACAGGAAGTCTCCTATGTGATCGACCAGGGAACTGCTTTTGCGAAAACAAGAGAGCTTGCTGCCTTACTTGGCTTGCAAGTGGAGTGGGACGAGCCGCGAAAAGCAGTCGTATTGAAGAAATAAAAGAAAAGCCGCAGATTCCGTCTGCGACTTTTCCCATACATACTTTTACCCAATCCGAATCTGAATGATATCCGCTGCACTCAAGACAATACTTGGTTTCGTCTCCTGCTCATTTAGGAGAATTTGCCCGTCCTTGATCTTGCGGGCAATCTGGCTGCGGCTCCAGCCTTCTATCTGTTCGGACAGCAGCTTGTCGAGGCGGAAGCGCGCCTCTGTACTCTCTATACGAATCGTCACTTCCTGAACGCCCTTTTCCTGGTATTCAAGCAAGGGGAGAATAGGGAGCGGCGCGATTTCTTCACCAAACTCCGTGTCTGGCACCTCCCGATGATCTGTAAAGGCTTTGTAGATGGCCAGCTTTTCGTTCCATGTATGATTTTTTTCGCATTTATAGATAGCGAAGCGATAGATGTTTTTACCGTTAGCGTTGTGGCGGCGGATGTTGGTATCGAAAAAGAGAACGGTTCGCCCGCAATTGCTGCAATATCGCCGTACTGGCTGAATTTCTTGATTTTCACGTAATACCCACGTATGCTCGATGGTATGCATGGTCCTTCACCTCGTATAAAAAGTGAAAGGAACGCACCTGCTATTTGGATGTCCTGTAGGGCAGACCTGTTTTTGAACACAAAAAAACGGAGATTCCCCATAGCGAACCTCCGTTAGGATATACACCTACAGATTTCGTTACGTTCCTTTGTAATGGGAAAAAAGGGCAGACTGCACCTGTACGAAAAACCGTATGTTTTCCGAAGGGCAAGCTATCCAGTTTTTTAGGCCATTACAAAGTAGATGTTGGCATACGTAGTTACCGTACCTTTCCATCCAAATAGACGTGACACCAATATACCAGATAATGGGTCAGTTTCCAAGGGGAATTGTATTGTTGATGATAGGAGGACGAGTGGTTTTGACAAGTAGCTCCTTTCCCCTTACTATTCTTTTTTGCTAAAGTAGTAAAAATATTTAGTTAATTAATGATAATGATAGTATAATGGGCTGGAAGGTGAGTTTGCCTATAATTCGGAGTGGGGATAGATGCCGATGGATGACTTGGCAGTATATTTGGACGAGCACGAGGCAGCGATCGTAAAAGAATTCAAGCGACGAATTGCCGTTTCGGACAGTGATCAATACAAGGGATTGATCCATCTGAATGGCCAAGCACTGTATCGTATGGTTATTGAATATTTTCGTTCGGAAATCACTCTTGAGGATATTAAAGAATTGGCTTACAAGGTCGCATATGAACGAAACAGGGCAGAGACCAACATTGGCGATTTCGTTTCCAACGTGTGCATGGGCCGAGAAATGGTTATCGATCTTCTCCAAAAAGGTCCTTTTACGCCTGCCACTTTAATGCCTGCCCTATTGAAAATAAACGAATGCTTTGATGTCTTTTTGGTACATGCTGTTTTTAAATATACCGATCTCAAAGACAACGATTTGGAAGAGAAGAAGCTATTTATCGAGCGTTCTCACAAAGACAGGCTCACGATTCTAGGGCAAATGGCATCCAGCTTCGTCCATGAATTCCGGAACCCGCTTACTTCCATTATGGGATTCTCGCGTTTGTTAAAAGAAGATTACCCGAACCTCCCTTACGTAGACATTATTGAAAATGAGCTGCGGCAATTGAATTACCGGGTTTCGCAGTTTTTGCTGGTCTCGAAAAAGGGAGCGGTCTATAAGCAAATGGAGGTTTTTAGCGTTTGGGAGTTGTTTGATGAGATTCTTTCCTTCCTCTATCCGAATATCGTTGACGTGAATGTGGATATCCAATGCAGTATCGATCCTACCTTCCAACTAAAAGGCTACAAGGATGAAATGAAGCAAGTGTTTATCAATATCATTTCGAATGCGCTGGATGCGTTACATAAAAAAACAAGCGATAAGGAGATCGTCATTGAGGTGTCTCAAACGCCCGACAGCTCCTTGATTACCGTTTCCAACAATGGATCGCCAATACCACCTGACCTGCTCTCGGTTATTTTTGAACCGTTTTTCACGACGAAGGAGCTCGGTACTGGAATTGGCTTATACGTCTGCAAAGAAATCATTGAGCGGCATGGAGGAACGATTACGTGCGAATCTACTGATCTGCAAACGATGTTTTCCATGCAATTCAAGCCCTGCGACATATGTACAAGTGGCTCGATGTCGATGAGCCATCATATCTAACGCTACAAAAAAACGACCTATTCCTGAAGGCACGCTCGAGAACAGACGTGCACCGTGAATAGGTCATTTTTTTGTGAAAAAAGACGGGACTGTTTATTTGCTAGCGTGAAGCGGCCTACGTGTTTGTCGTATGGTTTTGGAGATATGCTCCAGTTTGTTTACCATCCAGACCAGCATAAGCGCCAACAGACAACTACACCCGATAATCAGGAGTAAGTACAGCAGCGAGTACAACGTGTTTTCAAACAGCCAAGCGACCTCGCCATATTTCGCAAACAAATAATCTTTGAACATGATCAAAAAAGCAGAGTGAAACAAGAAAATAAAATACGTCAGCCCTTTTCGAAACTTGATGTGCAAACGATCGACGCGTTCCAAAAAGAAGACCATGAGCACGAGAAACGACAAAAGCGTGGCGAAGACAAAAGTCAAATGCACAGCCACATACAGCTTGTTTGAGATAACAAAAAACAGCGCAGCCGCAGTGGAAACACCCGTCATCAGCGTCAGGATTGAGCGGTTGTTTCGCAAAAAGGAAAGGAGCGATTCACGGTACCAATACAACACGTGCCCCATGTACAGGGTAAAAATCCAGCTCGGGAGCATATGACGCGTGGTGAGCCCGAACCAGCCCTGATGGATGAAGTTGATGTAGACGTACTGAATACCGAGCAGAATCCAAATGACAACCAAAATATTGCGCTTCGTGATCACACGACGAAACAGATAGGCAAAAACGTAATACTGACAAATCATAAACACAAAGTACAGATGGTCACCCGTTTTGCCTAAAACAATGTTTGTAAAGTCTTGGGCAGTATGAGGCATCCCTTTTTTCAACAAGTAATGGTACAGGACACCAGATACTAAATAAGGGACAAAAATATACAGAAGCTTCCCTGAAAAAAACTCGCGAGCAGTAGGGCTCTTGGCTTCAAAAGAATAAGCAGTCAAATAACCAGTGGCGACCGTCAACAGGACAGTGCCATAACGACTGATCTGATTGAGGGCCACGATCCAGAACGGATCTGTAAACGAAAGTGCAGAAGCCGTGAAATGACCGACTACAACGAGAAAACTTGAGAAGAGCTGGATGTAAAACAGAGATTTCAAGATTTTTGAATCTGTATACATTTCGATATTCTCCATTTCATCGTTTGTCGGCTGACGTTGTCGCTCAAACAATAAACTGTGAATGGTTTTATGATAATAAAGTTTTCTTTGATTCGTATTTGGACAGGGGAGGGGGATTCCGGAAAAAAATAAAAAGAAAGAAAGCCACCCCGCGCGTGTAGCTTTCGCACGAGAATGGCTTTCATACATTATTTCGGATTCTTTTTCATTTCATCGATGGTCTCACTGACCACAAACGCCAAATCGTCATTGCCAAACAGTGACAATACACCGAGGAGAGTCGCATCAGGAATGTCCTCAGCTTCTTCTTTGGGAACGGTATTGTCCAGCATTTGAGCGAGTAACGTATTTTCCCCTTGAGCGGGATAAGCGCGGCGGTATAATTCGCGTGCATCGAGACCGTGATTCACACACCATTGGGCAAAAACGAGAATCATCATGCCCTCATCGCGCTGGTAGGCTTGAATCACTTGATCTTCCATCTCTTTTCGGTTCATGGGCATACTCCTCTAACATTCGTACGTCATGAGCCTATTGTAGAGAAGAGGAAGAATACCCGCAAGAAAAAAGAAAAGAAGGACTCAAGAGTTCCGTTTGCTGCTGTGATTGGTTATGACCGGTAGCATGCGCGTGTCTTTTACCATTCGGGCATGGCAAAAAGGGCAGCTCGGGCTCTTATCAAAGGAAAAGTTATCTCTCATCCAGCACGTACAGCCCTCGTTACTGCACGTCCATACATCTGTTTCCTCTTCTTCGATTGGAACGACTGCTTTTTTTGAGAAATACACATGAACTCCTCCTTTGCAGGGCAAAAGTGCACAAAGTAACCTCTATTAATGTGTGATGGAAAGCGCATGAATATACCAAGATTTTCTTTGGTAGTAGGTAAAAAAAGAGGCCGCGCTTTCATCGACGCAGCCTCTTTTGTCCATACCATCTTTACTGTTCGTCGGGAATGAAGATCTGCCCCGTTGCTTCATGATTCGTGATGGCCAGCAAAATCGCTTTAGACAAGGTATCTGGATGATAAGGCTTGATCAGATAGCCGGTTGCCCCCAGATCAAATGCCTTTTTCTTTTCCTCAAAAGCACTGGAGATCACGATCGGAATAGTTCGTAAATCCGGGTTGTTGCGTATCTCCTCAATGACCTTCCAACCACTTTCGCCGTCCTTCAAGTTAAGGTCAAGCACGACAGCATCCGGTCGCAGCTCCTCGATTGCTGCTACTGCCTCAGACGCAGTAGAGAAGGAATTGACGCTGAATCCAGAGCATGTTAACTCATGACGCAGCAGCTCGGTTAAGTTCAAATCGTCCTCGACGATTACAACGTTTCCTTTGCATTGACCAGTTGGAGAAACTGCCTCCTCACTTCCCGCTGGATAGCCAGGGGACAAAGCGTGCTCAGCCAATGGAAGAGTAACCGTAAATGTACTACCCTTGCCCGATTCGGAAATAACGGAAACTTCTCCATGATGCATATGGACGATTTCCTGAACAATGGCGAGACCCAATCCTGTCCCGCCGATCTCGCGACGATCCGAGTTATCTACGCGATAAAATTTGGTAAACAGGTGAGGGATGGCTTCGGAAGGAATGCCTAGCCCTTCATCCTGGACCTCCACGAACAAGCGATTGCCATCTTGTCGACAACCCACCCGGACATGACCACCATGCGGGGAGTATTTGACGGCATTACTGATCAGATTCAAAAATACTTGATGTAACTTGGTTTGGTCTCCATAAACAACGGTTTTCTCCGTTTGCAAATCGAGTTCAAATCGATGGAGAGGGGACTGTACTCGATGAAGTTCAAAAATATCTCGAATCACTTGATCAATGGCAACATTTTCTAGCTCATACGTCTGTCTGCCGGATTCCATGCGTTGCAAATCCAAGAAATCGTTGATTAGTGCAGTCAGGCGAGTAGCTTCTTGATAAATGGTCGCTATGTACCGCTGTTGACGTTCGGGCTTGAGCTTTTTCGTTAACAGCAGCTCCGCAAAACCAAGTACGCTGGCGAGAGGGGTACGCAGCTCATGGCTGACCGTACTGACGAATTCCGATTTCATTTGATCGATCTCGTATTCCTTGGTGAAGTCACGGTAAACGAGCAAGGTACTCCATTTCTCTTGGTTCCGGTACAGTGGCTCTGCATAGAGCTGAATATAGCGTACTTGCGGTCCAGTCATCTCAAACACAATACTGCCTGAAGGAATGGCACCTTCGTCTAAAACAACAGATCTGACATACTGAATCAGCCGATCAGGCTCAGAGGTTCGACTCTGTAGATGGGAAAGGAACTGTTCCAAGTCAAATCCTTGCGAAGCGAGCTGATGGTCGTAACACAAGAGCTCACAAAAATTCCAGTTCACCTGAAGTGTTTCTCCACTCAAATCTATAAGCTGAATGCCTTCTTGAACAGAATCGAGCATGTCCTGCGTCATTTTACGCTGTCGCTCTGTCTCCTCATACATCTCGAGCTTGTCGAGTGCCAAGGAAATCTGCTTGGCGATGCCGATGATGACTTGTAGCTCCTGATTCGTGAATTTTCGACCGATACGGGAGCAGATGATACAGGCAACGATTGTCTGCTGAGCATCTAGCACTGGGAGGTAAAGCTCAAATGTTTGTGACTTTTCCTCTGTGTAGCCGCGCTCAGCGTCAGTGCTTTCACGCATCAGGACATATGGCAGGCCCGTTTCCCTGATTCGCACGAAGGGACCATCATCCAATCCTTTGCGCAATTGCTCCAGACCGTTCTGCGAAACGCCAAAGCTAGCTGCGTCCCTGTCAGTGTTCAACATGACGATAACACCTTTATCGGCATCCATGACTTCAGTTATATTGCGAATGATACTGGACAATAGCTCGCTTTTATCCAACGTATTCGACAAAGAGAGGATGAAACGGTTTTTCTTTTCCAAATACCGTTCGTTTTCCTCCATCTTGCCCAATGCTTCTTGTAACTCTTCTTGCTGCATCATCAGTTCATCCTGCTGGGCTTGCAGCTCTTCGTTTTGCGCCATGAGCACTTCTTCTTTGACTTGAATTTGCCTGATCAAATAGTCGAGGGAGCGGGAGAGCCTACCGATTTCGTCAATCCTGTTCAAATCCTGCAAAAGAGGTGTACCGCCATTAGCAAACTGTTCAGCATTTTGGGATAGACGAACCAACGGCCTGCCGATATCCCGCGTAGTTTGAATGGTGACTATTATCATGATCACCAGCACCATTAGAGAGTACACGAGAAACCAGGTGCTTATCTGTGACATCTCTTCGAACAGTAGTTGGTTTTTCGTATATAAAAGCTGATCGTGCTCTTCCTGATACCGCCCGGCGTATTTAAGCAGGTTGTTCACTTCCTGATTCACGCCACTGGCCGAAGCTTTCCGCAGGGATTCAAAGTCTCCGTTCTTTGCATAACTCGAAAAAGTAGGAAACACATTGGCGAAAAAGTTCGTGAAGAAAGATTCGATCGAAGCGACAAGCGTTTGCTCCTCATCATTGAGCGGAAGCTTCTTAAATTTTTCCAACGCCTGTTCCAGCTTCTTTTTCTCAAGAAATAGCTCATTGTACTCAGATGGGCTCAAGAAAGCGTAATAACCCCTTGCGCGAAAAAAGATCTGGTTCGTGTGCTCAGCGATGTCTGCGACCAAATTTTGTTTTTCCTTGGTATTGTATATCTCCGTCTGATAATGGTTTAATGCGTTGCTATTCAAATTTTGAACGATGCCAGCGCCCGCAATCAGAAGTGACAGAAAAAGAAGCATCATCGCTATGAAGCGACGTGTGATGCTTTTTCTGATAAACGCCCAGAACCCCGTCATGCGAGCATTTCCTCCACTTTCCGGACGAGATCCATCGGGCTAAAGGGCTTCGGCATGAAGTCATCAGCACCAGCTTCACGCATTTTCTCTTGTTCGGCATGTTGACTTTTTGCCGAGAGGATCAGGACCTTGACTGCCTTTTTATCGTCCATCTGTTTGAGCTGCTGCAATACTTCAAAGCCTGTCAGCTTTGGCATCATATAATCTAAAATAATCAAGTCGTACTCATTTTGACCGATTTTTTGCAGGGCTTCCTCTCCATCACAAGCGATATCGAGCTCGTGTCCCTCGTCTTCGAGCGTGTCGCCAATCAACATGCGCAACACGGCTTCGTCTTCGGCCAGCATAATGGTTGCCATCTTGCTACCTCCTTACAGCATTCGCTTAACCAGTCGCGTGATGCGAGCCTCCAGTTCGCGTGTACGGAATGGCTTGGTCATATAGTCGTCAGCTCCGAGCTGAAGCGCGCGGACTATGTCTTGCTCTTCCGTACGACCTGTTAGCATAATCACCGTATACTTCTTGGCATTCGGCAAATTCCGGATTTTCCGGAGAACCTCGAGGCCATCCATCTGTGGCATCATCCCGTCTAAAATGACCAGATAAGGCTCTTGTCCCTGATGCCAGGTGGAGCCAAAGAAAGCTGCTCCTTCTTCGAAAGTCTGGATGTCGACGTGCATCCAACCGTTAAAACTGGTTTGGATGGAATCGGCAAGCATCACACGAATCATCGGATCGTCATCGATTATCGCGACCTTCAGTTTTACCTTAGGGGAGTCATGTGTCTCTGTGATTTGAGCGGTTTCAATCCGGCGCCGCCCTGCATTTTTGGCTGCATACAAAGCAGTGTCTGCAGCTTCTACCCAATACGTATGCGGTCTATGAGGATCATCTACTTGTACGATTCCACCGGAAAAGCTCAAAGAAAACGTTCCTTCAGGAGCATCGAACGTAAGCGAACAAAAAGCAGAGAGCATTTGTTCCAGGCGTATCTTTCCTGTCTGTACAGTCGTACGCGGCATCAACAGGATAAATTCCTCTCCGCCGTACCGGAATAATACATCCTGTTTTTCCGCGCTCTGCCCGATGAAAGCAGCAAAACGAGTCAGCACCTCGTCCCCGATCAGATGACCGTATGTATCATTGACCCCTTTGAAAAAATCGATATCTAAAAATGCCAGTGAGAAGGGGGTGTTGGTTCGTTGGGCATCAGAAAGAAGCCGTTGGTATGTATCAACAAAAGAATTGCGATTGTTGACACCCGTTAGCTCGTCCAAAAACAAAATGCTGTTCATCCAGCGCTTCCGGCGAAGCTGGCGTTCAAGGCGTACAACCAGTTCTTCCATATCAAGCGGTTTGCACATGACGTCATCTGCGCCCAAACGATAGGCATTCAGACGGGTCTCCCGTCCGCAATCGATGCTGATAATGGTCGTAGGCACATATTGCTTCTTTATTTTTTCGCTAATCGTCTGTATCACTTGGAAGCCGCCCGTTTCCGGGATGTTCAAATCCAGAATGAAGCAGTCGGGGTTCATGTCGTGAAAATAGTCGAGAGCCATATGAGGATAGACCGTTGCGATGACAGACCAATTGTGGTTTTCTAAATATTCCTTTAGATACATAAGCAGGGTGACGTCATCGTCCAGGATGAGGACCAAAGGCTGTTGCTCACAAGGGGATTCCCGTTGGAGAGTGGGGTTCTCGATAAAAACTTCCTGTTCCGGCCGTTGTTCGTAACACAAGCTGATCAACTCGTGCAAAAACAATCGCCATTCGCCGAGCGACCAATCCTTGGCTGGCATGTCTTCCATTCGATCCAGGAGGATCTGAGACAGATCAGACAAGTCGGTCAAGCCAATTGTCCCGGATGTCCCTTTTAACGAATGAAGAAAGCGATATAGCTCTTCATGAGAGACGGGGGACTTCTGGGTATACCACGTCTCAATCTGTTTGTGAATATTCGTAAGAAGTGCATCTCTGTACTTGATCATGTCGTACGCCCCCCTGTGTTGGGATGGCGCAAGCGGTCGGATCACCTGCGCCCATTTGATCAAAACGTCTACGATTTGGTATGGTACATGTAGCAGGGAGGAGGAAGGGCTTATTGTTGAAGGGAAAATCCTTCTTCAATCAGATATTGCTCCGCTTCTACGTACGATTCAAAGGAAGCTTCCAGGTTCATCCCGTGGTATACGTTCCACAACGCGTCTTCCTGTTGCAGCAAGAGCGTGCGGTTTTGCTTGTCGACCCATGTTTGCTCCAGTTGATCTGATGCGGCAGTGTTTTTAGGCGCTTCCTCACGTTTTTGGGAGAGAGAGTGGATCGACGCTTCGATAACCGTGCGCAGTTCTTCCGCCGAGAAATCACGGATATTGATGAAGCCCTTATCGTCTTTTTGCTTTTGATAGCTCTTCACAAAGCCGACGAACACAAAGCCGTTGCCGTTCGGATGAAGGTGATAGACAACCGTTTTCTTTTCATGAAGACTTTCCTCATAATGAAAATTAACCCGTTTCAGAGAGACGTCATTTCGAGTCAGTTGTGGAAAAGATTCAATAATCGCTAGTTTTTCTTCAAAAGTAAGCATGGATTCCTCCGGTGAGATAGATTTGTTTGTAGATTATATCATAGGTGGGACATAGAACGAAAAAAGGAGAAGGGAAAAATGAACGGAAAAAATCGAAAAGACATCACAGCGGGTCTTGAGGTCGAGATTGTATTAAAACAGGACCAACGCACAGGCAAGCGCACCCGTGGAATCGTCAAGGATATCCTGACGAACTCTAGTACCCATCCGCATGGAATCAAGGTCCGTTTGACGGATGGACAAGTGGGGAGAGTGCAAGAGATCATCCGAAAAGGGGAGTAATCTTCTTCAGAAAAAACGGACAGACCCCATGGGCAACTGTCCGTTTTGCTTTTCATGAACGGTTCCGGTTTTGCAAATGCTCAATAGCTGGTACGGCGAAGCAAGCCAGATTCGACGGTAGTGCATCGAGCGAAAACCAGCGCATGTCTCCAATCGCCCCGCCTTCCTCTAAATTGCGTGCTTCTCCACCCAGGATCGTGACTTCGTAAATGACCGACACCCAATGCTCGGCACTTTCCGGGCGGATGGTTTCTGCGGTGCACAGCAGGGACTTTACCTCGACATCGAGATTGACTTCTTCTTTGATTTCCCGGATGACACTTGTCTCCAGTTGTTCATAGGGATCAACTTTTCCCCCGGGAATGCTCCATGTATTCTTCTCTGGATCTCTGTTTCGTAAAACCAGCAAAATCTCATTCTTGTCGTTTAGGATGACAGCTCCTACGCCCAATCTTGGTATAGCGATAGTAGTCGACATGGTTGCTCCTTCGATAGGCAGATTCGTTTCTTCTATTATAACAAGATCAAATCGTAAGCAGGACAAAACAAGAAACCGCCTGAAGAGACGGTTTCGAGAAGTTCAGCAAAAACGTTATCGGTAAGAATCATGGGTAGGGGCGAAGATATCCTCGGTTGATTCCCGCACCAAAATAAATGGCTCAATATTCCCCAATCCATGCAAACATGTATTGTGATGAGCGATGATTTGTTCCGCTGACAATACCTGATTGTCCGATGTAGAATGCCCGTCTTTGACGAGCGTCACATCATAGCCGAGTGTCGTCGCTTTGCGGCAGGCGCTGTCGATACAATACTCGGTTTTGCACCCTGTGATAACAAGGTGGTTAATTCCGAGCGCTTGTAGCTTTTCGTGCAGGTCTGTTCCGTGAAACGAGTCAGTTGCTAGTTTTTGAATCACTGTTTCTGATGGGAGAGGTGCGATCTCAGGGTGGATGGCAAAGTCGTCTGAACCGACTTCCCCGACATCTGCATCCTGAACGTACAGCACAGGAATCCCCTTGCTATAGGCGTCTTCTCTTACTTTTTTTAATGTTTGGACAAGTGTAGACGGCTGAAAAACAGGACCAAGTTGCCCTTCGATAATACCTACTTGCGCATCAATAATCAGTAGAGCTGTTTTCCGAATCAATTCATTTCCTCCTAGGTGAAAGGGGGTTAGTGTTGGTGTTCCCCTTTTGAGTTGTTTGGTACACGCACAGCTTTATAAGAACGTTGATTCCTGCCCTTTTTCATAACTGACCACTCCTTTCATCATAGAAGAGCGTGAATTTGCTCTGGATAATTGTACCACAAAAAGACTCGTTCCAATTGTAAGGAACGAGTCTTTTTCGATTGTGTACTTCTTATGATTCATTTTCCTTTTTCGGTACAAACTGAAAGATATCATGTGATTCGAAGGAGTCGATCAAACGGGACAGCCACAGATAATACTCCAACCCATTTTCAATGCGCTTGATACTGAGGTCCACACGCTCGCTGATTTCTTCGGAAAGCTCTTCGGATTGCTGGAGCGCGCGAAGCTCAAGGAGCGACTTTTTCAAGGCGTGTGCATTATGTTCACAGGCGTGACGCCACTTCACGGAAAAGAGGTCAATGAAGTTCTGGTACCAATCCAGATTGACCTCGTAATGATCCTTCCGTGTCCCTTTTTTCCATATCTTTTCTACCATATTTAAGTCCATCAATGTGCGGACGCCAGTGCTCATGCTGGTTTTGCTCATGCCCAGTGCTTCGCCCATCTCATCGAGTGTCATTGATTTGTCCTGAAAGAGCAATGTGCCATACAGCAGTCCCGTTGACATGGTGATTCCATACAGATCCATGTTGCGAGCCAGCGTTTCAATCACGCGTTCCTGAGCTTTTTCGAGGATTTTTTCCTGATTGGTATCCATTTTGAAAAAAGCAGCTCCTCTATCATAGTAACCTGACTAGAATTGTACGTCTCCAACTGCAAAAAGTAAATGGAGATATTGTACAGTATATACGCGATAAACTGAGAATACAGGAAGTAAAGTACGTAAAGTTTTTTCTGAACGCTGAAAATGACGGATTATCATGCCTCACCCAGTTTGAGGTAAAAAAAATGGCTGGTTACAATTGTAAGGGTAAAGAACAGTCCGGATGCCGGGCGTAATAGTTGGAGGTGACCATATGCCCAAGATCAAAGTAGAGAATTTGACCAAAATCTTTGGACGCCAACCCCAACGCGCATTGTCCCAGGTGAAGCAGGGGAAGACCAAGCAAGAAATCTTGAAGGAAACGGGTCTTACCCTTGGGGTGAATCAAGCGAGTTTTGAGGTGCATGCAGGCGAAATTTTCGTCATCATGGGGCTTTCGGGAAGCGGGAAGTCGACTTTGGTTCGATTATTGAACCGGTTGATTGAACCTACAGAAGGCAAGATCCTGATTGACGGTACGGATATCGTCAGTATGAACACTGAGCAGTTACAGGAAGTAAGAAGAAAGAAGCTGGGGATGGTATTTCAAAAGTTCGCCTTGTTCCCTCACAGGACAGTACTTGAAAATGCGGAGTACGGTCTGGAGATTCAAGGGATGCCAAAGGCCGAGCGTGAGGCAAAAGCGAAAAAGTCACTCACACTTGTCGGACTCGGCGGTTGGGAAGCAAGCTATCCGGATCAGTTGAGTGGCGGGATGCAGCAGCGTGTGGGGCTGGCCCGTGCTCTCGCGAATGAACCCGATGTGCTGTTGATGGATGAGGCGTTCAGTGCCTTGGACCCGTTGATTCGCAAGGACATGCAGGATGAGCTATTGGAACTGCAGAGCACCATGCAGAAGACCATTATTTTCATTACGCATGACCTGGACGAAGCATTGAAGATCGGGGATCGAATCGCTCTGATGAAAGACGGTGCGATCGTGCAGATCGGCTCGCCGGAAGAAATCATGACCAATCCAGCAAACGAATACGTAGAACGCTTCGTAGAGGATGTGGATCGTTCCAAGGTGTTGTCCGCGGAAAAAGTCATGAAGCGAGCAGAGACGATCACACTGGACAGAGGGCCTCGAGTCGCACTCCAAATGATGCGTGAGCGCGGTGTATCAAGTCTGTACGTAGTAGACAAACGAAAAACATTACTGGGTGTGCTGACGGCAGACGCGGTAAACGGAGCCAAGGAAGCAGGACAGTCGCTGGAATCCGTGCTGCGAACAGAGGTACCGACTGTCGGACCGCAGACACTTCTCAATGAGATGTTTGACCTTGTTGCGTTTTCAGATATTCCTGTGGCGGTTATCGGGGAACAAAATCGTCTATTGGGCGTGATTGTAAAAGGAGCCGTCCTGGGCGGATTGGCAGGAAAAGTAAATCAACAAGTTCCAGAGTCAACGATTGAAGAGGGGCAGGTGAATCCATCATGAGTCAAAATCAATTTTTTCCGAAGCTGCCGCTCGACAGTTGGGTAGAAACGATTGTAGATGGACTGGAAAAGAATTTGGGTTTCTTGTTCGACTTCCTATCAGCTGGAATCGGTGGAACCGTTGACTTGTTTTCGTGGATTCTAACAGGAATCCCGTTTTGGGCCCTGATCATTTTGTTCACGCTGCTGGCGTACCGTGCTGGCAAAGTGGCAATTGCTCTTTTTACCTTCATTGGACTTCTTCTGATTCAGAATTTGGGTTATTGGGAGCACTCAATGGAAACACTTGCGCTGGTATTGACGGCAGGACTGATCTCGGTGATTATCGGGATTCCCGTCGGTATCTGGTGCGCGAAGAATGATTCTGTGCAAAAGGTCGTCACACCGCTGCTTGATTTTATGCAGACGATGCCGGCGTTTGTGTACTTGATTCCTGCAATCTTTTTCTTTGGACTCGGTAAAGTACCAGGGGTTATCGCTTCTGTCATTTTTGCGATGCCACCGACGATTCGTCTGACCAACCTGGGAATTCGTCAAGTTCCTGCTGATCTGATCGAGGCTTCTGAAGCGTTCGGTTCTACCTACTGGCAAAAACTGACGAAGGTACAGCTGCCGATTGCCAAGACGACAATGATGGCCGGGATTAACCAGAGCATTATGCTCGCCCTGTCCATGGTCGTGATTGCCTCCATGATTGGAGCGAAAGGCTTGGGAGCGGACGTGTATCGTGCCGTAACACAGATCAAGATCGGTGAAGGTTTTGAGGCGGGTCTGGCCATCGTAATTTTGGCGATTCTGCTGGATCGTCTCACGCAAAGTGTTGGAAAGAGAAAAAACGCGTAGGAGGGGTTTTCATGAAAATGAAAAAAGGCGCCTTGAAAGGGCTGGCAGTCGCACTCGGACTCAGTATGGTAATGGCAGGATGTTCAAACGCGGGAACTCCGCAGGGAAATCAGCCTGCCGAGGGCAATGCGGGTACGTCTGCACCGAATAGCGTTGGAGCACAAGTGGATCATAAAATTATCGGAATCGATCCTGGCGCTGGTCTGATGAAAGCGGCGGAAAAAGCCATGAAAGACTACGATCTGAAAGATTGGGAACTGGTGGAGGGCTCCAGTGCAGCGATGACAGCAGCTCTGACGCAAGCCTACAAAGACAAAAAGCCAATTATCGTGACTGGCTGGACACCTCACTGGATGTTCTCTAAATTCCAAATGAAATACCTCGATGATCCGAAAGGCACTTTCGGGAAGGATGAGCAAATTCATACCATCGTGCGCAAAGGACTGAAGGAGGAGCAACCAAGTGCGTATGCATTCCTCGACAAGTTTTCGTGGACACCTGCGGACATGGAAAAAGTGATGCTCGATATCGAAAGTGGCAAAAAGCCGGAAGAGGCAGCAGCCGAATGGGTGAAAAATAATGAGGCTACCGTCAACAAGTGGGTAGAAGGCATCCAGCCAGCAGAAGGCAAAAAATTGATGCTCGCCTATGTCGCGTGGGATTCGGAGATCGCCAGCACGAATGTGGTGAAGACGGTCCTAGAGCAAAAGCTGAAATACAAAGTGGAGCTTAGCCAAGTAGAAGCAGGACCAATGTGGGTCGGTGTATCGAACGGCGATGTGGATGGAATGGTAGCAGCTTGGCTGCCAACGACGCACGCAGACTACATGGAAAAGCTGGGGAAAGACGTAGAGGATCTCGGTCCAAACCTGCAAGGTACCAAGCTGGGCTTGGCTGTTCCAGCCTACATGGAGATTAACTCCATTGAAGATTTGAAGAAGTAACAGACTCAATACAGAAGGCACCGCTCACGATGGGGCGGTGCCTTTTTGCGTTTGTGTTACGGTAATGGGTTGCTTTCCATAACAGCGGGCCAATCGTGCTGATTGTCCAGCGTTGCAGGCTCTGGTGCGAATACCCGCAAAACGAGATTGAACTCACTCTCAGGGAGTGGCAGCCAGTTTCCTTCTTTGCCTTTGGGCGGTTGCTGTTGCAAATACAGATCGAGGGAGCCATCGGGATTGTACGCAAGCGTTCCTGTATTGCTGCGAACCGATGCGCGATCAGCCGCTGTTTTGGCTAAAAACAACTGGTTGTCATAGACGTTGATCGACCAGAAAGCAGACGTCTTGGGAAGCTGTTCCTTTGTAAAATGCAACGTGTAGCTTTTGGCTCCCGTAAGTGGTTTTCCGGAGCCATCTGTCAATGCGCGATAATAAGCTTCCTCGCTCGGCACATTGGCCCCAATACCAGAATACGCGATAAAGGAACGAGCGAGAAACTGGTTTCCGTACGTGCCGATGGGGGAAAAGGAGCCCCAGCCATTACGGAAGGTGGCGTAGCCGGGAAAGCCATTTTGTACGATGGACGGAGCATCCTGTAAAGCACGCTGTAGGCCCGCAAGTTTGGCTGGACCGAGCGCGGAAGGATCAAATCCTTCTTGGACATCGATCCCGACTTGTGCGAACTGATCGAGTAAGACGCGATCACATTCGGGGGGAGGATTGCTCTGGATCCATTTCGTCATCACTTGGAAAAAAGAAAGGGACGACAACACATCAGGGGGAAGCGCTTCGGGAACATGTGCCGTCTGCAATTTTGGGTGGACAGGGGCAATCGCGATTTGTTTTTCAAACGAGACAGCCTGCGGCAAATCAGCCTCACCCTTTACCTCGACACGACCAATGAGCCAGACGGTATTCGTAGGGGCATAGATCACAGGGATATGGGCTGGGGTAGGCCCTTTCCATTGTGGGCTTGCAATGATATATTGTCCGGCCTGCTGCTTGGTGGAACGATTGGAGACATTGCGAAACGTATTTGTGTACGCATCCAGCATTTGCACGGTATAATAGCGGTTTTGCGGATTGGCGGGGACAGTCAAGCGGACGGGTGTTTCCGACAAATCCAGCCATGCGCTCATATACAATGTATCGGAGTTCGGCGTCACGATATCCCGATAAGTTGGGGAAGCGAGTGTGTCCGCATAGTAAAACTGGTTGATCGGCGCCCGATTTTTGACCATGGCTTCCATCGTTTTGGCGGACATCACTAACGGATAGCCGTAGATGTATGCTTGAATGCCAAGCGAATAGGCAAGCCTTTCTTGTGATTGAAGAAACGTCTTCGATTGGAGGAGATGGGACTGTTGAACAGCTGGAGCGTTTGTTGTCTCTTTTGCAAAGGACAGGCCGGACAGGTGAAGCGTCATGCAAAGCATGGAAACGATCAGTGTCAGGCGCTTTTTCAATAATAACGGAAGCATAAAGCCCCTCCTCATTACCAGAAATGGGATTCGCACTGGTAGTTTTCTTCACAAGAAAGGGGCTTTATGCAGATTGACTGGAATATTTTATTCTTAATGCGGCTCCACAGAAATGGCAGGCGCTCGCCATTCTGGACAGGTCGCATACAATGTCGATGCTCTCTGTAGCAATTCCCTATCACGCCATCGCTTGCCCACACACTGTATGCCAATAGGGAGACCTTGCTCATCAAAACCAATCGGCATCGTTACGACCGGACTTCCGGTTACATTAAACAGATTCGTATAAAAAGTTGTAGCGGCCCAGTAGTTTTGCGGGTTCTCGTCTACGTACAGCGGTTTGGTGTAAAGCGGCTTGTAGCCCCACATTTTCGATTTTTCCATATGTGGAAAAGCTGTTGTGCAACTAACCGGACACAAAAACAAGTCACAGTCGGCCATAAATTGCTCGAAGCTGCGAATGAGCTGCTCCCGAATGGTTAAGACACGCATGTAGTTTTTGAACGTCAGTGGGATGAGCATGGTAGCCGTGGGAAGCTGGCGATAGATCGGCATATTCAGGAGATGAGCCAATCCCCTCATAAGGGTAGGTGTCGTAGAGTTTAACTCCGCGTCGATCATTTTCCCCCATGTTTCCCATGCTTTGCGTACATCCAAAGGTGGTGCCGTGACTTGTTCTACATGCATACCTTGTTGCTCCAGCACTTTGACAAAGCGACGCAACTGATTGCGGATAGCTCGACTCGTCGGGTAGCCGGGCAGCTCCTCCATCCAGCGAATGTGCAGGGGCTGTTCCTTGAGGGGAGGCGGCAACACTTGTGGTCCATGAGGCAGGCCAGCGTTGCCGTTTCCACCGCTAATGATGGAAAAGGCCACTTTCAGATCCTCGATCGATCGAGCGACGGGGCCATAGCAAGCAAGATGACGTGAGGAAGTGTAATCAGCGGTTCCTTCAAAACCGGGCATGTGTCCTCTTGATGGAACGGCTCCCTCTGTTGGCTTCATGCTAAGTACGCCACAGAAATGAGCCGGAACACGCAACGAACCGCCAATGTCACTGCCGATATCCAAATAGGAAAGCCCGGCAGCAACTGCGGCTGCCGATCCTCCGCTGCTTCCGCCTGTTGTTCTATCCAGATTCCATGGATTATTCGTCCTACCGTAAATATCATTGTCTGTTTGCATGTCCATCAGAAGAGGAGGGACATTCGTTTTGCCCAGGATGATGGCTCCGGCCTGCTTCAGTCTGCTAACGATTGCTGAGTCGTGTTGGGGAATGTAGCCTTTGAGAGGTGGGAAACCAGAAGTAGTGGCGAGTCCTGCTGTGGCAAAAGAGTCTTTGATTGTAATGGGTACCCCGTGAAGAGGCCCGCGATAGATGCCTTCCCCTATTTCTTTATCTGCTTGTTTGGCGGCTTCGAACGCACCTTTTTCATCATAGGCGACGATGGCGTTCACTTTGCCATTGAGGGAGTTGATTCGTTTAAAGATATGCCGGGTAGCTTCCTCGGCGCTTATTTTTCGCTCGCGAATCCAAGTGCCCATCTCCGTTGCTGTCAAATAGGTCAGTTCATTCATTCGATTCACTCCTTTTCACACATCCAGCGTACGACAGGAAAAGGAGGAAAACTTGATCGAAAATGCGAAACGTTCCCGACTATTCTCGGGCTAGAACGGGTATATAAATGAAACAAAGCGAATCAGGATGGTCATTTCCGAGAAAGCGGTGATCGTAGTATTCAAAATCGTATCGGGCATACAGCTGGTCGGATTCGGATGCGTGTGTCATCCAGCTCCCGTATATGTATTGATACGTCAGCTTTAGATTTTGCACCGATCCTTTGTGAGGGAACACAAGATAACTTGATGCAGGCAAAGTGAGCATTTCCAAACTGTCGATGTCAGCATGTTCCGACGCGGGCAGACTGGCGAAATACGTAAAGCTCAGCTCCAGTCCAAATGTATCTGGGTAGCGAAGGATACCATAACGCTTTTGCGTTGGCTGCCACCCCACTTGTTTCCCCAAGCGGCTCCAGCAACCGGTAATATCACGAACCGAAAAACTAGGGGAGTAGTAGCCTGCCAGGTTCAGCGCTTCGTCGGCAGGGACATAGAAGGGCTCAATGGACTGTTGCTGAATATTTTCTAAATACGGCAACTCCATGCGCTCCAACATCATGTATCGCGGCATCTTACCAGATCGGCGAAGAGCAGAAGGAGGCAGGCCAAAGCGTTTGGTAAAGGCGCGAGTAAAGGCTTCGTGGGAATCAAAGCCATAGGTAAAGGCGACTTCTGTCACGCTCTTTTGTTCGAGCGACAGTGCTTTGGCTGCCTCGGTCAAGCGCCTCTTCGAAATGTACTGACCGACCGTTTCTCCTGTCACGTGAAAAAACAAGCGTTGAAAATGGTACTTGGAATATCCGACGGCTGATGCCACTTCATCGAGAGTGACTTTTTCCGTTAACTGCTTCTCGATAAACGAGAGGGCATACGTTATTTGCTCCATATAATTCATGACGTCACCTGAAAAAGGAAATAAGATCTTTTTTAGGATACCATATGCCTTGATCTGATTTTTTTGTAAAAAAGCCAGAATGCCAAAGAATAGGGAGAGAATACAATGAAGTAGGACAACATTATTGGAGGTAGCCGTGGAGCAGCATTTGGATCTTTTTTTGATGAAATATGGATATGTCGGCATCTTTTTTTCGCTCACACTTGGTGTTGTGGGGCTCCCCATACCCGATGAGGTACTGATGACGTACGCCGGTTATGCGGTTTCTCGCGGTGTTTTGCACATGCCGTTTACAATACTGAGCGCTTTTTTGGGAGCGGCAGTAGGGATTACGGTCAGCTATACCATCGCGTGGAAGTGGGGGCTGCCGTTGCTTATGAAGGTTGGACCGTACTTGCATATTACGCCGAAAAAAATAGAGTCAACCCAAAAGCTGTTTGCCAAGTACGGTCCATACCTGTTGCTCATTGGCTATTTTTTGCCCGGTGTCCGTCATATTACCGCCTATTTGGCAGGAGTCTCTACAATGGGGTTTCGACGATTCGCTTTATTTGCTTACGCCGGCGCATTCCTGTGGAGTGTCACTTTTTTACTGTTGGGACGGGCGCTTGAGAAAGAGTGGCTCAAGGTCGTCGTTTATATACGTCATTATGGCATCACATTTTTGCTAATCGGTTCGGCGGTTGGCATGATGGTTTATATTTGGATGAGATACAGGCGTGACACCAAAGCATAGGAACAAGCATTAGTTCCTTTTGATCGCCATGCTATCTTTTACCAAGCGGACAAATTCTAACTGTTCCTCTCCAGTGGCTGTGGCTTCCGCCAGTTTGAGTACATCGGCAAGGGAGCTTCTTTCGGCATACGGACTCTCTCGCAATATTTCCCCATATTCTGCTACAGCAGCAAGGAACGTCACATCAGGAGACAAGGTACTTTGCACCTTCACGGGCTCAGAGATTTCCTCTACTTTTTGGGTAGAGGCATGATGATAGCGCACCCGAACCGTCCCGAGCTCTGCATGGACAGGGGAAGCTAGCTTCACTTCATAAAGAGCGGTCACGCTATGGCCAGCTCCGATCTCGCCCGCATCTGTCTTGTCGTTGCGAAAATCTTCGTCGCGGACATCGCGGTTCTCATAACCGATCAAGCGATACGAGTCTACCTTCTTAGGGTCGAATTCTACCTGAAATTTTACGTCCCGAGCGATCGTTTGGAGGGTGCCTGTCAAAGATTCCGTAAAAATGCGGCGTGCCTCGGAAAACGTATCGATGTAGGCGTAGCTGCCTTCTCCTTTATTCGCTAATTGCTCCATCATGACATCATTATAATTACCCATGCCGAAGCCAAAGGAGCTCAAGTAAATGTCTTTTCGCGCATAGTCCTCGATCGAACGCAAAATGCCCTCAGCCCCTGTTTCTCCTACATTGGCCACGCCATCGGAGCATAAAATCACCCTGTTAATGGCAGTAGGCTTGAAGGAACGGGCCGCCATTTCATAACCGAGCACCAGTCCTTGTTCCGCATTGGTGGAGCCTTCGGGTTGCAGTTCATCGATGGCTGATAAAATCGCCTGTTTGTCTTCGGTAGAGGTTGGGGGCAAAAGAACGCGTCCCTCTGATCCATAGACGACGATCCCTACTGAATCTGTAGGTTGGAGTTGATCGACAAGAACACGTAAGCTTTTTTTCACCAGCTCTAATCGGTTTTCCTGATTCATCGAGCCAGATACATCAATGACAAAGACGAGATTAGCGGGCTTCCGCTCTTTTGGGCTTAATTCCTTTCCTTTGATCCCGATTCGAACTATTTGAAGATTTTTTTGAAACGGAGAGGGGCCACTATCGGCCTGAATCGCAAATGTCTGATTGGTCGGCGCGGGATACGAAGTGGGGAAGAAGTTGATGAATTCCTCCACCCGAACGGCCTCTGCTGGCGGGAGATTCCCGTCTTTTATAAAATGGCGCATTATGGTGTAGGAGGCGGTGTCCACATCTGCGGCAAAAGTAGACAGGCGGTCCTTCGCCGTAGAGACAAATTGGTTGGTGCCGTAATCTTTGAAGTACATGTCATTGGGGAGAGGATCGCCCGATTTTTTCAGGGCGTAATCAGCTAGTTGGCTGGGAGGACTTGGACTGGAGGCTACCTGATTGTTTTGGCCTTGCTCAACAGATGCTGATGGTTTGTTTCCACTTTCGCTTCTTGATACGAACTGCTCGCTCGAGCTGCATCCGATCAAGGATGTGACCAATAGGGTGATACCACTGGCTTTCATGATTTTTCTCATCTTTTGTGATTCCCCCTTTGCCTATGTGACGTGGTAAAAAAAGGAATGTTACATAAGGAGGAGAAGTAGGCTTGTCCGCCTCTGCGTTAATGATATGGCTTAACCCAAGCTCTTCCAATGCGATGGATGCGAGTAGCAAGTTTGCGACTTGCCTTTCTTTCTTGCTCCTTATTCAATCTTCTTGTAATATTAGGAAATATTTGTGGTGTGACGGTCGCTCTAGTCAATGGAAATCCATCATGGAAAGAGGTAGATTGCTGCAAAAATCAATCAAACAAGAGAGGTTATGAAATGAATCTAGCCATTCAAGTAACGCAAAATCAACTGATGGATGTGCTGCTAAACGTTGCAGTAGCTCGTCCCGTATTTATTTGGGGCGCACCAGGTATCGGCAAGTCGTCTCTCGTCGAGGCGTTTGCCGAGCAGGTGGGCCTCCCTTGCGTATCGTTATTGGGTAGTCAGCTGGCACCTGAGGATATTATTGGTGTCCCGCAGATCGTAGATGGGAAAAGCAGATTTTGCCCACCTGCACAAATTGCGCGAGAAGAGCCGTACTGCTTGTTTCTTGACGAATTGAATGCATGCTCGCAAGAAGTGCAAAAGGCGTTTTACAGTCTCATTCATGAGCGGAGAATCGGGGATTACCATCTGCCAGAAGGGTCCATTGTGATTGGAGCAGGTAACCGCGCGCAGGATAGCGCGATTGTCAAACCGATGTCGTCTGCTCTGATCAACCGGATGTTCCATGTGCAATTGCTAGTTTCGTATGAACAATGGATGAATTGGGCGTATAGCAACGGCATCCATTCCTACGTGCTGCAATTTTTGGAGGTGCGCCCGGACTATCTGTGGTCGCAGCCACCGAAGAGCGAGGAACCGTTTTCTACTCCGCGTTCCTGGCACATGCTCTCTGATGCCCTGAACGAATTCGGTGAGAACTTGACGACAGAGATGGTGGGGGTACTGGCCTACGGATGCTTGACGCCCCAGCATGCGGCTCAATTTCGGGCTTTTCACAAGAATATTCAGGGCAAATACCAGCTCAACCGTATTTTGGAGGGAGAGGCTTCTTTCCCGACGGCTCCAGAGGATCGAGACGTACTGTATTTTCTGGCGGATTCTTTCCGTTCGCAGATCAAAAAAGAACTGCCAGCGGATAAAGTCTCCGTGGGGGAACAGCATAAACGGTTTGCACACCGAGCGAAAGCTCTCTTGAAGGAGCTCTCCTCCATTTCACTGGAAATGGCGCAAATGGTAGTGGCGCGGCACGAGGATGGCGACGGATTGCCAGACTGGTTCGTTGTGGAGGTCATTCGTGATTTACCGCGATTGGCCATGGACAGGAAGGGCAAATAGCCAATGGCCAGAGGAGTTCAAAACGACCCGGCGACGCAAAACTACGAACAGGCCGTCCATTTTTTGAGTCATCACCCGATGTTTGGTCCACTGTCATCGCGAGCGCACTTTATACGTTCCGAGCGAAGTATTTGTCCGGATAACGGTTGGGTAGTTGTGACCCGGGAAGGCAGCTTGTATGCGCATCCGAAGCGCAGAGGGGAAGTCGGGGAATGGATTTATGTTCTCGCACATGCACTGTTGCATTTAGGCTTCGGACATTTTGTGGAAAAAGAGCAGCCGATTTTGTGGAACATCGCTTGCGATTGTTATATAACGCGTTTTTTAAGAGACATGAAGCTGGGGAAGCCTCCTGCTGAAATGGCCTTTGAGCTGGATAAATCGGGAAAGAGCGAAGAAGAGCTGTATGACTGGTTCGTGGAGCATGGGGTGCCGGAGCATTTGAAGCTGTTTGGAACGGGCGGGGAAAAACAGGCAGATATGCTTCTCGCGGATAAATATGCTCGGTACACCTACAACCGAGATGTGAAGTGGGAGCGTCTCTTGGGGATAGGGCTGGCGCAAGCGGTGCAAAGTGCTGTCAGCGTAGCGGGCGGCTATTCCGATGCTCTCGGGAATGAAGAGAACCAGCTGTCCGAGGCACAAAAGGCCAAACGCTGGTTCATCAATCATTATCCATTGCTGGCTTCCTTAGCGAGTCATTTCACGATTATCGAGAATTCACAGATCTGTCAGCGGCTGCAAATCTCGGTGGCAGCCATAGATGTAACAGCCAACGAAATCTTCATCAATCCTGCAGCTGGCTTGGATGAAGAGGAATGCAAATTCGTGATAGCACACGAGCTCTTGCACGCAGGTCTTCGCCATCATGAGCGCTGCCAAGGGCGCGACCCGTATTACTGGAATGTTAGCTGCGATTATGTGATCAATCAATGGCTGATGGAGCTCGGTGTCGGACGTTTTCCGCAAATTGGCGGACTGTACGACCCAGACTTGAAGGGACTTTCGGCAGAGGCCATCTATGATCGAATCGTGACGGACATGCGTACGTATCGCAAGCTTTACACTTTACGAGGAATCGGCATGGGCGATATTCTGGATGGCAACGATCCGCGTTTTTGGGAAAAGGGTCCGGGAACGACGCTGGATGACTTCTATCGCAGTGCGATGTCGCAAGGCTTGATTTACCACCAGGAGCGGGGACGAGGACTTTTGCCTGCGGGTTTGGTAGAAGAGATTCGCGCCTTGGGGCAACCGCCGATACCATGGGATGTTCAGCTTGCCCGTTGGTTCGACGAGCATTTTCCGCCGTTGGAAAAGAGTCGCACGTATGCAAGGGCAAGCCGCAGACAGTCCTCTACACCCGACATTGCCCGTCCTGCCTGGAGCTTTCGGGAAACGGATCGGCTGGCACGCACGTTTGGCGTCGTGATCGATACATCCGGCTCGATGGATACCAAGCTGCTCGGAAAAGCATTGGGGGCAATTGCGAGCTACAGTGAAGCGCGAGATGTTCCGTATGCGCGCGTGGTCTTTTGTGATGCGCAGGCGTATGATGCGGGCTACCTTTCTCCCGAGGACATTGCAGGTCGCGTCAAAGTAAAAGGACGCGGAGGAACGATTCTGCAGCCGGGCATTGACATGCTGGAGAAAGCAACTGATTTTCCGAAGGACGGACCGATTTTGATCATTACCGATGGGGAATGTGATCGGATCAAAGTAACTCGTAGTCATGCCATCATGCTGCCGAAGGGGAGTAACCTGCCGTTCGTGGCGCGAGGACCGGTATTTCGGATGGAATAGCAGTGTTGAAGAAGGCTCCGTATCGATGCGGAGCCTTCTTCAACGTGTAGGAAAGTTTAAGTGCTTCACATTGCAAATTCGACTAGATTTAAACTTTTCGGAGCGCATAAAAACTTTCCGCTAAAACGCGGTCGCTCCCCCATGAATAGGCCGCGATAGGGGTTTTTTTACGATCTTTTTACAAGGAAAGGGTAGGAAAAGCGATAAAATAGCTTGTATGATGAAGCGGAAAGCAAGAGAGGTGTACAGCGAAGTGAAGAATAATCTTCGAGAAGAAGCAGGGCAACAAAAAAGTAGTTGGAAGT
Source organism: Brevibacillus sp. HB2.2 (assembly GCF_013284275.1). Classification (NCBI taxonomy): domain Bacteria; kingdom Bacillati; phylum Bacillota; class Bacilli; order Caryophanales; family Paenibacillaceae; genus Brevibacillus; species Brevibacillus sp. HB2.2. Next base: position 236,588 of record NZ_JABSUV010000004.1, read on the forward strand.
CTGTGATGGAAGTTCTGCTCGTTTCTGCCAAGCTGGGTGTGACCTCATTCGGAGGTCCCATCGCGCATCTCGGTTATTTTCACAACGAATACATTCGACGTAGAAAATGGATGGATGAGCAAAGCTACGCTGACTTGGTTGCGCTTTGTCAGTTCCTCCCTGGCCCCGCAAGCAGCCAGGTGGGAATCGGAATTGGCATCATGCGAGCCGGATTGTGGGGAGGGGTTGCTGCATGGCTCGGCTTCACTCTGCCGTCAGTCTTGGCGCTCCTGATATTTGCGTTCACGTTACAGGGAGTAGACAGTGGCAGTGCTTCTTGGATTCACGGTCTAAAATTAGTAGCTGTCGCGATTGTCGCTCATGCCGTATGGGGGATGGGACAAAAGCTGGCCCCGGATCGAACACGGGTGACGATTGCGATCACCGCTGCTGCCATCACGTTGTTGTGGCATTCTGCATGGAGTCAGGTCACAGTCATGATTCTAGCGGGAATAGCAGGATTGCTTTTCTTCCGGCAGCCAAAAGTTTCGGATTTCCCTGAATTTCGTGTGCCGATCAGTCGTGCATTAGCCATTGCGTGCTGGATCGTTTTCTTCGGACTTTTGCTTGTGCTGCCCATCCTCCGAGAGAGTACGGGCTTTTCCTTGCTAGCGCTGTTTGAGAGCTTTTACCGTACAGGCTCACTTGTTTTTGGCGGAGGTCATGTCGTATTGCCTTTGCTGGAAAGGGAGGTAATCCCGACAGGCTGGGTAACGCAAGAAGCTTTTCTGACGGGCTACGGGGCTACACAAGCAGTACCGGGTCCATTGTTTACATTTGCTACTTATTTGGGAGCATTGATTGCAGGAGGAGTCGGTGCGATAGTGGCTACTCTAGCCATTTTTCTACCGGCCTTTTTACTCGTCATCGGCGCATTGCCGTTTTGGAATGCCTTGAGGAGAAATTCCAAAATCCAGGGATTGCTGGTAGGTGTGAATGCAGCAGTCGTCGGTATTTTACTCGCAGCCTTGTACGATCCGATTTGGACAAGTACCATTCTTGCCCCGATGGATTTTATCGTAGCGGCTATTTTGTTTATCATGCTGGAGCACTGGAAGCTGCCGCCATGGCTCGTTGTGGTTACGGGGGCTTTATACGGTCTATTGCTTTCTTAGACTGACAGGTCTCACGAACCAATAAAGCTGGTGAGAAGAAAAAGCACAGAGCTCGTAGACCTTGAAAACGCCTGCCCAGTCGGAACTTCCAAAAGGGGACCCGCTCGTCGAACACTTCTTCCTTGAGAAACTTCCGCCCGTAGGGTGGCTTTGGCTCGACGGTCCCCTTTTGGGAGTGTAGACGGACAGGCAATCCCCCAGCTGGCGTGTCAGAGTCGAAGAGACCTGTGCTTTTTCTTCTCTTCCACTATGTTGACTCAAACCAAAGAAGGTTTGCCAACTATGTATGTAACGCTTATAATACTGAATGAAAGTTCAGTATTGTTAGATGGGAAGTTGGTGAATTACCGTTGAATAAAAAGAAGCAGCAAACAGAGCAGACCAAGAAGAAGATAGCGGACGCGTCCAGAATTTTATTTATGCAAAAAGGCTACAAGGCTACATCAATAGAAGATATCGTGAAAGCTACTGGATACAGCGGCGGCAACATTTATTATCATTTCAAGAGCAAGGAAGGGCTGTTTTTACATCTGATTGAAGCTTGGAACAGCGAATGGGAAGAGGAATGGCTGGCCAAGGAACAGCTCTATACGAGCTCGATCGATAAATTGTATGGAATGGCTGAACATTTTGCGACCGATTTTATGAACCACCCGCTGACCAAGGCTGCTGATGAATTTTTCGACATGTTGGAGAAGCCTTCGGATGTGGAGGAGCGTATCAACAAAATGATCCAAGGCTATATTGACTTTAATCAACAGTTGCTCCAGAAGGGGATCGATAACGGCGAATTTGAAATGACGAATGTAACCGGAGTCGCCATTATCTTGGACAGTCTGATGTTTGGTTTAAATCAACACTCGCGCCGAATGGAACGAGAGGAAGCGCTGGCAACTTTTCGGTTAGCGATGGATGTGTTTTTATTTGGAATTGCCAAACCGTCCCGCTAGCTTTTTTTACGCGACTATCTAGAATGGATATTCAGTATTTAGGTAATGGATTGGAGGGATAGGAAATGGCTTTATTATTAAAAAATCAGGGAGCCTTATTGATTCTGATGTTCAATATTTTCCTTGTCTTTACGGGGATCGGGCTTGTTATACCGATTATGCCAAAGTACATGGAGAGTTTGGGAATTACCGGGGGGACTATCGGTCTGTTAGTTGCAGCCTTTTCGCTGACGCAGCTTCTTTGTTCCCCCATTGCCGGGCGATGGGCCGATTCGTTCGGAAGAAAAAAGATCATTGTGATCGGCTTGGTCGTATTTGCTATTTCAGAAGTGATGTTTGGAATAGCGAATTCTCCAGTCCTGCTGTTTGTTTCTAGGTTGTTAGGCGGGATTAGTGCCGCACTGATTATGCCGGCCGTAATGGCGTACTCAGCAGATATTACAACGAATGAAGAACGAGCGGCCGGTATGGGATATATTACGGCAGCCATTACTACCGGTTTTATTATCGGTCCAGGCATTGGAGGATACATTGCGGAATTTGGTATTCGCGTCCCTTTTTATTCGGCAGGAATTGCGGGATTGATTGCTGCGTGCATTACGTTGTTGATCCTCAAAGAATCGAAACCTACGGAAGAATCATTAGCTGACTCTTCTTCAAGTGAAAAACAACGAAGCAGTCTTCTCTCTCAGTTAATGTACTCCTATCGAGAGCCTTATTTTTTCAGTTTGATCATTGTGTTTGTCATGTCTTTCGGACTGGCTAATTTTGAAACGGTCTTTTCATTGTTTGTCGACCACAAGTTTGGATTTGGGCCGAAAGATATCGCGTTTATCATTACATTTGGGTCAATAGCAGGCGCAGTGGTTCAGCTTACTGCCTTTAGCTGGATCATGAATCACTTTGGCGAGAAAAGGGTCATTTCGATCTGCCTGCTCTTTGCTGGATTGTTTATTATCCTGACGCTTTTTGTTCACGGATTTTGGATGATTTTTGCCGTTACCTTTATCGTATTTCTGGCGATCGATATTTTGCGACCGGCCATCAGTACTCAAATGTCGATGCTTGCAAAGGATCAACAGGGGTATGTTGCTGGCCTTAACTCAGCCTTTACCAGTCTTGGCAATATTGCAGGTCCTATCGTAGCTGGCTTTTTATTCGATATCGATATCAACTATCCATACGGGCTAGCGTGTCTGATTTTGCTTATTTGTTTCGTCTTATCATTAGGAGTGAAAAACCGCAACCTGAAGGATGCCAAAACGGCTTCCAGTCAAGCATCCATTCATGGATGAGGAAACACGGCACTCCAACAAACGCAAATCAACGTACAAGAAGACCAGTCCATTGGGGCTGGCCTTTTTGTATTCACCGGACATAGCCATATCCAGGATATTTGACTACTGGCCATTTATCCTTGCGCAGGGCATCCAGTAATTCAGGACCTACACACAGGTTGGAAGCGACAAGTTCATGCGGGGTGAGTGCCATCCATTGATTCAGCGACACATCGACAAAGCGGTCGCTCTTGAACATTTCCAAAAACCACACTGTTTCCGTCCCGGTATTTTGGATATAATGCCCCGTCGCAAAAGGAACGTAACCGACATCACCTGCTTGGTAGTCAAAGGTTCGAGCGTTTCCATTTCCGGTAAAAACGGTCATGCGTGCTTGGCCCGAAATGTAATATTGCCACTCGTCGTTATTGGGATGCCAATGTAGCTCTCTCATGGCACCGGGACGTAGCTCTACGAGTGCTGCCGCGATTGCTTTGGAGATCGGAAAGTTGCGTGAATCGACGATGCGCACACTGCCGCCAGGTGTGATCAGTGGGCGTTGCGCAAGTAGACGGTGGGTAAAGGGAAGGGGGACGGTTCCGTAAGGGGATTCCACTTCATCTGCTTCGATGGAACCCGGAACCTCGTCTTGATAAATGTACACTTGCTCGCAAGGAATGTCGGCAAAGGCTGATTCAGGCACACCAAAATTCGCGGAAAGCACATCTATTGGCGTATGAGCAAACCAATCGGAGATCGATAGCGTATTCAGATCGGAAAAATGCCCATCGTCGAAAACGAGCAAAAACTCGCAGCCTTCCTCAAGTCCCTGAATCGAGTGGGGGATGCCGGGAGGGAAATACCACAAATCGCCTTTGCCGATATCTGCGATAAAATTACGTCCGCGTTGGTCAACGGACGTAATTCGTGCACGACCGAGTAGCATGTAAGCCCATTCCGCCTGCTGATGCCAGTGCAGCTCGCGCACACCGCCCGGCGTCAGGCTCATGTTTACACCCGCAAGTGTAGTGGCGATTGGCAGCTCGCGAATGGTGACTTCCCTGGACCAACCACCATGATTTAACGTCATGAAGGCATCTGAAAAGGAAAATTTTAGATTGGGCAGCAAGCCCGCATCTGTGACGGGAGGAACGAGCATATTCGGATTTTGCCGATCACGCATGACATTCCGTGGGCCGAGATCGACCCATCCGGTTCCGTCTCTCCTCATCGGTTGAGGAATTTGATTCCCTTTGTCTGGCGGATTCATTCGGGGCAACCTCCTTGTCGTACTTCATCCACTAACCATGCCTATGCATCGACTTGCCCGTTATGCATCCAAGCCGTTCTATCGTTTCTATGGGTGATTCTGTATAATTTTAGAAGTGATTGACAAATTGACAATAGTAGGATGGGAATAAAGATGAATAAGATTCCAAACGAGCAATGGTTAGCACGATATGAGCAAAAAAAACGGATGTTAGAGCCCCAAGTTGATTTACACTCCTACTTCACATCAACGGAGATCAGTGGGAGACCAATCAACTTGCTTTCTTTGGGGGATATTACGATCCCCACTGGAGACATCATCGTTCGTGATCCGCTTGCGTATCTGGAGAGAAATAGTGCCCCGTATTTTCGGAAAGTCCCTACAGGAACCTTCCCATTAACCGTTTGTGTGGTAACAGTCGAAGAAGACCATTATCGCTATGCAGCTGCTAAGGTGGAGTTCACAGATAAAACTCCCCAAAAATTTACGGAAGCCCTCATCGGAGACGAGAATCTCGAAAATCTAGAGGAAGGTGAATATTTTGGCTTTAACGTAGATGCAGGCCTTGCTACTGTGGTAGATGTCAAAACGAGAGATGCTTATCTGGATTTTTATGATAGCTGGAAAAAGGAGAATCCAGACGGCAATATTTACGATGGATATTTTGCAGATGTTTTTGCACAATGTTACAAAGACCATCCAAAATATCAAAGAAGCGCTGGAGATTATATCAATTGGAGGATACCAGGCACCGATTTATCGATTCCGATGATTCAGACGGGATTTGGAGACGGAGCCTATCCTGTCTATTTTGGGATAGATGAAGACGGCCAAATCTGCCAACTGGTGATTCAATTTATTTGCATTGAGCTTGCATTTGGAGAGGATGACAGTGAAGACGAGGATCATGCATAAATAAAGGAGCCCATGAGAGATTCTTGTAACACGAATCACTCATGGGCATTGTTTGGGCAAGAAAGCCTCTTACCAATCCTTTTTGGAAACGGTGCCTTGCTTATCTTTCTTTGGAAAAAGAAAATAGCTGGCTGTAAACAACAGATCAACCCCTAGAACAACAGTCCATAGCCGGAGAATTTGCCATAAAGCGGCAGTTCGTTCTGCATCATCGATAAAGTAGATGGTCCCCGCTAAGAGAGCCGCCCCAATTACATAGGAGAAGAGATGCCTAAACCAGCTTTTGGCGTAATATTTGGCATACTCCATGCCGTATAACTTGGGTTTAGGCGTACCTTGCTTCGTGACGTATTGCTGAAATTTTTCATCCGCCCATTGAATCATGCTTTTCCCAAATGCAAGCGATACCCCGATATAAACGGCAGCAAGCGCATGCGGAATTGTTGCGGTAGCTCCGCGATACAAATCCACGCTCGTGACGACGAGCAAAACCACATCAACAACAGGCGTCAGGGCGAGAAGAAAAAGCCCGGCCTTTTTTTGTTTGAGCACATACCTTGTGAAAAGGCCAAGTACAATGACCACCCAAAATGCGATTTCGCATGCGACAATCATCCATGCAACAAAATTCACTATACAAGTCCCCTTTTCGGAAGTTTCTTCTCCTGCATGAGGAGTTTTTTTATAATACATCTGTGCTAGCAAAAAGAATTTTACCATCGGCCCTTAAATAATACAACTGTATTGTTGAGGGTTGCTTGCCTTTTGCAAACCTTGTTAAAATACAGCTATGCCAAAAATAATCGATCATGAGAAAAGAAGAGAACAAATAGCAGAAGCAACGTGGCGTGTCATTGTCGAGCAAGGAATGGAGGGGGCGACGGTAAGGGGCATTGCAAAAGAAGCAGGAATTTCATTAGGTGCTTTGCGACATTACTTCGCAACACAGGATGAACTGCTGATGTATGCTATGCAGCTCGTAAAAGAGAGGGCGACAGCTCGAATTGCTGAAATCGCCGCCAATGAAGAATGGGCACCAAAAGAGAGAGTCACGAAAATTTTTCTGGAGCTTCTCCCTACGAATCAAGAAAAGATGGTTGAAATGGAAGTGTGGTTTGCTTTTACGGTGTACTTCCGACACAAGAAAGAAGGCTTTGATGCACAGCACGACGGGATCTATGCCGGCGTACGCAAGCTGTTAGAATCCGCTGATCAAATGAATCTATTACGCAAAGGGCTAGACAAAGAGATGGAAACAGAGAAGCTCTATGCCGTCATCGACGGTCTGGCGCTGCATGCCTATCTCGAACCACAGCGTGTCGATGGGGAGCGGATTACGAAAGTGTTGGAGCATCATCTTGCATCCTTGTTTCATTAAAGGACGTAACACATACAAATATTTTCATAGAAAAAGCAATCGGATCAAGGAGAGGTCGATCTGATTGCTTTTTTTGTCGGCACGTACATTGTGGGAATACTGCCTTAAACTCGACTTGAGCATATGTGGATCTTTATTCCATGTTTACATGCCGAACGTCCATTCGTAAAATGGTAGCAAGAAGGTGACGAAAATGAATGTGAAAAAAAATATCGCAGCCATATTGGATCACATAAAAACAGACGAACGATTTCGGGATAACATTGCGCATTGGAGGGTCATTCCTGCTCGTGAAGCAAAGTCCGTTCCATTTCCAAGTGAGCTGGACGGACGAATTCGAGATGCCCTAACGAATAGAGGCATTCCCTCCTTATACACGCATCAAGAAACGTCTTTTCGCCATGTACGCGAAGGTAAACACATCGTTGCGGTTACGCCCACGGCTTCCGGAAAAAGCATGTGTTATCATTTGCCGATCCTCCAGACGTTATCGGAAGACACACAAGCACGAGCTCTTTACTTGTTCCCCACCAAGGCTTTGGCGCAGGATCAAAAGTCCGAGCTGCACGAGCTAATTACGGAAATGGGACTCTCCATCAAATCAGAAACGTATGATGGTGATACACCTGCAAATATCCGGCAGATGGTACGCAAGGCAGGAAATATCGTCATCACCAACCCAGACATGCTGCACTCCGCTATTTTGCCCCATCACACCAAGTGGGTGTCTTTTTTCGAGCATCTCAAATACATCGTTATTGACGAGCTGCATACATATCGCGGCGTTTTTGGCAGCCATGTCGCCAACGTCATTCGGCGGTTGAAGCGTATTTGCGCTTTTTATGGGAGCCACCCGCAATTTATTTGCACATCAGCGACCATCGCCAACCCGAAGCAATTGGCGGAAGCCCTGACAGAAGAAGAGGTGGAGCTGGTCAACAACAATGGTGCTCCGTCTGGCATCAAGCATTTCCTTTTCTACAACCCGCCCGTGGTTAACAAGCAGCTCAATATTAGACGCAGCGCCACATTGGAGGCGAGGGACATTACTGAGCAGTTTTTGACCAATGGCATTCAGACGATTCTGTTTGCGAGAAGCCGTGTACGTGTAGAGATTTTGCTCACGTATTTGCAGGAGCTGATTCGCCGCAAGCTTGGGCCAAAAACGATCCAAGGGTATCGTGGCGGCTATTTGCCGAGCCAGCGCAGAGAGATCGAACGCGGCTTGCGCAATGGCGACATTATGGGCGTGGTCAGCACCAATGCCCTGGAGCTTGGGGTCGACATCGGGCAGCTTCAGGCATGTGTCATTACTGGCTATCCTGGCTCGGTCGCAAGCACATGGCAGCAGGCAGGACGGGCAGGAAGACGGCAGGGGGAATCCGTCGTTGTTATGGTCGGCAGCTCCACGCCATTGGATCAGTATGTGATCGCCAATCCGGAGTACTTTTTCGACCGCAGTCCGGAGACAGCGCGGATCAATCCTGATAACCTGATTATTTTGGTGGACCATCTTAAATGTGCTGCATACGAGCTACCGTTCCGTGAGGGAGATACATTCGGACGTGCGGAAATCGTGGAAATTCTGGAGTTTTTGACCGAGGAGCAGGTGCTTCATTACTCGCGGGGCAAATGGTTCTGGATGAACGATTCATTCCCGGCCCACAACATCAGTCTGCGGTCAGCTTCGCAGGAAAATGTCGTGATCATCGATATCAGTGAACGGGGAAATGAGCGTGTCATCGGGGAAATGGACCGTTTCAGCTCCATGACACTTTTGCATGACGAGGCCATTTACCTGCATCAGGGAACGCAATTCCAGGTGGAAAAGCTGGACTACGAGGAAAAGAAGGCGTATGTCCGGGAAGTGCAGGTCGATTATTACACGGACGCCAATCTGGCTGTTTCCCTGAAGGTTTTGGAGCAGGATCAGTCCCGTCGTCATGCGCAGAGCACGTTGGCTTATGGCGAGGTGGCTGTGAATGCGATGGCGACGATCTTTAAGAAAATCAAGTTCGAGACGCATGAAAACATCGGCTCGGGACCGATTCATTTGCCGGAAGAGGAGCTGCATACAAATGCGGCGTGGATCGGCTTTTCCGAGGCGTTGCTCGGTGAGATCGGGACTGAGGATGTGGAGCGTGGCCTGGTCGGTTTGGCGCATGTGTTGCAGCACGTTGCTCCGCTGTTTGTCATGTGCGACCCGATGGACCTGCACGTGATACCGCAGCGAAAGGCTGTTCATTCTCAGGAGCCGACGATTTTTTTGTACGACCGTTATCCGGGAGGCATCGGCTTGAGCGAGCAAGTGTATAAGGAAATGGAGACGATTTTGACCCAAGCAGAGCGGATGATTGTCTCTTGCCCGTGTGAGTCAGGCTGTCCATCTTGTGTGGGAGCGACAGATGACGGCAGCAAGGGGCTAGCCATGACCTTGCTGCGAATCGCTCAAGGGGGAAGTACTTATGTCTCTTAAATCCAAGTTGCAACGGATGAAGGGACATCTCTCGCTGGAAACGGACAAAGCGATAGCACCAGCAGTCGAACCGGAAACGCCCATTCGCAAGGAAGAGCAAGAGGAAGAGACGAGGGCGGCTGTACCAGCGGACAGCAATGCCGAGCTTCAGATACCTTTTACCGACAAGTGGAAGGAAATGCAGGCATCGCCCTACATCTGGGATGACGAGTACGTCATGATTCGTGAGGTTCGCTATCCGATCGATCAGCAGCATGGTGCTTACACCTTTTCCGAGCTGCACGAGGCGATCCGTATGTGGGAAGCGGCTGGTCGAGAGCATCCGCTGTCCGCTGCGGGCAGGAGACCAGAAGACTTGCTGTTTTTCGATACGGAGACGACAGGGCTGTCAGGCGGGGCAGGCAATGCGATTTTTCTTTTGGGGTACAGTCGTTTCGAGGGGGAGCATGTCGTGGTGCGCCAGCATTTTCTCCCGGGCCCGCATGCAGAGGTGACCTTGTACCAATCGTTTTTGGAGCAAGCACAGAAGTCCTCGCATCTGGTGACTTTTAACGGAAAGTCCTTTGACTGGCCGCAGGTGCGGACGAGGCATACACTGGTGCGCGATCAAGTGCCTGCTTTGCCTACCTTTGGTCATTTTGACCTTTTGCACGGGGCGAGGAGACTGTGGAGGGCGGAGCTGGAATCGTGCCGATTGGGAATCATCGAGCAGGAAAAGCTGGATGTATTTCGCGAGGATGATTTGCCCGGTTATTTGGCACCGGTGCGGTATTTCGACTTTTTGCATGCCCAAGACCCTGATGTCATCGAAGGCGTGCTACGTCATAACGAAACGGATGTCCTGTCTCTGATCACGATGTACATTCATATGACACGGCTATTGGTAGGGCAAGGGAGTGCAACGGTATCCTTCGAGGAAAGCTACGAAATTGCCAGATGGTACGACGCGCTTGGAGATCAGGAAGCCGCTATGGAAGGCTATCGCCTCGTCGCAGACAGTGAGCATGTGTGGAGTAACCGGGCCAAGCTCGCCATCGGTCATCTGTACAAAAAGCAAAAGGATTGGCAAAAAGCTCTAACCGTTTGGGAGTCGTGCATTCAGTCCACCGGATATGTCCCGGAAGAGGTGTATATTGAGGCTGCCAAGCTGTATGAACACCAGTTGAAGGATTGGGAGAAGGCTTTGCATTATACGAAGCAAGCGTATGAGCAGTGGAAGAAGCGCGGGAGTCTGTTGCGAAACAGGTCCAAGGCTGACGCAGAGGCGTATCAAAAGCGAATCGATCGGTTGGAAGGGAAGCTTCGCGGAAACGAAGCGGAAGAAGAGAGCTTGTTGTCCGGATTTTTGGATTGGGCGGATGAGTAACCATCTGGGGGGATTGAGATGAGGCACATTGTCTTGCTTCTGATGGTGTTTCTACTTCTAGGTGGTTGCTCCACTAATGATGACTGGGTGCATACGTTTACGGGGGAGAGTGACAATTGGATCGTGATCATGGAGATCAGGCCAATTGAGAGTGAACACACGACAGTTGCCTACTCATTTTATTTGGCAAAGAATAATGATGAATCAAGTAACGAAGCTGTATGCCGAAGCCGATTTAGTCAACGGGGGTAGAGCTAGCAACCTCAATCAAATTGATCTGGAAGAGATCAATGAAAAGCAGCAGCTACTGCTTTTTCAGGAGTACCCGAATCTCCTCTCACCCGATTTTCCTGGCAAAGATACGCCGAAAGAGCAGCTCGAATACTACTTCTCAGATTTGAAAATGAATCTAAAATGGATAGACGAACAGGGAGAGCATCAAGAACAAATCATGCTGAAATTAAAAGCAGCTCCCTGAACAAGGGAGGATGAAAAATGATTTTCAAAGACCTACAACATGCTTGGAACCCAAGTCCAGAGGAAATTAGAGCATGGGCATACAGTAATGAAAAGATCCCTGAGCAAGATTGGGAGCTGGCAGTAAACAGTTTTGAGAACATACCGATGATTTGTGCGTTTATTGACGATGAAAAATGCACGCACACTTCTTTTTTTCTTAGTAGTCTCTACGTTTTTACTGGGGATATCGTTCGGTCAGGAATAACGGAAGACATAGTCAGTTTATATGAGTTAGTAGATCATGTAACCAAAACTGCTAAATCAGAACAACTGAAAAACTGGGTCAAACGTTCTAAGCACCTGATCAAGCACCCAAAAGAATATGATTACGACTATTGGGGGCTAGGGTCCAAGTACGTCTATTAACGAAGTTACACAATCACAATGGATAGTCGCGAATATCTGTTGTGATTATTTATTTTTCCTAATCCTCCACACGTGCTCTTATTTCCAGTTATTACATTTGATGAACTAAATAGATCATGTTATATTAGAAATCCGCCTTTCAAAAAGAGCGGAACAAAATAAAACACCTAAAAAAATACCTGTTGACTCAAAATGATGATGCATGGTATATTGTGAACCTAGCGCTTTTGAAGTGCTAGTG